>NZ_VFTM01000028.1:0-91097 GCF_006439555.1 Mesorhizobium sp. B3-1-6 | reverse complement strand
ATCGACGACTGAGCCATGAAGGCGTTCGCCGGCCATCCAATCGCCGTGGGCCTGATGTCCTTCATCGTGTCGAGGATCGGCTTGTCGTCCTTCGTCGGCGAGCACATTTGTCGTGACGGATGGCACTTGGCGTCCATTGGACACCGCGGTGCATGCTCCTGGCACGGCGGCGTCGGCGGGCTCGACCACGGCAATTGGGCCATGCCGTTGGCGATAGTTCTCGGCGTCGTGCCGGGCTACATCTGGCACTCGGTTCGTTCAAACAGACCGCTTGAGCCGGCCGATACTTGGAAGCTAGCGAAGGTGCCGCCTGCCAGTTCGACGTTTCCACGCCCGCATTCCTCTCTGCCGCCTGAAGAGTTGGAGCGGTTGAGGGAGCAGACGAGGAGAGCGAGCGAGGAGTCGGCTGCCTACATCGCATCCGAACTCGCCAAAGCGAAACAAAGGCACAACCGTCGCAGTCGAAGGGGGAACGCGCCATGAAGTGGGTCATCACGATTGCAGCCGTCGGAGTCATGCTCTCGCCGCAGGCGCGGGCGGAGCCAGGGTACAAACTGAACAAGGCGATGACGGCTGCGGTTGCATTGTCGAACCTTTCGCCCGGCGGCGCATGTGTGGCGGGCCGCGCCAGCGGACGGATCGTGGCAGTTCGCTACAATGAGATGCAGACGGTCCCCGTCCTGTTCACCATAGCGGAAAAAAGCGGTGAACGGACGCTGATCAACATTGACGTCGACGAACTGCAGAACGCGAGCATGTTAGCGCAAGGCTGGGTCGTCCCAGCCTTGCAGAAGATGGTTCGGAAGGGCCGGACCGTGAACTTGGGCATCAAGCTCTGCGGGGCAGCCGGCCGCGTCATCATGCTTGATGCGATAAAATGACCGCTCCTGCTGTAACGGTCTCTTCGGCATATTCGCGAGCGTTTGCGGGTTCGATAGCGTTGGTGCTGATTGCCTGTCTCGGATCGACTCACCCGGCCGCCGCGGCGCCCCTTGTCGGCGTGCCCTCTGTTGTCGACGGCGACACCATCGAAATCCACGGCGAACGCATCCGCCTAAATGGGATCGACGCTCCCGAGAGCGATCAAGTCTGCGTCGACGGCGCCGGCAAGAAATATCGATGCGGACAGGTAGCGGCCTTGGCGCTGGATGATTTCTTGAAGGCAAATCGGCCAACGTCTTGCATCGAAGTCGGCAGAGACCGTTGGCGCCGCATGGTGGCCGTCTGCACCGCCAACGCTGTGGATATCGCGGAATGGCTGGTGCGCCAGGGCTACGCGCTCGACTGGCGGAAATACAGTTACGGCGCGTACGCACAGGCGCAGAGCGAGGCGCGAGCGGCCAAGCGGGGCATGTGGGCAGGATCGTTCACGGCGCCTTGGGAAGTTCGCCACCCTAAGCCTCGTCCCGCCAAATAACGCGCCTTTCCCAGCGGATCTCGACTAGGCGCCGGAAGCGGATTTTGTGAGCTTGCTCGCCAGTCGGATGGAACAGCTCGGCCTCCATCCATTCCCGGCTTCCGCAGTTCTGGCAGCGCACTTTTCCCTGCACCTCGTCGATTGTGACGTTGCCGATGACTTCCCGGAGCTCAAGCGGCTTGTAGAACCGCTTGAGGTTGCAGCGAGCGCAGCGGATGCCAGCCACCTGGCCCGCGTCGTGAGCGTGGGTCAGCGTCCAGGCAGCACCACGCGGCCATGTTTCGGGTTGTTCCGGCATACGCTGAAATGAGGAACATATTCCTAATTATATACTTGACGTACCAGAGCGAATTTGCGATAACAAACCCAAGGGAGTTACCGCAATGTTCGATCTGACCAACGAAATTTACCACGACGCCGACAAGGCACGCGAACATCTGGAGGCTATCCATTGGCCGCATGGCCCGTTCTGCCCTCATTGCGGCAACGCCAATCCCGAGCGCGTCACCAAGCTTGCCGGCAAGTCCACTCGCCCCGGCGTCTACAAGTGCAACGAATGCCGCCTGCCGTTCTCTGTGACCGTTGGCACTGTCTTTGAGCGCTCCAAGATCGGCCTGCACAAGTGGGTGCTGGCAACGCATCTGCTAGGCGCGTCCAAGAAAGGCATCTCCGCGCACCAGCTGCACCGTATGCTTGGCGTCACCTACAAGACCGCTTGGTTCATGGCGCATCGCATTCGTGAAGCGATGGCGGAAGACGTTAAGTCATCCGGCCCGCTTGGTGGCGAGGGCAAGATCGTTGAAGCCGACGAAACCTATTTTGGCCCGAAGGACAGGGTTGTGAAGCGCACCATTCGCGGCAAGCCCGCCAATTCGTCCAAGCGTTCCATCGTGGCGTTGGTCGAGCGCGGCGGCAAAGCCCGTATGTTCCATGTCGAGCGCGCCACGAAGGAGTCTGTGCGCGACGTGTTGGTCCGCAATGCAGACCGCAAATCGACGCTTATGACCGACGAGTCCAACTTCTATCCGATCACCGGATTGGAGTTCGCGGATCACGCTACCGTCAAGCACACTGGCGGCGAGTACGTTCGCTACGAAGCCGACCGCATCGTCCACACCAATACGATTGAGAACGTGTTCTCAGTCTTCAAGCGCGGCATGGTCGGCGTCTACCAGCATTGCGGCGAAGCTCATTTGCACCGCTACCTTGCTGAGTTCGATTTCCGCTATAACCGCCGCACCGCTTTGAAAATCTCGGATGCAGAACGCGCCGAAGATTTGCTTCGCATGGCCCGCGACAAGCGCCTTACCTATCGGCGGATTGGTGAAGCCAGTTACGCCTAAGCAGAAGGCGCGAAAGCTAGCCCAAATCAGGAAACGAAAAGCGAACAAAAAACCGTGTGAGTAACCCCTCGTGCGGGAGACTCCACGGTTGATTTCGCCTTAAAGTTGGAAACGGCGGTGATTCGCAGTCACCGCCGTTTGATGCAACCCAGCCACAGGACGGCTAGGCACATGTTTACGATCACCAAATTAAGCTTCCCGGTGAGTCCGTCAAGCCGTCCTGTGGCCCCACACAGGAAAAATACCAATGGCCGAAACATTCCAAGTCAATTGCCATAAACCCGATAACGACGATCCAGATCGCCGCATTCAAGGCTTGGGCGGGAAAGGCAGTACTCAGTGGTATCGAACCATTGACCAGCTAATCTCGCTTATTGAGGGCGGCGATAAGTTCTGGACGGTGGATACCAAGGGTAATTCCGTCTGGATTAATGTTCATACGAGAAACGGCCGGAAGTACCTGAAGACCGACTCGGATGGCATTGAACCTAACAATCTCTTGGCACTCCCTCGCTGTCCTTAGTGCCGTCTGGCGCGACAGGCTTTCCCTTCCCGGTCTTATGATCGGGAGGGGTTTTCAAAAGGCGGCGCAAAATCTCGTCGCCCTTTTCCTGGTCTTTGTCTTTGGGGGATTCTTCCTTGGCCGACATGAGTCTCGATCCTTGGGTAGTCGCCAATTCGCGCAACATATCGCCAGAACGGCTTCACGCTATCGGTGTGATTACTTTACGATGGAATGAATGCGAATTCTGGCTTTTCCATCTTTTTTGCGGCGTCTCTGGCCTTTCGCAAAAAGACGCTTGGACGCTGGTCCACGATCTCGGTGATGTTGCGATCTGCATCCGCATCAAGACTTTTGCAGACCAGCGGGGCTATCACACTGACGGCTTGGATCTCATATCCAACGCGCTTCAAGCGTACGACATCACGCGACAGAACCGAAACACCATTTCACACGCTTGGATGCGCAACAATTTCGCCTTAGAGGACACGCTAGCGCGTAAGAGCAAAAAACCAGACAGCTTCGATGCCATGCCATTCGAGAGCGATCTAACGACATTGCGCCAAGTGGCCGATGAGATGTCTCGGCTGGAAATGAACCTGTGGCTGCTTTGCTGCGTTATCGAAGACGCCACTATAAACGGGCCGCTGACATCGCCAAGAAAACTAGCTCTGCCAGTCGCTCTTTGGATGCCTCCCCCTCCAGTTCGTACAAAACAGATGCGCCCGCCTCAACCATCTCGGGCGTGATCTCATTCTCGTTTTCAGTGCCGGCCTGTCCCGGCTGCTTTAGCGAATCGGACATTGGTACGTCAAGTATATAATTAGGAACATATTCCTGCGCGGTCAAGGGGCCTCGAGACTCGATATTCTTATTTCGTTTACTATCGGCAGCCGGTCATGGGCATGTTCATGGACGTGCACAAGTTGGCGGCGAGCTCGAAGGAGCCCGACGTCGTTCGCCGGTCTTGGAACAATCTGCAAAAGGATATCTCCACCCGCGGCCTCACGGCCGCTCTGAAGAAATCCGAGATCTCCGCGTGGAAGACGGCAACGCTCGGCGAGCTCGCGGCCGTCCGCTCGAGCATGCGCCAGACGGAAAAGGAGGCCTCTCGTATCGGCCGGGCGTTCAAAGGCGCGCTGCGGCCGGCCTACGTCATGGCCGGCGGCCACACTGGCGCCTACATGGCCGGAACTTGGAGTCGAGAAGCCCTCAATGCAGCCTCCGAAGCGAGCCGCGTGCGCGCCGAGGCAAAGTTTGCGGGCCTCAGCGGATCCGAGCAAACACAAATCACGGCGCGCGCAGGAGCCGTCTGCCAAATACCGAATGGCCTTCTCAGACGAGCTCGACATACTCAAAGAAACAACGCTTTCGATGCCGAATGTTGAGGCGGCGCTCAAGGTCTCTGATGCCAACGCCCGCGCGTAACTGGTCCCCGACAACGCCGGCGGCAATGGCGCCCAAGGCGTGCGAGCCTTTGCGAAGTCGATGGAACCTCCTCGAGCGGCTTGATCCGGATCGATACGTTTCGATGCTCAATGGCTTCGTGAAGATGCAGCAGATCTTCGGGAAGGACATCGATCCGGAGGGCTACTACCAGGCGGTGAAGTACAGCCTTACTGGCGGCGAGGTCGGCTCCGACGAATTCATGTCGATGTACCTGCCGATGATGATCGCTGAAGTCGGAGGCCCGAACGCCGGCAACAGCATCCGCGCCGGCTTCGACCAGTTTGTCGTCGGCCGAGCGTCGAAGCAGGCGCTGGCCGCGCAAGAGAAATGAGCTGCGCAAGGACGGCAAGTGGGTCGGCGAGGAGCAGTTCGGCGCCAACCCAATCAAGTGGATCTATGACACGCGCCTGCCCGCGCTCGAAAAGCAAGGTGAACACCCAGGACAAGACCGAGCTTGCTCGAGTCGTCGGGCAGTTGTCGTCGAACCGGCTCTCGATCGACGAGGTGATCGGCGCAATCCTCAACGTACAGCAGGTCTTCCGGTGTCTCGAAATGCGTGTGCCGAACGCGGCCGGCCTGTCGGCCGCCGACGACGTGCAGAAGCTCGATCCATTCGCCGCCTATTCCGGCTTCAAGGACAGCCAGGCGAACCTCTCCGACGCCGTCCTGCCGATGGAGACCGTCGGGGCCGGCCTCAATCGCTTCGCAGACCACATCAACGCATTCACGAAGAAGGTTCGCGACGGTGATCCGATGGTTCTAGGCGGTGCAGGGATCGCCGGGGCTGGGCTCGCTGCATTCGGCGGTTGGAAAGTCGGGACTGGCCTCTGGGCGCCGGTGACAGCAGGGCCCGCTCTCAACGAAGCAGCCGCCGCCCTCACGGCGGCAGCGGCGCAGGGCGGCGGCGGAGCCGTTGGCGGGGCTGGCAAGGCAGCGGCAGGCTGGTCGGCAGCGAGCCCAATGCGTTCGATCACATGCTGGCAGGGATGGACAAGTTGAACTCCACGACCGCCGCTGCGAAGGTGGAAAGGGATCAATCGACGGTTTCCTCGCCAAGGTAAGGCAGGCGGTCGCCGAGCTCTATCATCTCGGGAGCGCCGCGGCTGCCGCAAACAGCGCCGTCGACGCGCAGGTCCGGCGCGCTCACACCGACTCGGGGTCTTCCCTAAGGCCTGCTAATCGGCGAAATGAAATTCGTGTTCGATTTTCTTCGCCACGTCCTTGACACGGATCCAAAGCGTGCCCGGATTTCTGCCACTGCCGATCGCTCTGCCAGTTGCCTGACCGGCTGCCTGGATTGCGCTGGTGGCATCGACCTGATGGCGCCTTAGGACACCCATGCCGTTCATTTCTTCAACTACGCAGTCGGTCATTTGTGGTTCCTCCCGGACCCGTCGCGACTATAGCGCCGAAAACGAGTTCGTCCCGGAAAAGTCCCGGATTTGTCCAGCATTTGTCCGAGTTTCGGTCGAAAAGAAATGACTTGGTATCTCGAGGCAGATGCGCGAGCGCTGTTACTGCGGCGGCAATCCGTCTGATCTAAAGATAGCGACTAACGGCTTGCCGTTGACACGTCCTTTGCAGCTCAAAGTCATTGGGCCTTTGAATGGATTGTTAAAGGTGCATTTGCCCGACGCCGACGCTTCACTCGGAGCGACCCCTTGGATCCCCAGATTCAGATGAATGCGCCGTATCGCGATGGCATCGGTGTCTGGAGTGGGATTGGGCAAATCCGTGCCGACAATCGTGAGCACTGCATCATTCCTCAGGGTAAAATGAAATAGGACGCGCCCACCGCTCATATTGTTGCTTGAAAGAACCGGGCGGCAATACGGCGACATGTCTTTGCCCAACGCGATCAGCTTAAGGCAATTTCCGTTCAAAGTTAGGAAAGAAGCCAAGCCGTCATCGGAGGCGAAAGCGCATCCCAGAGTCCATCCCACAAAAATGAGCGCCGCCGCACACAAGGCGCTCACAGTTTTGATAGTGTTCACTATGCCCTCCCCCAAGCAATCGGACGATCTGCCCGGCAGAGGGAAGTGTCAAGCACATGCCACGGTCCGCCGCGATTGGTAAATCGCTGCTCTCGTAGATTTAGCAAGTTGTGACAGACGCCCGCTGCAACTTCATACGGAACTGTGGTAAGCGGAAAGGCCATAAGCTGATCGATACGGATGTGAAGCATCCGCCAACCACTCTTCTACGAATGCAGGAGGCGTGAATGGACATGAAGGGGTTTGTGGCGCGGGTCAGCGAAACCATCACGTGGCGCGGCTCGGCGTGGTCGGCGTTATCGCCGCCGCCTTGATTGCTGCTTTGATGACTTACCTCTCGGCAAGAATGACGTTCGACGCAAGCATGGTTGCGGCCGGCGTTGGCATTCTCTCTCAAGAGCCGGAAGGGACTTCATCCGTGGCGACGAGGCAATGGGCCGGCGAGTTGATCGAAAAAGCACTCCGGGCTGCCATTCAGCCGGATGCAAGAGAGGCGCTGAAAACGCATTCGCTCGGTGGCGGCAGAATCCCACCAAATGATCCGATCCCTGGCGCCGGCAAATGACCTCCGATGCGCTGCTCGAGGCTGATACTGAGATCAGGTCTTTCCGGGGCATCTAAACTCTCCGACCTTCCGGAGCTCCATCAGTGCAAGCGATGTCGCAGCCATCGATTATGTGCCGCCGTCCTCGCGACCGGCGAGGTCTTTGGAGAAGCGGAACCAATACTGGTTACGCCCCGCCCGAAATGACTCCTGTTCGATGATGGAGATTCAGCGACCGCCCTCGTAGGCGACTTCGTAGAGGCCGGGGCCATACCACTCAGGGACGGTGTCGATGTAAGTCACGATCCATTCTCCGGTAAACGCGCGGTTGGGCAGAGATGGTTCGAACGCTTGAGATGGAGTGGCTGCGACAGCCGCCGGCACCACCGCGGCGGCAGCGAGGCCACCGAGGAACGAGCGGCGTGAGATCGGCATGCTGTTGGTCATGGTCGTGCTCCTGGTTGCGGCAAGACAAGAAATGTCCGCGGGCCGCCCTCAATGTCCGGTATGCGACGCAAAAGCTGCCGTTCAGAATATACAACGCGGGGGGGTCATGCTGACGCGCTATTAGGAAGGCACACGTGCCAGAAAGTCGATGACCTCCCAAATTGTCCCAAACCGAATCTAGTGTCCCACTTTGTCCATAAGCAGCCGCAATTCGGGCTGAGGCGCGATCCAGAAAGTTCGAAAAGCTTCCAGGAACCCCAGTCGATCCCGGATTGTAGAACCGTATTACGACCGCTTTGGACCGAATCTGACTGGTGGCGCGTCGCGAACGGCCGCTTTGCGCCTCTCCGCGGCAACGGGCAAACAACCTCGGGCATGACGAGGCGCACAAGCTGCTCAGCAATGTCCTTGAGCAAGAGAAGGGCACCAACAACAAGCTGACAAACCTCGCGGTCACGCCGATCAACAAGACAAATTGATGACCCGGCCTTGCGAGGCGTTGACAGTCATCCTTTGCTTCTGCGGGGCGGTTTCGTCGGATAACTTGGCCTGGTGATCTTCTTGACTTGTCTTGAAGCTACCGTCGCGCGCACCGTGTCGATCTGCGAAGGATGCGCCACACTGAAGTAGGCCTTGGCCGCGAGATCGCGAGCCGACATGCCGCGAAGCTCACCCAGACTCGGACGCGGTTCTCGCCACAGGGGATGAGAGCAACGACGGCAACGGCCATAAGCTCTTCATCGCCGGCCGCGGAAAAACGCGCTTTCGTCGAGGCGACCGTCCACCGCATCTTCCATGGCGCGAAATCCGCCGCCCGAAGAATGGTCATTTCCTCGCCGCTCGGCTTGGCGAAAAGTGGGTCGGATAGTCGGAGCCATCTTCGCACTTCCTTAGCCGCTGCCGCGAGGTGCGATCCTGATGATGCCGACCACCTCGCCCGCCTCGGAAAAAGATCACCTGCCAATCGCCAACCCGAAGGCATAAGGCATCGACGCGTTGCAAGGGCCCGACGTTGTTCTCGAGACTCGCCGGATCGGCCGCGTATTGCCCGGCACGTCCCACCCGAACAACCGCACGCTCGCGTGCTGGAACCAAGCGCTGATGGCTACTCGCTGTTCCAACTGAGAGGCCCGAAATGGCAGACGTCAACCGTGGGCCGGTTCCTGGTCGAATTCAGCCGGCCCGCGCAGCCTGATCGCGTCGCGACCGGATTGCTCACTCAGGGAGGAAAGGCGGCGTTAATCGCATCGCGGCGTCTCATTCGGTGAGCATTCTTGCCCGTGTATCCCGACAAAACCCGCTCCGCTAGCCAGCCGTATTTTTCAGCAAGCTTCCCGAAGCCGCCACCGCCGACAGAGTTTGCGACTCCCGTAGCGATCGCGAGGCTCCTACTGTCTCTCCAGCCGTGTTTCAGGGCGAGTTCAATCGTAGGCTTCATTTGAGCGAGCCATGCCTGGTTCTGTATATTGCGAGACTCGGGACTGTGAACGAACCGAACCATGCCCTCTCGCCACCACTTTTGCGAATAGCATCCCCAGCCCGTATCGTTGCCTCGGTGCTTTCCGGGTCTGCATTTGCTGGCGTAGTTGGCGATCATATCGTCCTGTGATCGACCGAAATATTTTTGCGTGTCCATCAGCTTATAAAGGCTGGCCAACCCGCCTACGGCAAAATTGGCGATGCCTACGGTGCCACCGTCTAACGCGAAAACCTGCGTGTAGTCTTTTGACTTGCCATTGCGAGCAAGCACTTTCGAGAGGATGTCCTGCGGTACATTCGATTGCGCGAAGGCGGCATAGCTGTCGAAAGTCGGGCCGGCCGCCACAGCCGGACACCAACCCTGGAAGGCAAGCACAGACACGACCAAGCCTGCGCGTATGGAGCACAGGCGCATTATGCGGTATCGGCTAGCCATCTGGTTATCCTCCTATCGCCTTCCTATACAACAGTGGACAGGCTTTGGCCCGATGGCGTCGACCCGTTAACGAACGCCCACCCAACTTGATGTTGGTTGCGGCCCAACAATTCGACGCTCGGGCAAAAGGCCTGCGCAACCGCGCCCAGCAAATCAACTCACCGAGATCGTCTGGCTCGCCGGGAATGTCTTGCCCGCCGCGTCAGACAGGCTGATCGACCACGTGCCCGCTGGTGCGTCAGTCCCGACCTTAACGTCGCAAGTCACTGCACCTGGTGTTGCGGTAACGCCAGAAGCCCTGATCACTGCGGTCCCATTGGTCAGGCTGACGTTTTGAATGCCTCCCAGGTTCTGACCAAAAATAAGCAACGATTTGGCAACGGGGGACCGCACAATGGTGGATGGTGAAACCGAACTCACATTGGGTTGCGCATCGACGGACAAAACCGTCGTCCCCTTCGATGTAGTCGACTCGGCCGTGCGGGATCCAAAATAGAAGCTCGAGATCGAGGCAACGAGCGTTCCAAGCATCACGAGGATCTGCTTGGCAAAATCCACGCTTTCTGCGCGCACAGACTGCCGCACATAGACGGTAAATCCCTTGTCATCCGATCCGGTGACGCCAACCACATCGATCGGCGACAGGCTTTTGATCAAATTGTCCTTGTCGACGGCCGTGAGTTCCGTGAACGATTGAATGGGCTGCGGACTGGCCAGTTTGCCGTATAGGTAAATTGAGAGTATCGCGAACAGAACCAGGAGGCACAACGCGATGACGGCCCTCACCGAGCCCTCGGGAAGCGCCAGTGCCTGCGTTTTGTCACCTATCCCCATATAGGAAAACGTGACCGCCACGAGCGCCAGAGACCCTAACAGCACCACAATTCCAGTGATCGCCAACGCGGGCAATGCGATCGAGTCGGTGACCTTCCATGCGCCCATCAAATAGATCAGGACAATGAGCGCGAAGAAGATAGCGAACATGCCGATGCCGACAATCTTCGAGAACTTACTCATCTATCCAGCCCTCGATCCTAGGTAACGCGCCTTCGTCATATCATCCTGTCCAATCGGCGTTACTGCCGCGCGTGTCGACGTGGACAAAGGTTCTGTAGACGCCTATCCCTCCTTTGAAGATTCCGCTTGCCCGATAAGCTTTCAGTCTGGCGCTCCAGGAGGCGGGATTGCCGCCATCCATCACAAAGTCGATCGCCTTGTACTGCATGTGCTGGCTGTGGGCTGCGCTGCCTTGGATGCAGGAATTGTAGGCCGGAGAGCGATAAATACTCAAAAGATGGACCGGCTGCGCCAGATCGTTGCGCAATTTGTCGACGACGGCCGCGGTCGGTGCGATGTTTTCCCAGAGCTCCTCAGGCGGGTAGGTGTTGAGACCCTGACACGAGCCGGACTGGTTCTGGCCTCCCTGAAAGAGAAGCTCGTCGGCGGTGATGCTTCTCAGGCCGAGCTGCTCGACAAAGCTTACGAATTTCGGGTAGAGGGCCCAGCCAGCGTGCGGGCTGGTGCCAACAACGACGGGTGCCGATGCGGTGC
This sequence comes from Mesorhizobium sp. B3-1-6, assembly GCF_006439555.1. Lineage (NCBI taxonomy): Bacteria > Pseudomonadati > Pseudomonadota > Alphaproteobacteria > Hyphomicrobiales > Phyllobacteriaceae > Mesorhizobium > Mesorhizobium sp. B3-1-6. The sequence goes on along the minus strand of NZ_VFTM01000028.1, from coordinate 79,935 downwards.
CTTCCACCGCCGAGACCTCGCTTGCCTCTTCATCCGGTGCAAGCGTCCCCTCATTCCAGCCCGAGGTACCGGATGCGACAACGTCGATGATCGAAGACGGCGCGGCGAGATCCGCAGCGCTGATCGGTCTGTCAGCGAGGCCCCAGGCGGCCAGGTCATAGGTGGAGCCGTGAACCGTCCCCGTCCCGGCCACGTATGTCCGTTTTCTCTTGAGGACGTCATCTCTCCATGCCTGAAGGCTGCCGTCGGAAATGATCTGCGCGAAGCGCTCCCTCAATTCGGATCCGCTCAGGTTGCTGGCGCCGGCGGCGCTCAACTGCTGGGTTTCATCCGAGCCGAGACTGTTTTGCACCGCCGCATCGTACCAGAACGCGGCATCGAGAGCGGTTCGTGGCTTGCCCGCGGGCTCGAAACGGTCGAGATGGCCAAGGGCCTTTTCCCAGTACACCGACCGGGCGCGTTCCATCTGAGCCCGCCGCGCGTGCGGGAAGCTGCCTATCCGAAGGAAGGCTTTCTTCCAGGGCTCCGCCACTTCCATGCGGTTGGGCCCGAATGAAACAGTGTTAGCCCACTGCTGCTTCTGAGCCTGCGGCAGGTCCAGAACCGTCATCAACTCGGGATAGAGGGCACCGAAGGCGATCGCAACGCTGCCCGGCTTGAGCGTCTCGATCCTGGTCAGAAGCGCTTTCAATTCACCGTTGAGGAGCGTGAACCCGATAAGCCCAAAGGTGAGCCCCTGATCGTCAAAGTTTCCCACCACCCTGTCGAACTTCGTGCCTTCGAAATCGGACGTCACTCCAAGACATAGGTCGAACAGCGACGGCACCGAACGGCCGGTCAACGTCACCCACTGCTGCTCAGTGACGATATTGGTCTGGCGAAGGCCATTTGCGGCCTGCCAGCGCTGCAACGCCCCCGCAGTGATACCGCCGAAATCACCGTCCGGGTCTATCGCTTGGCCGTTGCGAATAAGGGCAAGCTGGATGGCCATGACCACCGGTCCGTTCACCCGGCGAAGCCCGGACTGCGACAGACTGATGACCGGCCCGTTGGGGTTCGCTGGTTGAGGCAATCCAGTTCCGGGAGAGGAGGCGGCGGGAGGCACTGCTGCCGGGCCATTGCCGCCAGGGGTTGCCAGTGTCCCGTCGGCGGCAGGCCCCGTTCCGCCAGTTGCAGGCGTGGTCCCGCCAGGCGCGGGTTTCGTTCCTGAGGCGACAGGGGCCGTTCCGCTAGCTGCGGGTGCTGACACGGGCGGGTTGCTGTCCGGGGCCGGCTGAGCCGGCGCGGCCCCGGGAGCGGGGGCGCCGGCGACCCGTTGGCGCAGGGTCTTGAGGTCTTCGACAAGAAAACCAGAAATGTCGAAGCGAACGACGGCTATTGCCTTGTCGAGAATGCTGGTGAGTGCCCTTACATTGGCAGCATCATTCATCATCCCAGCTAGCTCTATCTGCCCTTGCAAGTCAGCCAGGTCCTGCAGCGAAATCTGGATGCCCTGCTGGACATCCTGCTTGCCGGCGGCAGCGCTGAAAGCGGTGCGAAGGCGTACCCGCGCCTCCTCAATTTGCGCTATTGTTTGATCCACCTTCACCTCCCGCCAACCTGAAGCTCTATTCTTCCTGACTGAGATCGCTATTTCGTCGCCAATGCAGCCAAGTCCTTGCGCGCAGCGAGCGATGCCGCATTCAGCTCCTGGGTCGCAGTCGTCAGGCCCTCAACCACGTCCGCCGGGCTGGCAGGCGCCTCAATCGACTTCTTGGCGGCATCCAGGCCCGCGATCGATGCGTCAATCAGGATGACCCAATTCGCCAACAGCCGCCGGTAGGCCAGGATATGATCGAGATCTTCTTTGCTCGGCTGACCGGTCACGCTTGCACGAATTCTGTTCAACTCGGGGGCATTCAGGACCAGAAACATATTGCCGGTACTCTGCCTGAGTCCGACCAGCAGGTTTCGTATCGCTGGATAATAGTCGATCAGGTACTCGCGAAATCTCTGCCTCGACCTCAAGCCGAGCCCCGTCCTCAACAACGGACGAATCTCAAGGAACGCGGTCTGGAGGCCCGCGGAAATGACGACACGCTGAGGCAGCGTCGTACTCGACAGGAAATCGGCGCTTTGAATTGAACTCGCCAGTGATGAATTCAATGTACCGATCTTGGCGGTCAAGGCATCAGCTGTCTGGCCGGACGAAAGACCATATAGCAAGTCATTGTAGGCGATGACCGCCTGGAATGCATTCCTGAATGTCCGCGTTCCAGGTGGGTCGGCCGTATCGGTATAGTAGCTTGAAAGGTCCGGATCGAACTTCAGCGTGAGCAGTTTGGTTTCGGATTTGAGAAAGAGCGCACGCTCCTGAACCGCGAGTTGATCTAGAATCGCGGTCGAGGTTTCTGACAGCTTGATTGTGGCAGTTCTATACGCTTCGAACTCAACGATACCTTGGCTACTTACACAGCCGCACAACAATATTGCGCATAACAGCCAATACGCGGCTGCGCCAAGCCGCCCATAAAGAGGCATGGCAATCGCTCCCCCAGGACGATACTAACTTCGCGTCTTCGCGCGAGCTTTTCACTCTATGCTTGAATAAGCGACTTTGTCTATTAGAAAAACAGGACTTTCTTATTTAGCCAATTGAAGAAGAACGCCTGTCTTCCGCGCGCGCCCCTACCGCCGCTTGGTGCTGGTAGATAACCCACATGAATCACCGGCGAGCGAGCAAAGAACCCCGGGCGCGTCGACAATCGTCGGTTTGAGAATCGCCTGGTCGCATCGGTTGGGTCCGGCTTGTGGCCCCTTAGTGCGTCTGGATCTTCTGGCCTGGTTGTTAGGCTGCTGCCAGGTTTGTCCAGGACTATGTCAGACGAGTATGAGTTCGACGGACATTTTGGGTGATCATGTCGGGGCAGGAATCCACGGAACGGAAATTCTATCGACCTTGCCAGACGCTGCTGACCGCCTTCCTGACGACTGTGGTTCCCAGCGGTGCTGTACCCTCGATGTCCTCGATGGTTCGCAGCAAGGTGTAGTGGTCGATCCTCTCGACATAACGGCCGGGCTTGATTCGGGCTCCGTAGAACACGGTGAATATGCGGTTCTCAAGCCGGTAATCATCCTCATCAAAGGTGACAATCAACAAGCTGTTATGCCTGAGTGCCCAATTGGCATAGGGGCGGAGATGGGCCTTCAGCCAAGCATCGGCCCGCATGACGGTGCCATCATGCATGTCGTTGGAAAGGTTGGGAATAACGAGGCTGACCGCAGGCAGCCGTGCATAATCACGCGGAAATCTGGTCAGCGATTTTCCGACCCTCTTGGCGTCGACGAAGGATTCCCACGGATTGTGCTTGCGCGGCGATCCCGCCTCGGCGAAGCCTGAGAATGCCTTGCCGGCAGCATGAAGGCGGCTGGCCAAGTTGGGCGCGGCGATCTCATGAAAGCCATCGTCGCGTATTCCGTGCGTCGAGCCACTGAACAGCGCCAAGTAGTTGGGCTGGCTGGGATGCGCGACCCCATGCGAATTCTCGAACAAGGCGCCGTTCCTCGCTAGTATCTGCAGGTAGGGAGCCGCACCCGCTTGCGTGATTTGCTCGAAGGAATGGTTCTCCATGACAACGATTACGACATGGTCGTATTTCGGTGGCGCGCGGGCCAAGGCAACGGCTCCACGATCCAAGAGAATGCCGGCAGCCAGAACAATCAACACGCAGAACCGCTGCAGTTGGTTGTGACCTCGCTGACACATGCTAATCCCCTTGACGTGGAAGCTGCGGAGCGAGTTTGAGGCTACCGCAGTCCATATTGCAGATCGTACAGCAGGCTTCTTCTCTCAAACCTCCCAACTAAGGATGGTTCGGAACTGCTCCGCCTGTGACGCTCCTGAAAAACTGCTCCAGATCAGGAGATAATCGGTAATTGTTCATCTTGCTAAGAACGCTTTGCAATAGTATCGACCTCGTACCCCAGGCTAGTTTCTGCAAGCTATAGCTGATCTCAGAGAACAACCAGTAGTCACGGGGGGCGTCGATGCTCGGCTTCCGGAAAACCAACCCATACTCGTCATATGAATATGTCCGATCTGAGAGCATGATATCATCACACTGCCGCGCGAACAGCAGTATCTCCCGATCGGCGATATAATACTTAACGTCGCCGTTACAGAATGCTCGCAATCCCGTCTCGTGGTCGCTATAGGTTTTGATAATTTCCACGTCAGGGCCGCCACCAATGCCGTCAGCACACTTGGCCTTTCCCTCAGGAGAATTATCTTTTGCCTGCCTAACCACTTGCTCAAACTGACCGAACTCACCTGCCTGAAGCATAAGGTCTATTCCGTCGCTCTGAGCTGTGGTGTTACCAACCATCCCAACGACGGCGGGCCTCTTAGCTCCTGGCTCACAACCACGATTTTCCGAATCCTGTCGCCTTGAGGCGATGGAGATGCCGGTGACGTAGATCGGGAAAGAGAAGGCGTATTTATCCAATCGTTCCTCAGTGATGGTGTCGGCGCCGCACAAAAAATCGACTTGGTTGTCGTCGAGCGCCAACAAGCGATCGGCAGCAGTCACCTTCACGACGCTGACGCCCATACCTGGGTTTCTTACCCTCATGTCGTCAAGAATATTCTTGCATACAGAGATGGAGTAACCGTCATAGCCATCCAGGCTCGCAGTGCAGGAAGAATCCTTACAATACGAAAAGGGCTTTGCGTCCGGCCGCACACCGATCTTGATTTCCTCGGCGCGGCTCTGGCTATTTAAGCTAACGCAGATGATGCAAAAAACCCACAGCCTCATTCCCAGGCCCCCTAGTCAAGGCACCGCTGCGACCTTGGCCTCTGTCTTTTTCTTCGACTTTCCGCCAGCCGACACATTGTCGTACTTTTCGAATTTCTCAACGAAATAGCAAAAGAACAGGCTCAGTGAAGTCGATGCAAGGAAATGCTGCATGATGTCGTGCCTTGCATACCGCCCGCTCACGACTGATCCCAGATCCACCAAGATGGCATCGACGAACCCAACGATCGCTGCGTAGACGATCGCGCAAACGATTCCGATCGCCATCGTATACCGCATCCTCAGATTGTTATGCCAATCCGCCACGACAAAAAACAAGCCGCAAAAGGCGACGCCCGCAAGCGCTTGCATCGAGGGCATAAGACCGTAGGTGAACCAAAACGCCGAAAGTGCGCTTGCCGCCACCCAGCCGGTTACAAAGGAGATTTTGGCAATGTAGACTACATAGTAATACAGCTGGCAAGCAAACACAGCAAAAATCAATGGTGCGATGCTCGCTGTCGCGTACCGAGAAAATGGCAGAACCTGCCATGGGTCCCACCTGTCGGTCTCCATAAGTGTAACCCTTACCGACAGCGAATTGCCTATAGTGATCGCAAAAATCAGAACCACTTGGAGAGTGGTAATGGCTGCATCGACGGTCGACGCGGGAAACACGCTCAGGAAGTAGCCAACTGCTCCGCTTGCTTTGAGGAGCTGCGGGTCAGCCGGCTGGTCAATGGTCCGCAGGATCGCAAGCCCGGTCGCAGATAGCAACATTGCGACAGGCGTTCCCAAAACGATAGAGCCTACAAAGCTATCCCATAACGTATCCCTGGCGTCCTGCCTCAAATGCGCGATCACGCGTCGCGCGGCGAATTGATGGTCAGGAATTTGTACGTCATATTGCGATATAAATAGCAGCGCAAACACGGAGAACAAGTTAGCCTTTAATACCGATGATTCCGCGACGATGACATCGACTGTGTCGACGCGATCTTCGGCGTCCTGGGCATTGTTCGTTTCGTGTTCGCCAGCGTCAATTGCCTTTAGAAGGACCGACGTCTTATCAACTATACTTCTTTTGGCACCATCCATGCTGGCAACAAAATCATTGACGGTCTCAATGTTCAGTTGGTTCCACAGGGCATCGCCCGAGTCGCCGGTGACCGAAGGTAACAGGACTCCGATAGCGTAGATATTATTTAGAAGTTCTTCCAGCTTTTCCCTTAGCTCGTCGTCCTGACAGACTTCGATCTGTTTGGCTATGGCCTTCGCGGTTCTCTTCAGCGATTCACTGACTGTTTTTGGGAAATGCTCGTCATATGGAAAGTTGCTCAATTTGGTAAGAACACCATAAATTTCTCTCGGTATGCCAGCCAGACGGTGGGCGAGACCCCGAATGCGAGATTCAATCTCGGCAAACATTTCTATAGATAATACGACAGAGAATGCTGCAGATACCGCTAACGGCACAGCATATGAGTCGGCTCTGGTGGGCTTGGCAGGAAACCCTGTACCAATAAATGGCTCAAGGTCTTTTCCAACATCGACAATCTTGCCGTAGAATACGACGCAAAAGGAAAAAATACCTAGAATTATTGCGAGATAGAACAAAAAACCGAGGGCATACTGCCGCTTCCCTCCGAGCGAGGCCAACTCTACACCTCTTAATAGAGGATACCGTGAGTATTTATATGCGTAGGCGGGTTTTGCATAGCTTTTCCAAGCCTGTATCGCCAGATTAATGACAGCAAGTAGCACGATTCCCCAATAAAAGAGGTCAAAGCGGAACATACTATTTGTTGCAGTTTTCGATGTTTGGATTGCAAGGACCCGCATGCGATCCCTGAACTGCTTCGAGGGAGGTCAGAACAATTATCGAAGCAAGGCAAATCCAAGAGAGAAATACTTTCCCGCGTTTAATCATACGCTTCACTCCTCGGAGGTCAAGTTCGAATTTCCTAATATAGTACAGGCTAACAAGAAAGTGAAGCACGATAGCATTTTTGCTTTTGCGACCCCGTGGATTGGCGTGCGCCAGTTGGTGGGCTCTGGACAATTTGTAACGGACTTGCATGTCGCCGGGCTTGTTCGTGACAGGGATGAGGCCAGACCCGCGGGCATCCGGGCGTCAGGCCCCGCCTTCGCTTACTTGTTGGTTCTCGCCGGCAAAATAATCTGGTTGAACCTGGGCCGCTGTGACGCCACGGCCGCCGCGGACGGCGATCCGGCAAGATTGCATGACAGCAACAGCTTGACCCCAGATGCCGTAGCCAACTGAGAACGACGCAATCTCAACCATATTCGAGGCGTCCAAGAGGCAGATCTTCCTTTCTCGCTCCGCCAGCACGATCACCTCCTTCTGTACAATTCGCCCTAGAGCCATTCCGACAAGCCACCGGCCCTCAGCACCGTTTCGCATCGCCCCTGCGGGCTCACTGCGATACTCCCGCAAAGTGGTGCAGATAAACGGGTCTAGGATGCGACAGGTGAAGTTCAAATGAGCGGAAACCAAAACTTGAATGCCGGCGATATCTGTTGCCTCGAGTTGAACGATGTAGTCGTCCGTCGCAATCATGCCGGCCGCCCGTAGATCGTCCCAGCGCCATAGCTTAACGGCCATGTCTTCCCATCCGCTGGACGCCAAGAGTGTGGTCTCACCGGGAAAGATGGCGAGCCCTGAAATTGTAGAAGCCAGTATGCTGGGATCGGCTTGGTTGGGGGAGGGCCTAGAATGCGCCATCTCCACCTTCCCTCGGAGGGAGAGGGCTGGCAACAGATCGTAAGTTTCAACGGTGCCTGAATCAGTTCCAATCGCCATAACAAGCCCACTTTGCCCGATGGCCAGGCAGAAGCAGGAAATTGAATCAGAGCGCTCGGCATCGAGCAGGGTTGCCACGAGTTCGCCCTGCCAAATCCTTACGCCACCATCGAATTTGCACCCCAGCACCAAGCCGCCTTCGTGTCCAAGTGAAACGATCGATCGGATGGCACCCGGGGCTTGCCAAGATTCGCATTCGATCTTCTGACCGGAGGCTGAATCGCGAAGACAAATCGATCCGTCGGAGTGGCCGCACGCGAGGTAAGCGCCTTGGCGCCCCACAGAGGCGACGGCGGTCACCTGCGCTGTTCCATCGCTCGCACCGACGAGCAGGTCGTCTGCCTCCATCACGTATAGATGTTGGTCGAGACCTCCCGCCACAATTTTCGGATGGCTAGGGTGCTCCACTTTCGTTATCGAGATGATGTCTCCTGTCTCCAGCGGCACGCTAGAGACGCGCTCCAACGTAGGCAGGGCGTATGTCGATACTTGCCGCTGATGCACACAATGGACCAGAGGTTCACCGGACGAGAGTCCCACGGCTACGGCAGGAATCGTATTCTTGTCGGAATCACCTGCAACCAACGCGATGACATCCAGCGTCGAGCTTCGCATATAACAAAGGTGTTGTCCCACCGTGGCAGCCAAAAGGGTGGCGTGCCCATTAACCTCGCTGCTCAGTAATTGCCAGATCGCGCGGGAGGCGACTTTCTTCTCAAGCAGCATCGCACCCGATTCCAGCCCCCATATCCGAACGATCCCATCTTCATGACCGGTGGCGAATTTAGGCCCTTCAGAGTCGTTGAATGGGATGACTGAAATTGCATCCTCAACGCCCGGTGGTGCGATAGTTTGCATGGAAAATATGTTGAGCGGGGTCCCTTTATGCAGGTCGAGGACGTAGATCCCATCGCGCGAGCACGAAATCACGACCGGCGCGTCCCGCAACGACGTCACAGCCAAACCGCGCACCGACCAATGATACCCATTCGTCGACCAGAGTCGGTCCATCCGGTCGAGGTTCCAACACTCCATACCCCCTTCCTCGTCACCGACGAGCAGCACGCTCTCCTGAATTCCCGAATAGGCCGTCAGGACCGAAAATCCCAAACGATCTTCGATCGGGCACAGTGCGCAGCCTCTGACCGGTTGCCGGATCGACCAATGTCACATGGCCATGAGCATCGCCCACAGCGATGTAACGGCGGCCACCCAGCCACCCGGTCGTTGTCGCGCTGATGGTTGCCCGATCACCAGGGATCACGAGATAACGATGAGCGGGCTTGCATTCAGCCCAGATCGGCGACCACGGAGCCGGCGGTTTCGGCGACGTTGTCTCTAATGCCCGCCCGTTGCCCTGCTGTAGCCAAGACATTTCAAGGTAGGATCGTCGTTCGCCGGGTTTCCTGCCTGCGATCGGGTGTGCAACATGGACGTAGGCGCGACAGATCTCCCGCGAGACCTGGCTCGTGGCGTAGGAACGCCTGACGGCTGGCGTCGCCGACGAGCTCGGCGAGTTCCGGGTTCCGCAACGCGAGCGAGCGCAGCGGCGAATCGAGATGGATATCGGCCGTATGAACAAAGCGAAATGCCATTTCGAGGAACTATCCAGCCCTGAACAAGAAGCTCAGGCAAAGGCCGACATCAAGGCAAAGGCGCCCCACCGTCATGACGAGCGGTGATTCGGTAGCAAAGTCTGGCACCGTTCGGCAACAGCCCGATGAGTGGGCTCGAGGAGTCAGATTTTTGCCCCTTGAGCCGGCTGCTGGAACGGCCAACTGTCCCGCCCCACTGTGATGACCGAGCGGATCGGCCCTGCATCCGGACAGCGTGGCGTATAACCGTGATACCTGGGATCGCTTGCCGGCCGGGTGAGCGCTCTCGTCCGACCACGATCATCAGAGCGTTCAATAGTGATGTCTGCTTTTGGAAAGCAGCAGAGGCGATCTTGACGGCTACAATTGAGGCGCATAGCTGCCAATATGACACGTAGAGTTATATGCCCCTCGTGCTGACGTGAACGAACCTGCGAGGCCCGCGAGCGTCAGAAAGTCGAAGCCTCCTCAAATCTATCCTAAATGCGAATCTAGCAGCCTTGGACGGAGTTGCTCGTTCGGTTGGGTCGGCCCAACCGAGCTGCACAGCCGATCCGATTTCTATCCGGCAATATCCGTTGTTACTGGTCCCCTCCTCAGTGCCTTCCATTTCTCGTCCACAGACCTGAACTCATAGCTGTGCAACAGCAGATCAGCGGTTTGGGAGCGTCCCCTTGTCTCCTCGCAGGCGGCGGGTTGCGATGTCACCAGCAACGCAACTGCAACCGGACATTTGGAGGTATTTATGGATGACAGGAAATATCTGACGGCTGAGGAAGTGTCGGAACGCTATCGTGGCAGCATCTCCGTTGGGACGCTGCGAAACTGGCGAACCATGCGGATTGGACCGGCCTACATCAAGATTGGAAAAGCGGTGCTATATCCAATCGAGGAACTTGAGATGTGGGATCAAAAAAATACGGTCGCGTGCCATGCGTCAAGACGACTCACAATGGACGCTGGGGAGTGAGCGCGATGATCCCGGCCGAGCACACAGAACCGCTCCCATGCTGCATGGCAGAAAGCCAAATTTGCCAGAAAGGTTCATTTGTGGATCAGGCAAGATCCCGAACGATCCCGAAATTGAAAACTTTCAGGAGGTTCGCTGCGCCCGTCACATAGTCGGGAAGGCAAGGAATGCCCTTCCCCGCGAATTGGCGACGATTCGCACCTCTTCGATGGCTGCCATCGCTATTTCGGTTGCCCCGCGCCTGCAATGAATTGGTCCACGGCGTGCCCGGCCCCGCGGCAGGACCAGCGGTCCGCGAGCTTGCCATCGGTAAAAACGCTGTCGCCGGCCGCGTGGCAGCACGATTTCGCGCCTAAGTGGGTTTATCCCTGCCCCCTCCTCGATACGGCGAGAGAAACAAAAACAGTAGTCTCAGATGCCGGGATTTCTCGACCAAATCTGTTAGGATGACAGTCTAAGTTGGAGCATGTAGTGGGTGCGCCTAGTCTGCATTATCTTGACTCTTCTCGCGATTGCTCTGACAGGCACAGGGTCGCTTGGCGCTGAGATCAGTCAATCCAATGATGTCCCTTACCTCATCAAGCAATTGAGCAATGAGATCGAAAACGTCCGGATACAAGCGGGCAGACGTCTTATCGTACTGGGCGCGGCAGCGGCTCCAAGTCTCGTCGACACCTTCCGGCATGACACTGAACAGGAGAAGAGAGACGCGGTCGTCATCTTGGGGTCGATCGGCGAGCCGGCGTTGCCGGCCCTCATTGCCGCACTTGGTGACGCCGATCCTGGGGTCCGAAGCGGGGCAGCGGAGGCTTTTGGATACACCGAGACAAAACTTATCGGCGCAGTTCCCGCCCTCACAAAGGCCACGCGAGACCCAAGCGTCGCAGTTCGGGGATTCGCCATCCAGGCTCTCGGCAAAATTGGCCCTCAGGCGGCCTCGTCGGTGCCCGGCCTAACGGACGCGCTGGAACATGATGGGTCCCCAGAAGTCAGAAAGGCTGCTGCCGAGGCAATCGGGCTCGTTGGCGAGGCAGCCTTGAGCGCAGTTCCGGCGCTGCGAGCGGCGCTTGACGATGCTAGCGACGACGTGAAGGCTGTTGCCGCAGGTGCACTCGTGGACATCAGTCCCACAGACCAAAACGTCATCGCCGATGTCGGGAAATTGCTGGCAAACAATGATCGAAATATCCGCGCCCAAGCGGCCTTTGCAATCAGTCGGACAGGCGAAGTCGCGCTTCCCTTTCTTATCGAGGCACTAGCTGATGGGCGGGCGACAGTTCGCGCTGGAAGTGCCTACGCTCTTTCCCTTATGGGAACAGTGTCCTCACCTGCCACTGCCGCTCTGACGCTACTGCTCACCGACACGGACGAGCTAGTGCGCAGTAGCGCGGCAGATGCACTAGCAGCGATTGGAACTAGTGCGGCGGGGTCAGTGGATAAGTTGATCCCGATGCTGGCCGACCAGGTCCCAATCGTGCGTGCCAGCGCTGCACAAGCGCTTGGTAGCATTGGGCCCAAGGCCTCTCCGGCGCTGGCGCGCCTAAGCGATCTCCTCAATGATCCCGTTTCAGCTGTTCGTCAGGCAGCGACAGCGGCGTTGGCCCGGATCTCACCAACTTCTGGCCCGGTGCTTTTGCGAGCACTTGAGACAACGAATGATTTGATAGACATTTCGGGCATTGCATTCTCCCTGTCCTCTATAGCCACCTCTCTCCAGGATCAGTCCGGCCAAATGTCTGATCGCGATCTGGCCGAAGCGATTGCTCTGCTGTAGCGCTTCCAGCAGGGAATCTTAGCCAAAGGCCCGTCCTCGACCGACGCGTTGGCTAACGTAACGCGGGTGCTCACGTCACTGGCCACCGAACGATCCCGGCGAAATGCAAACGCCCAGACCATCTTGGCCTACAGCGCTGCCGTTTTGATCGCCGTAGCATTGGCCATTTTCCTAGCGCTTATGGCCAGCTTCCAACTTCGGCGTCGCGCCCTTGCTTTGATGGGACGACGCTGGACCTTGGTGACAGGCCAATGCGACGGTGTGGTTGAAGTGCTCCGAGGCACCGCCTTGGTACGACCTCTCTTTGCTTCTCAATCAATTGCGACCGGCATCGAGCTGTCAGTCTGGCCGCCGCAGAGCGAAGACATTGCGGCCACCAGAAACCTTTTCGAGAAAGGCTGGAACATCAAAGTCATTGTCGAGCGATCCAGGTTCGCACAAAACTGGGCGTACGCCATCGGAAATCAATGGGCTGACGGAACGGACGCCATCATTGCGGGTCAACTGTGCTTCGCATCGCCCGGCGCCGCCGTGCGGGTTCTTCCGGGGCAAAAGAACATTGCCTTTGCAGGTGTGTCGTGTGCGAACCCGCCGGGTATGGCGCGCTTGTCTGCTCCCGAACATGAGATTGAAGTAGTGGCACGGTGCCATCGCCAGTGGCGCGCGGAAGTACGCCCGAGCGTCGTGGACGCAACCATCCAAGATTTGCATGAAAGCCTGATTATCGCTGACATAGTTCACGTCGCGGCCCATGCGTCCGCTGCGGGAGTGCATCTTCGAGACGGGTTTCTGAGTGGGGAAGGCTTAGACCTTGGCTTGCTTTCTCGTATCCGCTGCCGATTGCTTGTCCTAAGTGCATGTGACGCAGGTCGGTTGCAGCGGGATGATTCGTTTGCCTACCGCCTAGTGGAATGCGGCGTAAACATTATCGCCGCAGTTAATCCGGTACGTGATCAAATCTGCCGTACTTTCTTCGAGGAGTTCTATCGTGCACTGCTGCCATCGCGCCACGTTGAAGGGGTACAGATTGGCACCGCCATCCGAGTGGCGGCCACACAGTGCGCCTCAAGGTCGATGAAATTGGAAGAGCTTGGCATGCCGCTACCGGCTACCCAGCATTGGAAAGACAGTGTCAACTCGTTTGTTCTTTATGGCGATCCGAGCGCACATCTTGTATTACGATAATTGCTCCAGCTTGTGGGGAAGCAATGCCAGACCACACCCATACCGGCCATTTGTCCACGGTAACAGCGCGTCGCATCAATTGGCGGCTGATCGACGATGCTCTAGGAACAGCACTAGATCAATCGGGGCCAGACCGTGGCGGTCGTGAAACGACTGGGCGCCCCAATTCAGCGAGCGATGAAACACTGCAGCGGGCTTTTGCGATAGTTAGTTCGGAGTTCCTGCGAGTACTTGACCCCTTGCGAACGCAAGTAAAGTTTGTCTCTTGGTTAATACTTGCATCCATTGCAGTGACCATCGCCGGCGGCGTACTCGCATTTCTGCAGCCCGTAGGCGGAGGGATTCTTACTCTTGCCGGTATCGGAACCCTATTTGGGTTGCTCGTCAAGGCATGGCAGTTGGCTAGGGACCAAGCAATGCTAGAACTCGTTCCGGCTCGCTATGAACTCGCGCTGCGATATGCGCGATCAAACAAGCAGGAATCGGAATTGATCAAGCAGTTCATGACCGAGACTTCAAGCATACGTGGCTCACGAAAATAGGCGGGGCAGCAGGTCGAGCACCCAAATTGATGAATAACGTTGGCTACGCAACATGGTCCTCGTCAGGCTGCCCCTTGATGCCTTGGAACCAATGATGAACGTTCGGAATCCGTGGTTGATCGGGACGTCGGGGTACTCAGAAAATGCGACCATGCCCAAGCGTGGAAGATCACAGGTGATCACTCGATACACGCCCCAGTTAACGGCCCCTGCTCTCTACGATCGCCACACAAGCACCTGATATGTATGACGAATATTGTACAAGTCGTTTGGTCCACAACCATCCTTCGGGAGATCCCACACCTTCCCGCGCGGACATCGAGATGACCAAGCAGATCATCGATACGGCCAAGCCGCTCGGCATCGCCGTGCACGATCACATCATCATCGGCCGCAAGGGCAACGCCTCGATGAAGGGCCTGCTTTTGATCTAAAGCCCCCCGCCGATCGCCCGAGGATCCGGGCGCAAAAGCAACGTTTTGCCGATCAAGATAGTCGGCTCTGGAATTTCAACCGGAAATCGAGCATGATGCGCTTTGGTAATTCGGACGCTTCGTGCGCCCGGCAATACCGGAGGAACGGGACATGGCCGTTGTGCTTGTACTCGTTTTAATCGTTGTGGGCTCAGTGTTGTTCCACTTCCTGAGCCCATGGTGGTGGACTCCGATTGCCTCGAACTGGGACTATATCGACCACACCATCATCATCAGCTTCTGGATCACCGGCATCGTCTTTGCCGCTGTCGTCCTCTTTATGGCTTATTGCGTCTTCCGCTTCCGGCATCGGGAAGGCAATCGCGCGGCATACGAACCGGAGAACAAGCGGCTCGAATGGTGGCTCATGGTCGTCACCGCGGCAGGCGTCACTGCCTTGCTGGTTCCCGGCCTGTTCGTCTGGAGCCGCTTCGTCACCGTTCCAAGCGACGCGACCGAGATCGAGGTCGTCGCCCAGCAGTGGCAGTGGAGCTTCCGCTTGCCCGGCAAGGACGGCAAGCTCGGTACTTCGGACACCCGCGACGTCAGCGCCGACAATCCGTTAGGCATCGCACCCAAAGATCCCAACGGCCAGGACGATATCGTGGTCGAGGCCACCGACCTGCATCTGCCGGTCGGCAAGCCGGTCAAGGTGCTGCTGCGTTCGATCGATGTCCTGCATGATTTCTATATCCCGGAATTTCGCGCAAAGATGGACATGATCCCGGGGTCGGTCACCTATTTCTGGTTCACTCCGACAAGGACCGGCACTTTCCAGGTCCTGTGCGCCGAACTGTGCGGCCAGGGACATCCGCTGATGCATGGCGTGGTCATGGTCGACGCCGAGCAGGATTATCTGTCCTGGCTCGGCCAGCAGCAGACTTTTGCGCAATTGTCGACGCCCAGGCAAACAGGCTGGGCGAGCCAACCGTCAGGAAACACGATGGCGTCCGGTTTGGACGTCGCGGCAAACTCGAAACTCTCGAGGTCCGCAGAATAGGGCACGGAGGTGCTCCGATGGTTGACGTCACACCCGCAGATGCCGTTCCGCCCGCCGAGGTTGGGGAAGTGGAACTCTACCATCCGCACAACTGGTGGACCAAGTACGTCTTCTCGCAGGACGCGAAGGTCATCGCGGTCCAGTACTCGGCAACGGCAACGGCGATCGGCCTTGTGGCGCTGGTTCTCTCCTGGCTGATGCGCCTGCAGCTCGGCTTTCCCGGCACGTTCGACTTCATCACCCCGGAGGCCTACTACCAGCTCATCACCATGCACGGCATGATCATGGTGATCTACCTGCTCACTGCGCTCTTCCTCGGCGGCTTCGGCAACTACCTCATCCCGCTGATGGTCGGCGCCCGCGACATGGTCTTCCCCTATGTCAACATGCTGAGCTACTGGATCTATCTGCTGGCAGTACTCGTTCTGGTGTCGAGCTTCTTCGCGCCGGGTGGGCCGACAGGCGCCGGGTGGACCCTCTACCCGCCGCAGGCCATCATGTCCGGAACGCCGGGTGGGCAGGACTGGGGCATCATACTGATGCTCTCTTCGCTCATCCTGTTCATCGTCGGCTTCACCATGGGCGGCCTGAACTATGTTGTGACGGTGCTGCAGGGCCGCACGCGTGGCATGACGTTGATGCGCCTGCCGCTCACCGTCTGGGGCATCTTCACCGCCACCGTCATGGCGTTGCTCGCCTTCCCGGCGCTGTTTGTCGCGTGCGTGATGATGCTGCTTGACCGCGTGCTCGGCACTTCCTTCTTCATGCCGGCGATTGTCGAGATGGGCGAGCAACTTCAGCACAATGGCGGCAGCCCGATCCTTTTCCAGCACTTGTTCTGGTTCTTCGGCCACCCGGAAGTCTACATCGTCGCTCTGCCGGCCTTCGGCATCGTCTCCGACCTGATCAGCACCCATGCGCGCAAGAACATCTTCGGCTACCGCATGATGGTCTGGGCGATCATCGCCATCGGCGCCCTGAGCTTCGTTGTCTGGGCGCACCACATGTATGTGAGCGGCATGGACCCCTATTTTGGCTTCTTCTTTGCGACCACGACGTTGATCATTGCCGTGCCGACGGCGATCAAGGTCTATAACTGGGTGCTGACGCTGTGGCGCGGCGATATCCATCTCACCCCGCCGATGCTTTTCGCGCTCGCCTTCATCGTCACCTTCGTCAATGGCGGCTTGACCGGACTGTTTCTCGGTAATGTCGTTGTCGACGTGCCGCTGTCGGATACGATGTTCGTCGTCGCCCATTTCCACATGGTCATGGGCGTCGCGCCGATCCTGGTGATCTTCGGCGCAATCTATCACTGGTATCCGAAGGTCACTGGACGGATGCTGGACGACACACTCGGCAAGTTCCACTTCTGGGTAACCTTCCTCGGCGCCTACCTGATCTTCTTCCCCATGCACTATCTCGGCCTGATGGGCGTTCCGCGGCGCTACGCCGAGCTGACCGACATGACCATAATGACGGAATCGGCCCGTCATCTGAACTCGTTCATCAGCATCATGGCCTTCATCGTCGGCTTCGCTCAGATGGTTTTCCTGTTCAACCTGATCTGGAGCATCCGCCATGGCCGCGAGGCCGGCGGCAATCCGTGGCGGGCGACCACACTCGAATGGCAGACGCCGCAGACACCGCCGGCGCACGGCAATTTCGGCAAGGAACTGCCGATCGTCTATCGGTGGGCCTATGACTACAGCGTGCCAGGCGCCAAGGAGGACTTCATCCCGCAAAACGTGCCGGGCACCTTCGCCCCCTCAAGGGAGCAGGCATGAGCGTCATCCTGGTCTTCTTGGCTGTGATCGCCGGCTTTGCCGGCTGGTGGCTTTCGCACCAGCGGCTGACATCCAAGCCATGGCTGGAGCAAGGTCTGGCCGGGGATTTCGCCGGCACCGGCCGGTCGTCCCTGCCCACCGCCAAGATCGGTCTCGGCGTCTTCCTCGCCGTCGTCGGCTGCCTGTTCTCGCTGTTCACCAGCGCCTATTTCATGCGCATGGGCCTGCCGGACTGGCAGCCGCTGCCGCTGCCCCGCCTGCTCTGGCTCAACACCGGCGTGCTGGTATTGAGCAGCGTCGCGCTGCAATGCGCGGTGGTTGCCGCGCGCAAGGGCCAGATCGACAACGTCCGGTTAGGCCTTGCCACGGCAGGGCTCACCGCGCTTGCCTTCCTTGTCGGGCAGTCGATGGCATGGCGGCAGCTGACCGGAGACGGCTATCTGCTGGCATCCAACCCGGCCAACAGCTTCTTCTATCTGATCACCGGCATGCATGGCCTGCACATACTGGGCGGTCTGTTCGGCCTTGGCAGGACGAGCATCGGTGCCTGGAGCGGAGCGCGGCCGGAGCGACTTCGTCTCAGCGTCGAGCTCTGCGCCATGTATTGGCATTTCCTGCTTTTCGTCTGGCTCGGCATCTTCGCCCTTCTGGCAGGTTGGGCGGCGACGTTCATCGAAATTTGCCGACAATTGCTGACCTAGGAGACCGGCGATGGCCGAGACGACCATGACACATACCAGCCAGATGGAGCCTCGGCCCGCCGGTTGGCGCGGCATTACCGCCGACTGGGCCTCGGATCAGCGCGCGTTCAAGAACGTGTCCTGGGGCAAGGCCATGATGTGGATCTTCTTGCTCAGCGACACCTTCATCTTCGGCTGCTTCCTGCTCTCCTATATGACCGCCCGCATGTCGACACGCGTGCCCTGGCCGAATCCGAGCGAGGTCTTTGCCTTGCGCATAGGCGGCCAAGAGATCCCGCTGATCCTTATCGCCATCATGACCTTCGTGCTGATCTCGAGCAGCGGCACCATGGCCATGGCGGTCAATTTCGGCTACCGCCGCGACCGCCGGAAGACCGCAATCCTGATGCTGTTGACCGCTGCGCTTGGCGCAACGTTCGTCGGCATGCAGGCCTTCGAATGGACCAAGCTGATCACCGAAGGGGTACGGCCCTGGGGCAATCCCTGGGGAGCCGCGCAGTTCGGCTCATGCTTCTTCATGATCACCGGTTTCCACGGCACGCACGTGACGATCGGCGTGATCTTCCTCATCATCGTGGCGCGAAAAGTCTGGCGTGGCGACTTCGACACCGGTCGTCCCGGCTTCTTCACCAGCCGCAAGGGCCGCTACGAGAATGTCGAGATCATGGGCCTCTACTGGCACTTCGTCGACCTGGTTTGGGTGTTCATTTTCGCCTTCTTTTATCTTTGGTGAGAGGCAGTTCCTGTTGAGAGGAAGCTATGGCTGAAGCAACCGCAAACGGTCTCGGACAACACACGCTGCACACCGCCCATGCGCAGGATGCGGCTGCGACAGCGGTCGCTCACGCCGAGGTTCATCAGGAGCACCCGATCAAGCTCTACCTGGTCGTCTGGGCGTGGCTGTTCATCCTCAGCACCTGCTCCTACCTGGTCGACTATTTCGGCATCCACGGCTATCTCAGATGGTCGCTGATCCTGATCTTCATGATGCTCAAGGCGGGACTGATCGTCGCCGTCTTCATGCACATGGCCTGGGAGCGGCTGGCGATGATGTATGCGATAATCCTGCCGCCGATACTGGTTCTGGTCTTCGTGACGATGATGGTCTTTGAGGCCGATTACACGCTGCTGACACGTATCGCGTTTTTCGGGCCCGGCCCCTGATACGCATTTCGAACTGGTCCGCAGCGCAGCCAACCGGAACTGCCGTGGCGGGTGCCTCGAAACAGCAGGACGCCGGTCCATTTGGTTTGGCGCATGCGCCGTGAACTCAAGCAAAGGACGCGGACGATGACGATGGCAAACAGACTGAAGAATTTTATCGACGGCAAGGAAATTCCGTACGACACCGTCGCGCACCATCGAACTGCCACCAGCAGGCAGGCCGCTATCGCCGCGCATGTGCCCGGCGGCATCATGGCGAAGTCCGTGGTCGTTCACCACGAGCTCGGCTATGCGCTGGCCGTGGTCCCAAGCACCCACAGGATCGAACTCGGCAAGCTGCAGGACGTCATGGACAGGCGCCTCGGGCTCGCTTCCGAGGATGAGGTGGTATCGCTCTTCGATGATTGCGACATCGGCGCCGTACCGCCGATCGGCGCGGCCTATGACGTGCCGGTCATCCTGGACGAAAGCCTGCGCGACGCCGCCGATATCTATTTCGAGGGCGGCGACCACAAGACGCTCGTGCATGTCAGCGGCAAGGATTTCCGTAACCTGACGGCGGGCGCGCGTCAGGCGCGGTTCAGCCACCCGGCCTACTGAGCGCACCGGCACTGTCGCCGGTGCTCATGATAGGCTTGGCTCAGTTCGCCGGTCTTGGGGCGGCCTGCGGTTCCACCACCTTGCGGTACACGTGCCAGGTGGCGTGGCCAAGGATTGGCAGCACGACCGCCAGCCCCGCGAACACAGGCAGCGAGCCGATGATCAGCCCAATGGCGACGATAAGTCCCCAGACGGCCATCACGATCGGATTGGCCAGGACCACGCGCACCGAAGTGTGGATGGCTTCGTAGGCGCCGACGTCGCGATCGAGCAGCAGCGGGAAAGCGACCACGGTGGTGCACAAAACCACCACAGCGAATACAAACCCGATCGCATGACCCAGTACGATCAGCGTCCAGCCGCTCCCGGTGGCGAATATCTCGGCTATGAAACTGGACAGTGACGCCGGCGGCTCGGGCCCGAACAGATACTCGTAGAAAAGCTTTGCGGTCAAAAGCCATGTGATGAAGATTGCAAACAGCATGATGCCGACGGCGGCGATGGCCGGCAGCGCCGGAGAATTCCTGACCTCGAAAGCATGTTTCCAGGAAGCATCCAGCCCGGCTTCCCGCCGGCGGCTGATCTCATAAAGGCCGATCGCCGCGAGTGGCCCGATCAGCGCAAAGCCTGACACCAGTGGAAATAGCAGCGGCAGCGTGTTTGCTCCCGATGTCCAGGTGGCAAGCACCACGCCAACGAGCGGATAGATCATGCACAAAAACACGATGTGCGAGGGTTTGACCATGAAGTCGTCGACACCGCGCCTGAGCGCATCGAAAAGATCGGAAACGCCGATCTTTCTCACTTTGGTATGCTCCAGCGTTTCGCTGGCGCCTGCAATCACGTGAAAGCTTGCCATGACCGTTCCTCCAGATCAGGTCCGGCAAGGTCGCGGATTTCACGGTGCTAACGCTCTGCGTGACTGGCCACGCAAAACCGCGACCTGCACCTGCGCCAACATACTCCTTTAGGCCCGATTTGTCGCCCTCTGTCGACGCCGGGTAGTGTTTCAGTTTGAATTTCGGCGGCTGCTTTTTTGTAGGGGCCGCGCCTGACAGTGTCGGCTTCCTCGCCGGTCGCAATGCGCATGACGCGGACGGCATTGCCGATCACATCGGCGGGCGCTTCTGGCCTTTAGGTCCGGTGGGCATCTAGGCTTGTTCTCCAGGCGGTCGATATTTAATCGACGATGCCTTTTGCAGTGCTGCAAGCGTGTCCTCCACGGTCAGGAGGACGGTCGTCTGTATGGAACTCAGCGCTCCGCCCGAGCCGATCGCGAGCGCCGTGGCCGCCATCGACACGTTGTCCGGAGCCTCCCACAAGTTATAGCCGTCGTGCTCACCAAAGGCGTACCAGAATCCGTGCAGCTTTCCGCCAACCGATTCAATGTACTGCTTCGCCGCCTCTCGGCGGTCCTCTGGGTTCTTGATAAGCTTAGCCCAAGTGGCCGGCGTGTAGCTGAACCGGGTTAGGTATAATGGCATGGTCTTATCCTCCCTACTTTCCGGTAAGCATATAGGAGTTCGCCGGCTGGCGCGACAGCGGCGTCAAGGCCGCCGGATTTCAAACTGAAACACTATCCGACGCCGGCCAATGGCCAGCCGCGGCAGCGTGCTGGCTCCACAGGTTCTTTTTCGGTATTCTCAAGATGCGAAGGTGAACGTCATGGATACGCGGACGCTTCTCATACTCGGCCTTGGCATAGCCATCCTGCTGCTGTTGGGGTTCTTTGCGCTGCCGGCGTAGCGAGACGGCGCGCGACATCTCAACAGCGCAATTGCCGACCATCTTCCTTCAGCGGGCGACCACCTAATGGGGCCCGCGACGGCCGCTACTTGGAATACTGTTTCAGGTAGGCGATAACGTTGGCTATGTCTTGGTCATCCTCCAGACCGGGGAACGCCATCTTCGTCCCTTTGACCATCGCCTTGGGATCGTGGAGATATTTGGTGAGCGTGGGTTCGTCCCATTTGATGCCGGATTTTCCGGCCGCGATCATGGCCGCGGAATAGGTGAAATTGGGGTGTGTGCCCGCGACGCGCCCGATGACACCGTGCAGGGACGGGCCAATCTTGTTCTGGTCCTGGTCCGCAACGTGGCAGACCTTGCACTTGGTAAAGACCTTCTCACCCGCGGCGGCGTCCTGCGCCTGCGATGGGCTCACGAAGAAGGTCGTCGCGGACAACACGATGAAAAGCGCAATTGCACGCATCGCATTTCCTCCCTGATGGTCATTTACGTCGGACGGATCCGCTCCACACCGGCCTCGCGCTGTTGTGCCCTGGACGGTACAGCGGATTGTTCGCGTCTCTTCAGTGGAATTGCGGCACCTGCATACCACAGAATGGGCCCAATGGATAGAAAAGCCGGCCTTGGCGAAGGTTTTGGCTATGAGCGACAGGCGGATGGCCCACGGCCATTTCGACCAGATTTATGATAAAGGGCATCTGGCCGCCATCAAACGACAGGAAGACAGCAATGCCTCAGCACGGCAACGAACCATGGCCGTTCGACAAAGAACGCGCCGCCCTGCTGGTCATCGACATGCAGAGCGACTTCGTCGATGAAGGCGCGGTGATGGAAGTCGCGATGGCGCGGCATCGCATTCCCGTTATGCGGCAGGTGGTCGAACTGTGCCGCGCGACTGGTGTCCCGGTGGTCTACACGCAGCATGTGCTGAGCGATCATTTCAACATCTCCCCGCTCGAGACCGCCTACCAGCCAAGGCTGAAGGCCAAAGGCATGCGGGAAGGCAGCGCCGGCACCAGGATCGTGGCGGAACTCGCTCCCTTGCCGGGCGAGGTGATCATCAAGAAGCACCGCTACGATGCGTTCCACAACACCCAATTGGAAACGGTGCTGCGCAACATCCGCGGCGCCGGCCAGGTCGACACCGTCATCATCATCGGCACGGTGACCAGCATCTGCTGCGAATCGACGGCCCGCAGCGCCTTCATGCGCGACTACAAGGTGGCTTTCGTCAGCGATGCCAATGGCGGGCTGGACGAGGCCTCGCACAATGCGACGCTCGCCATCATCGGCAAGGTGTTCGGGCGCGTGATGACGGCCGCAGAACTGGAAAGCCTGTTTTAAGCGGTGGGATCAGGGCGGATCGGTTTTGCAGCTTGCCGCGATCTGTCCGATCGCTTCGGAGAGGCCCGCGAGTTCGAAATCGGCCTCGCCGCGTCCGGACAGGAGGCCGAAGCGCCACGACAGCGTCAGCCGGTTCGCTGAAGCCAGACGCTTGATGCCGTCGTTCCCGTCCCTGACCAGCTGTCTGCCGCGCGGGCCGACCGACCAGCTTTCATCGGTTTTGCCGCCGCCGTCGACCACGACGGAGATGGTGATCTTGCGGCTGGCGGAAACGGCATCGTTGAGCTGCAGCCATTCGCTCCAGCGCGGTTCGCCACCGGGCCGGCAAGCAAGGGTCAGCACCGGGCTGTAACCCAAGGCCCCGCCGCCGGTGATCAGCTTGTTGCTGGCATGCAGCGATGCCGTGATCTGGCCGTCGTCGCCGGCGCCAACGCTCCAGTTGCCGAGATCCGGCTCGGCCCGGGCGACACCTGCGGCCGCGGCAAACAAGAGCGCCGCGGCGACGACCACGTCCCTCATCATGAACCCCAGCCTCACCAATGCCTCCAAACAGCCACGGATGCGATGAAGCGCAGATAATGTTCAACGCTCCGTATCGCCAGCGGTGGGCCATCAAGACAAGTTGTCAGTGTTGCCGCGCCGCCACAATGAGTACCTCACAACGAAAAAGGCCGCCCGGAGGCGGCCTTTCGAAATCGATGGATTGGAAGCTGTTACTCGGCTTCCTTGGCGGTTTTCTTTTTCGGCGCGGCCTTCTTCTTCGGCTCTTCCGCCTCGTCGGCGGCTTCGCCCTCCTTTGCCTCGGCCTTCTTCGAAGAGGCCTTCTTGGCCGGCTTCGCCTTGGTCGCGGTCTCGGCCTCCTCGTCGTCGGCCATCAGCTCGTCCTTGCCGACCTTGACGTCGTCGACCGAGATCTGGCCGAGCAGGTAGTCGACGACCTTCTCCTCGAACATCGGCGCGCGCAGCGCGTTGATGGCTTCCGGGTTGCTGCGATAATACTCGAAGGCTTCCTGCTGCTGGTTTGCCGGGAAGCGGCGCACCTGCTCGAACAGGCCGCGCTGCAGTTCCTCGTCCGACACGGTGACGCCGGCCTTCTCGCCGATCTCGGCGAGCACGAGGCCAAGGCGCACGCGACGCTCGGCAAGACGCATATATTCGGCGCGCGCCTCTTCTTCCGTCGTCTCCTCGTCGGCGAAGGTCCGGCCGGCGGCTTCGAGGTCGCGGTTGACCTGGGCCCAGATGTTGTTGAACTCGGCCTCGACGAGCTTGGAGGGCGCTTCGAACGAGTAGGACGCGTCGAGCTGGTCGAGCAGCTGGCGCTTCACCTTCTGGCGGGTCATCGAGCCGAACTGGTTCTCGATCTGGCCGCGCACGATCTCGCGCAGGCGCTCCAGCGATTCCAGGCCGAGATTCTTGGCCGTCTCGTCATTGACCTCGAGCGCGCCGGGCGCCGACACCTCCTTGACGGTGACGTCGAAGGTGGCTTCCTTGCCGGCCAGATGCGCCGCCTGGTAGTTTTCCGGGAACGTGACGGTGACCTGTTTCTCGTCGCCGGCCTTCGCGCCGATCAGCTGGTCCTCGAAGCCGGGGATGAACTCCTTTGAGCCGAGCACCAGCGGCTGGTCGGTGCCGGCGCCGCCGGCGAAAGCCTCGCCGTCGATCTTGCCGACATAGTCGATGCTCACACGGTCGCCCTCGGCGGCCTTGCCGGTCTTCGGCTCGTAGCTGCGCGCCGATTCCGCAACGCGCTTGACCTGGTCGTCGACTTCCGATTCCGGCACGTCATAGACTTGACGCGTCACCTTGATGTCGGAGAAATTCTTGATCTCGATCGGCGGGATGACTTCGTAGTTGAGGCTGAATTCGAAATCGGCGCCGCCGGCCAGGATCTTCTCGGCCTCTTTCTCGTCCTCGGTCATGATCACTTCGGGCTGCATGGCGGCCTTTTCGCCGCGCCCCGAAATGATCGAACGGGTCGAGTCGTTGAGGATCTCGTTGACGACCTCGGCCATGAACGACTTGCCGTACATTTTGCGCAGGTGCTGCACCGGCACCTTGCCCGGGCGGAAGCCGTTGATGCGCACCTTGTCGCGGGCGTCGGTCAGCCGCGCCATCAGCTTGGCTTCCATGTCACCGGCCGGCACGGTGATCTTGATCTCGCGCTTGAGACCGGAGTTGAGCGTTTCGGTGACCTGCATCCTAGAACCTTTGTTTTCAACAATGAGACTGCCAAACGGTTCTTAGCCGTTTACAGCCTGCCGGTATGATCTTGCCGGAAATGGCTTTTGGGACGGAACCTGGCGATTTGACCGCTAATGCGGTTCAAATCCTCCTGAACTGCGCCTTGCCAAATGCGAATAAGTTCTTGTTTTTACTATAACTTTTCGCACCTTGCAGAGGCGGAAATTCACATTCCGTCACATTCGACACGCCTTTTGTCACAGGCTAGGCTAATTTTCAACCATCTTCGCTTCAATGCATGCCGCCCAAAAGTGCGCGGCGGTTTTGGGCGAAAGGCATGCATCAAAAGACTTAAAGCGCGTCACCTGAATCCATTTCGACGCGACGCGCTTTAACGGATAGCATGACTTGGGCGCCGACATTGACAGAATGATGGCTACATGGGATTGCCGGGGAAAGCGGATGTGGCGGAATTGGTAGACGCCCTGGATTTAGGTTCCAGTGCCGAAAGGCGTGGGGGTTCGAGTCCCTTCATCCGCACCATCCTTCGCTCTTCGAGCTTCGGATGGCAGGCCACCACCTGAGGCTCGAAGAGCCGAAGGTATCCTCCGAAGCCTTGTCGAAGGAGGACCGGCGCCATCTCCTGGCGGCGCACGCAAGGCCCTCACGCTCTCGGAGACAACCCCGCTTTGCTCATCCAGATGCACTTGAAATAGCCCTTTAACCGGTTCTTACTTGCAATAGGCGGGTCGGGGCTCTGTCAGATTGTGCGTGTAATTTCTCTAGTCCTGGGGGTTGGGTCAGCTCTCGCGGCAGCAGCGTCTCAGGTTGAGGCGTTGGAGTACACTCCTGCTTCTCTTCCGGGTCAGCGGCCAATGCTCATTGTCTCCGGTGAGTTTGGCGCCAATGAGTCCTTGAACGGCTTCAGCCGCGCGGTTGTGAGCAGCGGGGCCAAGGTGATTGTATTCAACTCCCCTGGTGGCAATGTGGGCGGTGCTATTCGGTTGGGGCGTATGATCCGCGCAGCAGGTTTGGATACGCTTCAGGTTAGCCAATTGCAGTGCGCTTCAGCCTGCTCACTGGCCTTCCTGGGTGGCATACACCGTGTTGCCGAACCAAGTTCTATCGGCATTCACCGGGCGTTTCTCAAACCGGCTGACAGGATGTCCACCGAAGAAGCGAAGGCCCGCGTCCAGCTCGGAACGGCTGCAATCACATCCTATGTGGTCGAGATGGGAGTGGACCCCAAGCTGATAGAATTGGGTTCGAGCTATGGCAAGCATGACATAAGGTATCTATCGGCCAGCGAAATGGCTGAGTTGCGTGTGACCAATGCCGCAGCGAACCAATCGCCGGCAGATATTTCACAGGTGTTAACGAGGCCAAATCCTGCGCCCGTGTCCGCTCCTGCACCAGACGCCAGGCAACTGCCGGAAAGCATTGCGGTCGCCTTCGTCAGGGATCTCATCGAGCATCATGGCGACAACGACGATTTCGCTCTTGCCCAAGTTCAGGCGTCCTACGCTCCCAAGGTCGATTATTATGGCAGGCTGACGAACTTGAGGTCGATCATTGACAACAAGAGGAACTATTACCGGCGATGGCCTGAACGCGGATATAGCGTCCGCAATGACAGCATCGTGGTCACCTGCACTAAGGATCGCTGCATGGTCTCGGGCGTCTACGACTGGGCTGTGCGCAGCCCCTCGAAACACAAGCAGGAAAAAGGCGCAGCAAACTTTAGCTATACGATTTCGATCGGTCCCTATCCCAAAATTATCGCAGAGACAGGGAGTGTCCAGCGATAACCGGACCACCGATAGCGCGGACACTGACCTCAAGCCCTCTATACACTCTAATAAAGCGGCTCCTCGAACAGCGTCTTGTCGCCGTCCATCAGCGCCTTGATCTGTGTCGTGCCGTCGGACGCGAGCGCGAGCTTGATGCCGAACGGCCGCACACGCATATCGTCCTGGATAGCCACTCCTTCGCCTTCCGGTAGATAGAAGCGGTCGATCCCATAGTCGGGCGCGATCGTCGCTTCCGGATCACGAAGGTCCCAGCCCTCCGCGACGCGTCCGCCAATGTTGGCTTCGTCCGGGCCGGCAGGCGCCGGCGCCCGGCCGAACCACGCCGCGGCTGGCTGCCAATAACCGTCGGCGCCCTTTTTCAGCCGGACCACGATCGATGTGTCATCGCTGGAGAACTTGCCTTGCGGGACATTGGCGATCAGCTTCACCGGGATGCGTGAAATGTTGTTGTTGAGCGAGATATAGTCGCCGCGCAGGAGATCGCGCGGATCGACGGGTTGGACTTTCAGGAGCACTTCCTTGCCGTTGCGCAGGATCGCGGCCCGGCCGGCGATGATCCAACTGAGGAAGCCGATCTGGACGAGCGCCAGCACCAGCGCCGAGATGATGAGTTTGTTGCCGGTCATGCGGCTGCTCCTGTCTCGGCGGGCGCTCTCATGCGCTTCTCGATGCGGATGATGATCAGCGCCAGTATGCCGAGCAGCACGGCAGCCGCCAGGAAGAAGCCGGCCGTATCCAGCATCGACCGCAAGGTGACGCCATAGATAATGGCGAGTTCGAAGGCGAAGCCGGCATAGGCCAGCCAGCGCAGGCCCCTGCTCTCGCGGCCGGCCAGCATGATCGCCGCCACGATGCCGGCAAGCGCCACGATCGAGGCGACGGCGAAACCATTGTTGTAAGTGCTTTCATCCGCCAGCTCGAACTGGACGATCGCCATGCCGGTGAGGAAGCCGAACAAGGCGTGCAAGGGCAACCGGCCGCCCAGCTGAAGGATCCTGTCGATCGGATCGCCCGTAAAGACCGAAGCGGCAAACAGCAGCGCCGATATGACGGCCAGCGAAACCGCCACCGGCAGCGTGTCGTGATCCGTCGCCAGCAAAACCAGATAGAAAATGACAGACAGAATGATGAGGTGGCGCGCGGCCCGGCTGCGCGTCCAGAACGAAATGGCGAACAGCACGACCGCCATGACGATGAAGAGATGCGGGATCTCCGCGCGCCAGTAGAAGCCGAACCCCTTGAGGACCAGCCAGGCGTCGGCGATGCCGACCGCCGCCACGGTCAGCGGATTGGAACGCAGCGCCACCGCCGCCAGCGCCGTGCCGGCGCACCATGTCAACAGCGCCGAGGCCTCGTCGCCCGAGAGGTGGTACATCTGGCCGATGAGTGCGATCGAGCCGCCGAAGGCGGCGGCGGCGACGATCCACAGCGCCTCGCCGACCGCGGCATGGTCGCGCGTCTTCAGCACCGCGCCGCCGACATAGCCTGCGAGGATGACGGCAAACAGGGCCGCCACGCGAACGAGCCGCGGGATGGCCTCCCAGTTGGCGGCGACGAAAATCAGGATCGCTGCGCCGAACAAAAGCGCCGCCATCATCGCCAGGATGGAGCCGAAACTCAGTGACGCCCGCTCGTTGGCGGCGACGTCGCGTGTCAATGCCTCCGCCGTGGCGGGATCGATCAGCCCGGCCTCCCGCCATCGCGCGATATCCGCCCTAACCTGTGTTGCATAGCCCGCCATGCTTTCCCCCGAAGCCTGGTCATTTCCTTAGCCGGAACAGCCAAGCCGTTGACGCGGCGGCATTTTCCGATTCGGCCTTCTTTGTGACGCAGGCGTGAATGGCCGTTAATGTTGCATTGCACAATTTGCATTGCTGCCATGCGCCAACGGCACTTTTAAACCGATATGATCCCACCTATTTTCTGTTCGTACGCAAACGGAATGATCCGAACCAAAGACGAAACGAGAAGTACCATGAACCTGATCCGCAACTACCGCAACTGGCGCCGCTACCGGGACACCGTCTCCGAGCTGAACCGCCTGTCGAACCGTGAACTGACCGACCTCGGCATCAGCCGCAGCGACATCCACTACGTCGCCCGCAAGGCGGTCTAATCCGCTTCGGACCGCAAATGGTCCGAACCAGTTTTGAAGAGAGTTAAGACAATGAACCTGATCCGCAGCTATCGTAACTGGCGCGTCTATCGCGACACCGTTACTGAGCTGGGTCGGCTTTCGAACCGCCAGCTCCACGATCTCGGCATCGTTCGCGACGAGATCAAGATGGTCGCCCGCAAGGCGATCTAAGGAATTTCGCCAGGGTCGACCTCCTCCCCGACCCTGACGGATACGGTCAACCTTCACCTCCTCCCGAGGGTTGACCACTGAAACGGCGCCCGCCGGACCTCCTCCCCCGGCGGGCGTTGTTCCCGAAGCGAACGTAGTTCGTCTTCGAAGGTTTCGCCCCTTCTCAAAGGCGAAAAGAATTTTCGTCCTCAAGGGCGATAAGGAATTTCGTCAAAGCCGACCTCCTCCCCGGCAATGGCGAATAAGGTCGATCTTCACCTCCTCCCGAGGATCGACCCCCAAAACGACACCCGCCGGACCTCCTCCCCCGGCGGGTGTTGTTGTTTTCGGCGCAGGCTTCTGACTTCGCCCGTTGCCGGCCGGCAATTGCAATCGTGCCGCCAAGCGACTATTGCGGCGCTCATGAGCAAAAATCCCGTACATGTCATTGGCGGCGGCCTCGCCGGTTCCGAGGCTGCATGGCAGATCGCTGAGGCCGGCGTTCCGGTCGTGCTGCATGAAATGCGCCCGGTGCGCGGCACCGACGCCCACAAGACCGACAGTCTGGCCGAGCTCGTCTGCTCGAACTCCTTCCGCTCCGACGACGCCGAAAACAATGCGGTCGGCCTGCTGCATGCCGAAATGCGGCTTGCCGGCTCGCTGATCATGAGCGCCGGCGACGCCAACCAGGTTCCGGCCGGCGGTGCGCTGGCGGTCGACCGCGACGGCTTTTCCGATGCGGTCACCGCGAAGATCGAGGCGCATCCGCTGATCGCCATCCAGCGCGAGGAAGTGCCGGGACTGCCGCCCAAGGATTGGGACCAGGCGATCATCGCCACCGGCCCGCTGACGGCGCCTTCGCTGGCGCAGTCGATCGCCGAGGCGACCGGCGCCGATGCGCTCGCTTTCTTCGACGCGATCGCGCCGATCGTGCATTTCGACACGATCGACATGAACACGGCCTGGTTCCAGTCGCGCTACGACAAGGTCGGCCCCGGCGGCACCGGCAAGGACTACATCAACTGCCCGATGGACAAGGACCAGTATCTCGCCTTCGTCCAGGCGCTGCTCGACGGCCAAAAGACCGAGTTCAAAGAGTGGGAAGGCACGCCCTATTTCGACGGCTGCCTGCCGATCGAGGTGATGGCCGAGCGCGGTGTCGAGACCCTGCGCTACGGGCCGATGAAGCCGATGGGGCTGACCAACGTCCACAACCCGACGGTCAAGGCCTATGCGGTGGTGCAGCTTCGCCAGGACAATGCGCTGGGCACGCTCTACAACATGGTCGGCTTCCAGACCAAGCTGAAGCATGCCGAGCAGGTGCGCATCTTCCGCACCATCCCCGGCCTTGAAAACGCGGACTTCGCGCGTCTCGGCGGCCTGCACCGCAACACCTACATCAACTCGCCGACGCTGCTCGATCCGTCGCTGCAGCTCAAATCGCGTCCGGGCCTGCGCTTTGCCGGCCAGATCACCGGCTGCGAAGGCTATGTCGAAAGCGCCGCCATCGGCCTGCTCGCCGGCCGCTTCGCCGCCGCCGAACGGCTTGGCCAGATGCCCGCCCTGCCGCCGCCGACCACCGCCTTCGGCGCACTGCTCAACCACATCACCGGCGGCCACATCGTCTCGGACGACGAGCCCGGCAAACGCTCCTTCCAGCCGATGAACGTCAATTTCGGCCTGTTTCCACCCGTGGAAGCAACGAAGACCGAAGGCAAGCGTCTGCGCGGCAAGGACAAGACCGTCGCCAAAAGGCACGCCATCACCTCCCGCGCCCTGGCTGAATGCAGGGCATGGTTGGGGCTGCCGGGCAGAGCTGAGGCAGCCGAATAAGCTTTTCTCTCCCACTGGCCATGCATATAAAGTAGGATATCATCCCACTTTATATACATGGAGCGATGTCAATGGAATCTGCCGAGAAACTATCCATCACCGTAACGCCTGCCATGGCGCGCATGATCCGCGAGAAAGTCGAGGACGGGTCTTTCGGCTCGGCCAGCGAAGTCGTCCGCGCAGCGCTCCGCGCCTTCCAGCGCGAAGAGGAAGAACATGCCGAGCGAATGGCATCGATCCGGGCGCGGGTGAAGGCTTCGATCGAGGACAAGAGGCCGAACCTTTCAGGAGAACAGGTGCGCGCTCATCTTCAAGGGCTGTTTGCCGAGTATTCGAGCCCCGACGATGATTCAGCGGCTTGAAGTCGAATACAGCCAAAGCGCGAGAGATGATCTCGCTAATATTTTCAGACACATAGTCGAGGCTAGCGGAAACCCTCACGTCGCGTTGAAATTCGTTCTGCGCATCGAAGACCGCTGCCAGAACATCGGCAACGCCCCTCGCGGCGGCCGAACTCGCGACGATATCGTACTAGGCTTGCGAACCGTCCCTTTCGAGCATTCTGCCGTCATCATCTACGTTGTCGAAAGCGATGTCGTTCGCATCATCAACATCTTCTACGGCGGTCGCGACTACGAGACATTGATTCGAGACGGTGGGTCGAGCGCTCCATCCTGAAGGGGTCCTACTCCGCCGGCTCGGCACCCATCCCTGGCAATCCGGGCTTTCCTGCCTCTCCCGGATTCCTCCGCACATAAGCCGCCTTCAGCGTCTCGGACGTATCGCGCGAGCCGTCATGGCTCCAGCCCGGCGGCTGGATGAGATAGTTCAACCGCTGGGCAAGCGTCAGCCCCGGCGCAAGCGCATCCTTGAACATGCCGATCCATTCATGGAATGCCACCTTCAGCGGATTGAAGGTGCCGATGTTCTTGACGATGCCGTAGCGCGGCCGGTCCTGCTCCAGTTCCTCGACGAAGGTGCCGAACATGCGATCCCAGATGATCAGCGTGCCGGCATAGTTGGCGTCGAGATAGCGCGGATTGGTGGCGTGATGGACGCGGTGATGCGAGGGCGTGTTGAAGATGAATTCGAACCAGCCCCACATCTTGCCGATCGTCTCGGTATGGATCCAGAACTGCCAGACAAGGTTGAAGCCGAAGACGAAGGCGATCACCGCCGGATGGAAACCGAGCAGCACCAGCGGCGCTTGCAGGATGAAGGTGAAGGTGAATAGCCCTGTCCAGCTTTGCCTCAGCGCCGTCGAGAGATTGTAGTGCTGGCTGGAGTGATGGTTGACGTGCTCGGCCCACACCCAGCGCACCCGGTGCGCGATGCGGTGATAGACATAGTAGCGCAAATCATCGAGCAGGAAGGCGGCCAAAAACACCCAGATCGACGGGCCGAGATTGAAGAAGCGGAACTGCCAAAGCCAGAGCAGCGCCCAGTAGGACACGACGCCGAGCAGCAGTCCGGCGACGACATTGCCCGTTCCCATCATCAGGCTGGTCAGCGTATCGCGCGTTTCGAACGATCCCTTGGCGCGGCCGCTGCGCACCAGCCAGAGCTCGATCAGGATCGCCGCGACGAAGAACGGAATGGCAAGCTGGGTGACCTGCGGGAAATTATACTCATCCATCACGCAGCCTTTCGGATCTGATCACGGCCTTGCAGCGCCGCCGCCACGGCCAGCGCGCCGGCCTCGTCGGCAAAGACGAACGTGCCGCCCTTCCAGGTGAAATCGTTCGACCGCATCGACACCACATTCCCCTCCCTGGCCAGCACCAGAACGTCTCGCGGCCTGACGATGCGCGTCAGAAAACAGTCGCCTATGCTCTGGACGATGCCGCAACGCTGCGGGCCAAGATCGAGAAACGCGGCATGGCTGTCGGCTGTCAGCCGCACGATACTCGGCCTCTCGTCGGGAAAATCCTCGGCAAAGCGTGCGAGCGCCTGATCCGGTCCGGCAAGCATCGCGGTCGTCGTACCGCCGGTGAAGTGCACGGCGGCGACGGACAAGGCGATGCCGAACACGACAAGAACGACCAGGACTGGCAGGCTCATGGAAAGGCTACTCCTCCGGCGGCCCGCATTTCTTCGACGCGAGTCCACATAGACGGAATCCCTAGCATGATTGACGTTTACGTCAAAGGGGCGTCCAGCCCCGCATCGCATGACGCAGGAGCAGCCAATGGCGGCGCAGGGTGGAGAGCGTCGTCGTCGAGCCGAGCGGCGACCCGCCCGCCTTCTCCATCTTGTCGAGATAGGCGCGCGTCAGCGCCAACGGCAGGAAAGCAGGCCGCAGCGCAACAGGAAGCGCCGGCGCGCCTTTCTCGAAGGCGCTGAGATGCTCCCGCGCCAGCGCGATCATAGCAGCGACCGCGCGTTCGGCGCCGGCCCCGCCCTCGCCTTTGACGAACTCTTCCGGCGTCGTGCCGGCGGCCGCCAGGATGTCCGCGGGCACGAAACACTGGCCGCGCCGGCGATGCAGCGGCAGCAGAAGCAGCAGGCCGGTGATGGCCTGAGCGCAACCGGCCCGGCCCGCCAGTTCGGCAAAGCGCGGCGCCACGACCGGATCGAGCGCCATGGCCGCAAGCTGGATCAGCGCAGCGGCCGTTTCGCCGCAATAGCCCTCAAGGTCGGTTCGCGACGGCATCGGATCGTCATAGAGATCGAAGATGCGCGCCTCGAGCATGTTGTCGAAAGCGGATTTCGGCAGATGATTGCCGACGATCGCGGCCTTCAGGGCATCGGCGATCGGATGGCCGGTCTCCTCCGGCCCGTCGGTCGCGATGACGTCGCGCCACCATTGCAGCCTGACCTCACCCGGCAGTGGCTCGTGGATGCGATCGCGCACGCCGGCGATCTCGGCGTTGAAGGCGTAGAGCGCGAGCAGCATGTCGCGCCTGTCCGCCGGCGCGTAGAGCGCCGACAGATACCGGTCATGGTCGGCGGCGCGCACCGCATCCATGACGACGTCGCCATTCTTGGCGATGTTGGACGTGCCGGCCATTCAGTCGACGGCGATCAGCGCTGCGGCCACCGCGCGGTCTTCGGCGAGCAGCACGTTGTAGGTCCGCACCGCCGCCCCGGTCGACATCGGGTCTGCCGAGATCCCGGCCTCCTTGAGAGCGGCGCGCAGCGCCGCCGGCAGCGGCCGCAATTCCTTGCCCATGCCGACCAGCAGGATCTCCACCCTGCCGGCCTCGGCGAACAGCCTGTCGAAATCCGAGGCCTTCAGCGCCAGCGGATCGGCCGGCTCCCAACCATGGATGCCCGACGGCAGGACGAGCAGCGAGCCCCGATGCGACATGTCGGCAAAACGGAAGCCGCCATTGCCATAGGCCTCGATCGGCGCCTTGCCCGGGAAATGCGCCTCGCGGATGATGATGCCTTTGGCCATGGGTCTAGAGCATGATGCCGAAAAGTGTGGAGCGGTTTTCGGACGACATCATGCTCTATCTCTTTGATTTGGAGCCGGATGATTTTCAGGTCGGCTCGACCTGAAATCATCCGGCTCTGACGGCGTCAGGTCGCCACGGCCTTGCCGTTCACCGGCTTCTTCTCTTCTTCGGTCGCGGCCTGCGGCCGCAACCGGAACAGGATCAGCAGCGGCGCGGCGATGAAGATCGACGAATAGGTGCCGAACACCACGCCGAACAGCATTGCCAGCGTGAAGGAGCGGATCACCTCGCCGCCGAACAGCACCAGCGCCAACAGCGCCAGGGATGTGGTGACAGAGGTCAGCGTGGTTCTCGACAGCGTCTCGTTGATGGCGTTGTTCAAGAGCTGCGGCAGCGGCATCTTCTTGTATTTTCGCAGATCCTCGCGCACGCGGTCATAGACGACGATGGTGTCGTTCAGCGAATAGCCGATGATGGTCAGGATCGCCGCCAGCGACGATTGGTTGAACTCAAGTCCTGTCAGGACGAAGAAGCCGATCGTCATCACCACATCGTGCACCGTGGCGACGATGGCGCCGACGGCGAACTGCCATTCGAAGCGGAACCAGACATAGAGCAGGATGCCGGCCAGAGCGATCAGCATGGCGATGGTGCCCTGCTTGGCGAGCTCGCCGGAAACCGTCGGACCCACCACTTCGACGCGGCGGAAATCATACTGGTCCTGCAATTCGCCCCGCACCTTGTCGATGACGGTCTGCTCGGCGTTCTCGCCGGCGTCCTGCGTGCCGACACGGATCAGCACGTCGTTCGGCGCGCCGAACTGCTGCACCTGGATCTCGCCGATGTTGAGCTCGGAGAGCCTGCTGCGGATATCGCCAAGATCGGCATCGCCCTTTTTGGACTGCACCTCGATCAGCGAGCCGCCCTTGAAGTCGATGCCGTAGTTGATGCCAAGTGTCAGGAACCCGACGACCGACAGGATCGACAACGTGCTGGAGAGAGCAAATGTCCAGCGGCGGATGCCCATGAACGGGATCTTCGTGCCCGGCGGAATGAAGGTGACCGGCGCGCGCGGCAATTCCTTCGGACGAGCGCGGCGCAGCCAGATCGACACCAGCATGCGGGTGAAGGTGAAGGCGGTGAAGACCGTCGTCAGAATGCCGATGGCATAGGTGATGGCGAAGCCCTTCACGGGACCGGTGCCCAGAAAGAACAGCACGACGGTCGCGATCAGCGAGGTGACGTTGGAATCGACGATTGTCGCAAGCGCCTTGGAGAAGCCGGTGTCGATCGCCTGGATGACCGAGCGGCCGTTGCGCCGCTCCTCGCGGATGCGTTCATAGATCAGAACGTTGGAGTCCACCGCCATGCCGATGGTGAGCACGATACCGGCGATACCGGGCAAGGTCAGCGTGGCGCCGAGCAGCGACAGCGCGCCGACGATCATCGCCACGTGCACGGCCAAAGCGATATTGGCGATGAAACCGAGGAAACCATAGGCGACGAACATGAAGGCGACGACGAGGATTGAGCCGATCACACCCGCCACCTTGCCGGCGTGGATGGAGTCCTGACCAAGGCCCGGGCCGACGGTACGCTCTTCGATGATGGTCAATTTGGCCGGCAGGGCGCCGGCGCGCAGCAAGACGGCGAGGTCGTTGGCGCTCTCGGCCGTGAAATTGCCGGAGATCTGCCCGCTGCCGCCGAGGATCGGCTCGCGGATCACCGGCGCCGAAATCACCTGGTTGTCGAGCACGATGGCGAATGGCTTGCCGACATTCTGCTGGGTCGCCTGGCCGAACCGCGTCGCGCCGCGGGAATTGAAGGTGAACGAAACCACCGGCTCATTGGTCTGTGAATTATAAGTCGGCGTCGCATTCGACAGGTCTTCGCCCGAGACGATAACGCGGTTCTCGACCAGGTAAGGAACCGGAGGATCGTCCTGCGAATAAAGGATCGAGTCGCCAGCCGGCGGGCGATTCTTCATCGCGTCCTGGACCGGCACCGACGTGTCGACCATCTGGAACGTCAGCTTGGCGGTCTGGCCGATAATGTCCTTGAGCCTTTGCGGATTCTGGAGCCCGGGCACCTGGACCAGGATGCGATCGTCGCCCTGCCGCTGCACGATCGGCTCGGTCGTGCCTAGCGCGTTGACGCGTCGCTCCACCACTTCAATCGCCTGCGAAAGCGCGGTCGAGGTACGATATTTGATGCCGGCATCCGTAACGGTGAACTTCAACAGCCCCGGCTCGGAATCGTCCAGCGCCATCGACTGCACGGAACCACCGGCAAACAGACCGGCCGTGACCGGGTTGGTTATCGGCTTCAGCGCGGTCTTGGCGGCGTCGACCTGGCTCGCATCGTTGATGCGGACCTGCACGGTTCGGCCTGTTCCGCCAAGGCCGGTATATTGGATCTTGGCGTCGCGCAGCAGCGTCCTGATCTCGTCGCGCGTCGTCTGCAGTTGATCCTTGATCAGGTCGTTCTGATCCATCTGCAGCAGGATGTGCGAGCCGCCCTGAAGGTCGAGGCCGAGCGTCATCTGCCGCTTCGGCACCCAGCTCGGCAGTTGCGCCAGCGTGCTTGCCGGGAAAAGGTTGGGCGCGGCGAGGATCACTGTGATGGCCACGGCGAGCCAGATCAGGATCATCTTCAGGCGCGAGAAATAGAGCATTCGTTCTTATCCGTTCAGGCGTACAAGCGGCAGCGTTCCGCCATCGGCTAGATTATCAGCTATGGTTTGCGTTCCAACCACGGTCGGCCCTATCGTGCTTCCTCGACGATTGTCAATCTCGCCGGCAGCGCGCCGGTGCGGAATAACAGGGCAAGCTCCTTGGCGCTGTCGGCCGTGAAATTTCCCGATATCTGCACGGTGCCATGCTCGATGGGTTCACGGATCATAGGTGCCGAAATCACCTGACCGTCCAAAATCACCGCAAATGGCTTGCCGATATTCCGAGTGGTTGCCCA
Source organism: Mesorhizobium sp. B3-1-6 (assembly GCF_006439555.1). Lineage (NCBI taxonomy): Bacteria > Pseudomonadati > Pseudomonadota > Alphaproteobacteria > Hyphomicrobiales > Phyllobacteriaceae > Mesorhizobium > Mesorhizobium sp. B3-1-6. The sequence continues at coordinate 42,969 of NZ_VFTM01000028.1, read as the reverse complement.
CTTGAAACGTTGCGTACCCTTGGAATCGAGCCGGAATGCGACGACAAACTGTTCTGTCGAACTGTCGCGGATCGCTTCCGCGTCCAGAACGCTGTCACCCGACACGAGCACCCGGTCTTCGACCAGATAGGGAACTGGCGGATCATCCAGCGTGTAAAGCACGCTTGAACCGGCAGGCGCCTGGCCGTTGACCGCATCGTTCACAGGCGTCGACGTATCGACCAATTGGAAGCTCAGTCGGCCTTGCCGCTCAAGGGTTTGCGCCAAGCTGTGCAAATCCGCGACGCCTGGCGCCTGAACCAGTATGCCGTCATCCGTCAACTGGACCGCGGGATCGGCCACGCCAAGTTCGTTGAGGCGATTTTTGATGACCTCGATCGACTGTGTGAGCGCGGCATAGGTTCGATACTTCGCGCCGGCATCGGTCATGGTGAACTTCAACAGGCCGCGCTCGCTATCGTCCAGCGCAAACTCCTGGACCGGACCTTCCTTGCCCGCAATGGAATCGATCACCGCCTTGAGTGCCGCTTTGGCGGTCTCGACTTGCGCGGGATCGCCAATGCGCAGTTGAACCGTGAGGCCCGATACGACAAGGCCGCTATAGCTGATCCTGGGTTCGGCGTCGCGAAGCAGCGTCCTGATCTGGTCGCGCATTGCTTCCAGCCGGCGGGTTTTTACCTGGTCGGTATCCAGGCGAAACAAGATATGCGCGCCGGGCACCGCGGCGAGAACATTCGGCGCGCCGAAGGCCATCGAGATCAGGGCAAGCCCGATCAAAATGACCTTCAGGCGCGAAAGATAGACCATATGCCGCCGTTCGTCAGAACCCTGCCCGCGGCCATCACCGCTGGGATTTCGCCTACTTCTTGGCGTTCTGGTTCGCCACCGGTTCGCCCTTGACGCGCACGTCCGAGATCGTCGAGCGCAGCGCGGTCACCTTGGTTCCGCCGCCAAGGTCGATCTCCAGCTCATTGTCGTCGATCACCTTGGTCACCTTGCCGACGAAGCCGCCGCCGGTCACCACCGTGTCGCCGCGGCGCACCGCCGAAAGCATTTCCTGGCGCTTCTTCAGCTGCGCGCGCTGCGGCCGGATGATCAGAAAATACATGATCACGAAAATCAGGACAAACGGCAAAATCGAGATAAGCATGTCTGGCGAAGCGCCGACGCCCTGGGCGTATGCCGGTGTAACGAACATCAAGAAACTCCTGGATGGTGAAATACCGCCGGGGCGGCCCCGCGAAAATTTGGCCGGAATATAGTCGGTAAACTTGCCAATGCAACTGCGCTGCGAGGCCAATCCGTTGCTTTTCCAGCCGTTTGCGGCGTGCTAGAGCGTCGCAGCGGAAGCCGCTTCGAGGCCACCGAAAAGATCATGCTCCAACAAAAGCTTGGACCTGGTTCTTGCAGCGACGCCGTGGAAGCTGCTCCCACATGCTGAAATATCACAACAAAAAGACCTGATATGACCGACAGCCTGGATACATTGAACAAGAAACTCGACCGCCTGATCGAAGCGGTTTCCCGCCTCGCCCCGCCGCCGGTTCCGCAGACCGACCTAGGCGTTGCCGACTGCTTCGTCTGGCAGGCGGACCCTGGCTTTCTGGAACCGGTGCGCAAGGTCAATCGCGTCGACATCGGCCTGATCCGCGGCGTCGACCGCGTGCGCGATATCCTGCGCGACAACACCGAGCGCTTCGCATCCGGCTATGCGGCCAACAACGTGCTTTTGTGGGGCGCGCGCGGCATGGGCAAATCATCCCTGGTCAAGGCCGTGCATGCCACCGTCAACGCCTCCGACAAGCTCGACCGGCCGCTGAAGCTGATCGAGATCCACCGCGAGGACATCGACACGCTGCCCAAGCTGATGGGCCTCCTGAAGGCAGCGCCCTACCGCTTCATCCTCTTCTGCGACGACCTCTCCTTCGACCATGACGACACGTCATACAAGTCGCTGAAGGCGGCGCTCGAAGGCGGCGTCGAGGGCCGCCCCGCCAACGTCATCTTCTACGCCACGTCCAACCGGCGGCATCTGTTGCCGCGCGACATGATCGACAATGAGCGCTCGACCGCCATCAACCCCTCGGAAGCGGTGGAGGAAAAAGTCTCGCTTTCCGACCGTTTCGGCCTGTGGCTCGGCTTCCACAAATGCTCGCAGGACGAGTATCTCGACATGATCGACGGCTATGTCCGCTATCACGGCCTGGCGACCGACCCCGAGCAGCTGCGCGCCGAGGCGCTGGAATGGGCAACCACGCGCGGCAGCCGCTCCGGGCGTGTCGCCTGGCAGTTCACCCAGGACCTCGCCGGCCGGCTTGGCAAGCCGCTGAAGGATTAGGCCTGGCCATGATCGCGAACCGAGCCTTCGGTTCTCACGGCCAAAGCAAAAACTGAAAAAGCCCGCTCCTTGCGGAGCGGGCTGAAGACGGCGGGGCGGACTGGAGGTCAGGCGGCCCGCAAAACGGTTCTTGTTCTATTCGAGATAGCCGGTCGGATCGACCGGGGCCGAATTCTTGCGCACTTCGAAGTGCAGCTTGGGCGAGTCGGTCGTGCCGCTCATGCCCGACAGCGCGATCTCCTGGCCGCGCTTGACCTTCTGGCCGCGCTGCACCTCGATCGAGCTTGCGTGGCCATAGACGGTGACCAGGCCGTTCTCGTGCCGCACCAGCACGGTGTTGCCGAATTCCTTGAGACCGTCGCCGGCATAGATGACGACGCCGTTCTCGGCCGCCTTGATCGGCGTTCCTTCCGGCACCGCGATGTCGACGCCGTCCTTGCCGGAACCGAAGCCGGAGATCACGCGGCCGCGCACCGGCCAGCGCATCTTGCCGATGCCGGTCGCGTCGGGCGCCACCGCATCGTCGTCCTCGGCCTGCTGGATGACCTTGGCGTCTTTCTTCGGCGGCGTATAGGAGGCGAGCGTCTGCGACGGCGTGGTCTTCGCCGGCGGCGGCGTCGTCGCGGTTGTCACAGGATCGACGGCAGGCTTGGCAGCGGCAGACTTGGCGGATGCCACGACCGTGCCGCCGGCCGGAACCTTGAGCGTCTGGCCGATCTTGAGGAGGCCGTCCTGCATGCCGTTGGCCTGCTTCAGCGCCACGACGCTGACGCCGGTCTTCCTGGCGATCGAGGACAGCGAGTCGCCCTGCTGCACGGTGTAGGAGCCGCCGGCGCCAGCCGGCTTGGCCTCGGCCATCCGCGGCACGGGCTTGGGGTTCTTCGAGCCGCTGGCCGCGGCCGATGCATCGACCTGAGCGGCCGACTTGCCGTCCTTGACCTTGGGCTGCTGCGGCAGCACAGCGACCTTTTCCGGCACGGGCTGCTTCGGCGTGTTCGTCGGCTTGCCTTCGGCGACCCTTGGCTCCGTCTTGCTGGAATAGGCATAGGCGGGAATGACGATCTTCTGGCCGCTGCGAATGCCCTTCTTCGGATCGATCCCGTTGACCTTGGCGATGGCATCGGCCGGCACATGGTAGTGCGCTGCCAGGCCCGAAAGTGTCTCGCCGTCCCGCACCACGATTTCGGTCGCGTGCGGCGCAGCGCTCGCATCGGGCTCGGCGGTCTTGAACGGCTTGGCCGCGGCAACCGTGCCGGTGGCCGTCCTGTCGAGATGCGGCGCAGGAGCAAGCGCCGGAGCCGGCGCGAGGGCGGGAGCCGAAGCGGTACGCATCGGCTTTGCCGCAGCCGGCGCCGACGGAGGCGGCAGTTGCTGGGCGGTGACCGGCTCGAGGCTGGAGCGGCTCACCGACTGGGTGTGGGTGCCGTCAACCGGCGCAGGCGCGACAGTGTCGCCCGGATAGGGCTGGTCGACATTCTGCTTGTTGATGATGGCACGCTGATTGTTGGTGGAGGATGTGAAGACATCATCGACACCGTTGAAGCGCATCGACTGGGAACTGCACCCGGCCGCCGCGCCGGCAATCATCAGGACAGCGCAACCGCGCGCCAGATTGCGTCTGTTTGCCTTCAAGTGATTGAATTGCATCGCACTAACCCGCACAGACCCGGTACAAACTGGCTGTAATTAAAGCGCGTTAATGTTACTGGCCGGTTAACCCATTAGAATCCGGCGAAAATTTTCTTAAAACATTGGCGGAAATTTTGGCGCGGCCAAAATCCGGGCGACGGCGACGCGGACATCCCGGCTTTCCGGCGCATTCGCGGCTGGTTCTTGGGACCGTGGGCTTCGCTTCATTTGCCGGGCCGGGAACAAAGTTCAATCGCCGAACATCGAAGTGATCGGCCCGGACGCCGCAGTCTCCTATCCAAGTATAGTTTGGATTCAAATATTCCCGAGTGTTGCTTCCAGGTAACGGGATTTCCGGATCGAGTTCCGATACCGTCAGGGAACTTGGGAGGGTCCTTCAATGAAATGTTTTCTCGTCGCCGCGGCGTTTGCCGCTGCCTTGGCCGCGGCTGCGCCTGCATCCGCCGCCGATCTCACCGAAACGCCTGTCGCCGCGAGCTATGACTGGAGTGGCTTCTACATCGGCGCCAATGGCGGCTGGGGATCGAGCCACTCATGCTGGGACGCTCAACTTGCCGGCCTGTCTTTCAGTGAGGGCTGTCGCAACGCCACCGGCGGCACCGTCGGCGCACAGCTTGGCTATCGCTGGCAGCGCAACGACTGGGTGTTCGGGCTCGAAGCGCAAGGCAATTGGGCCGATCTGAAGGGTTCCAATGTCAGCGAATTCATTCCCCCTTTTATAGATCGTTCCCGCGTCGACTGGTTTGGGCTGCTGACGGCCCAGGTCGGATACAGCGTCGACAACGCTCTCTTTTACGTCAAAGGCGGCGCGGCCGTGACTCACGACCGTTTTGAGGTCCTCTTTCCCCCGGATATCCCCGCTGGCAAGACCGGCGATCAGACCCGGTGGGGCGGCGCGCTGGGCGCGGGCCTCGAATACGGCTTCGCCCCGAATTGGTCACTCGCAATCGAATACGATCACCTGTTCATGCCCGACAAGACCACTGCTTTCGCGGCCGTCGGGCTGCCCTTTCCGTTCGGCACGGATCGGATCGGCCAGGACGTCGATCTGGTCGGCTTGCGGCTGAACTTCCACTGGAACGGTTGAGAAAAGCTAATGCATGTCGCGCAAAAGTGTGCAGCGGTTTTGCGATAACGACATGCATGAAAACAAAGCCTTAAAGCGCGTCGCCTGAATCCGTTTCGACGCGACGCGCTTTAGATCACCGCGGCGATGCTGCGCAGGATCGGCTGCAGCCTGACCATGCCGATGTCCTCGCGCTCGAAGCGGCTGCCCACCTTGGTGAGTTTGGCCAGCACCTGCTCGCCCTCCTCCGGGCCGATCGGCGCGATGACGATGCCGCCGCTCGACAGTTGGTCGAGCAGGAAGCGCGGCAGGTTGTCGAAGGCCGCCCAGGCGACGATGCGGTCGAACGGCCCTTCATTGGGCAGGCCGTTGGAGCCATCGGCCTGGCGGGTGATGACGTTGCTGATGGCAAGCGCCTCGAAGCGCTGCTTGGCCTGCTCGGTCAGGGTTTTGTAGCGGTCGATGGTGATGATGCGCGCCGCAAGCCGCGACATGACGGCTGCCGTGTAACCCGAGCCGGTGCCGATCTCGAGCACGCGATTGCCCGGCTCGATGTGAAGCGCTGCGATCACCGCCGCCTGCAGATCGGCGCCCTCGATTGCTTCGCCGCATTCGATCGGCAGCATGCCGTCCGACCAGGCGATCGCATGGAACTGGGCCGACAGGAAACCACGCCTTGGCGTCGCCTCGAAGGCCGCGACCAGCGCTTTCGGCGCCGTGCCCCTGCCCCGCAGCCTGAGCAGGAAAGCGGCGAAACCTTCGCGGTCGTCCATGCCCGTGTTCATGCCAAAACCGTGTTCATGCCAACGCCTTGTTCATGACAGCGCCTTGGTCAGCTGGTCGCGGAGTTCATGGGCGGTGAGGTCGAGTTGCAGCGGCGTCACCGACACCAGCCGGTTGCGCATTGCATAAAGGTCCGTGCCCTTCTTGCCTTCGACCGGCTCGCGGCCGAAACGCAGCCAGTAGTAAGGCAGGCCGCGCCCGTCGCGCCGCTCGTCGACCCACAGGCTGTGCACCAGCTTGCCCTGCGCGGTGACGACGGTGCCCTCCACTTCGTCGGGGGCGCAGTTGGGGAAATTGACATTGAGCAGCACGCCTTCCGGCAGCGGCGTTTCCACCAGGCGCTTGAGCAGCGCCGGCGCCAGCGCCTCGGTCGTCTCGTAAGGAACGACGCGGTCCTCGCCGACATAGGAATAGGCCTGGCTGACCGCGATCGAGCGCACGCCGAGCAGCGCTCCTTCCATGGCGCCCGCAACGGTGCCGGAATAGGTGACGTCGTCGGCGATGTTGGCACCGGAATTGACGCCGGACAGGATCAGGTCCGGCGGTCCGGGCAGGATCTTTTTCGTGCCCATGATGACGCAGTCGGTCGGCGTGCCGCGCACGGCGTAATGCTTCTCGCCGATCTTGCGCAGCCGGAGCGGCTCCGAAATCGACAGCGAATGCGCATAGCCGGACTGGTCCTGCTCGGGCGCCACCACCCAGACATCGTCCGACAGCGTGCGGGCTATGCGTTCGAGCGACGCCAGCCCCTCAGCGTGGATGCCGTCATCGTTGGTCAGGAGAATGCGCATGCGGTCACTTCGATTCGATCTTGGTAAGACCACCCATGTAAGGCCGCAGCACTTCAGGAATGGTTACGCTGCCATCCTCATTCTGGTAGTTTTCGATGACGGCTATGAGAGCGCGGCCGACCGCGGTGCCCGAGCCGTTCAACGTATGGACGAAGCGATTGCCCTTGCCGTCCTTGTCCTTGTAGCGGGCATCCATGCGCCTGGCCTGGAAATCGCCGCAGACCGAGCAGGACGAGATTTCGCGATAGGCGTTCTGCCCCGGCAGCCAGACCTCGATGTCGTAGGTCTTGCGCGCGCCGAAACCCATGTCGCCGGTGCATAGCGTCACCGTGCGGAACGGCAGTTCTAGTTTTTTCAAAACCGCCTCGGCGCACTCCGTCATGCGCTCATGTTCTTTGATCGAGTTCTCTTGGTCGGTGATCGAGACCAGCTCTACCTTGTAGAACTGGTGCTGGCGAAGCATGCCCCGCGTGTCGCGGCCGGCCGAGCCTGCTTCAAGACGGAAACAAGGCGTCAGTGCTACGTATCGAAGAGGCAATGAATCACTATCGAGAATTTGACCACGCACCATGTTCGTGAGAGGCACCTCTGCAGTTGGGATCATCCAAAGTTTGGTAGGCGTTCCCTGTTTCGTGTTCTTTGCTTGCCTCTCCAAAGCACGCTTCCATCGAGGCGATGGGAGCTTAACATCAGATTGCGCCAACGCATTGAGAGCTACGCTATACACAAAATCCTGAGAGAAATTATCTTTGAGAGAATTAATGACAGAGCTAAATGATTGTATCTTGGTATTAGCGCTATTCTTCTTAAAGTTCTGAAAAAGGAAAACAGAGCTCTTTAAAGCTTTTTCTAACTGATCTACCTGCCTCTTTTCAGTACTAAAAAATAAGTCCTCTCCAAACTTTGGAAGCTGACCAGTACCATACATAGCATCAGAGTTGACCAGTAGTGGCGGCTGTATCTCGGTATATTCGTGCTCGTTAGTATGCAGGTTGAGCATGAACTGGCCAAGCGCGCGCTCCAGGCGCGCCAGTCCACCCTTCAGCACCGTGAAACGGGAGCCGGAAAGTTTTGCCGCCCGCTCGAAATCCATCATGCCAAGCGCTTCGCCAATTTCGAAGTGCTCCCGCGGACGAGGGGCGTTTGAGAGGCTAGTTTCCGAATGTTTTACGAACGGAAAACTCGGAGGCCTCATCGCAAGCGGCTTCTCCAAGTCTAGAAAGTCTCTCGGAAATCTGTGCCTCTCCTCGTTATTGTGTTCGTCCTTGCCGACCGGCACGTCGTCGAGCGGCACGTTGGGCAGCACGGCAAGCGCGTCGTCCAGCGCCTTGTCGAGCTCGCGCTCGCGCGCCTCGCCATTCTGGATGAACACCTTGATGTCGCTAACTTCGCCCTTGAGCTTCTCGGCAAGCGCTAAATCGCCCGAACGCATGGCGTTGCCGATCTCCTTCGAGGCGGCGTTGCGACGCTCCTGCTTGACCTGCAGCTCGCTGAGATGCGAACGCCGCGCCTCGTCCTTCGCGACCAGATCGTCGACCGTGGACTGCGCCTCGCCCGCCGGCCACGAGCGCTTCACCAGCGCCTCGACAAGGGCCTTCGGGTTGTCGCGAATCCATTTGATGTCAAGCATGGTCGATCCTCAAACTAATGCATGTCGCCCACAAGTGCGCCGCGGTTCTGGGCAACGACATGCATGAAAATAGAGACTTAAACCGCGTCGCGCGCTTTAAGGATCGAGGGCGTAAACCGCATCCGTCGTCGATGCAAGACGGCGGGTAAATGGACCGCTGCGATTTCCTGCCCAGGCGGCGCCGTTTAGGTCAGGAGGCCGAGGTGTCCGGCGTGTCGCTCGAAACCGAACTCCCCGCCTCCGCCTGCTCGCGCGCCAGGCGGTCGCGCGCCTGGGCGCGCTCGATCATGCGCGAGGACCAGATGGCGACCTCGTAGAGGATGATGGTCGGAATGGCGAGGCCGCACTGGCTCATCGGATCGGGCGGCGTCAGCACCGCCGCAACGACGAAGGAAAGGACGATCGCCCATTTGCGCTTCTCGGCCAGCGCCTGCGACGACAATATGCCGACGCGCGTCAAAAGGCTGGTCACCACCGGCAACTGGAACACCAGGCCGAAGGAGAAGATCAGAGTCATGATCAGGCTGAGATATTCCGACACCTTCGGCAGCAGCGAGATCTGCACCTGGTCGTTGGTGCCGGTCTGCTGCATGGCCAGGAAGAACCACATCACCATCGGGGTGAAGAAGAAATAGACCAGCGAGGCGCCCATCAGGAATAGGATGGGCGAGGCGATCAGGAACGGCAGGAAGGCGCTGCGCTCGTTCTTGTAGAGGCCCGGCGCGATGAACTTGTAGATCTGCGTGGCAATCAGCGGGAAAGCGATCACCATGCCGCCGAACATGGCGAGCTTCACCTGGGTGAAGAAGAACTCCTGTGGCGCGGTGTAGATCAGCTCGACCTTGTGCGGGTCGAGGCCTGCCCATTGCGTCGCCCATTTGAAAGGGATGACCAAAAGGTTGAACAGGCGCTTGGCGAAGAAGAAGCAGACGAGAAAGGCGACAAAGAAGCCGCCCAGCGACCAGATCAGCCGGCGGCGCAGCTCGATCAGGTGTTCGATCAGCGGCGCGGACGATTTTTCGATTTCTTCCTTTTCCTTGTCCGAAACGCTCACTTGGTGTCGCCCGCCATCTTCTTGCTGTCGGTTGCCTTCTTCGCCGTGGCTGGCTTTGCCTCAGCCTTGGGCGCCGCCTTCCTGGCGGGCGCGGCGACTTTAACCGAGGCCGATGAGGGTTTGGCCGGCGCCTTTGCGGCCGGTGCCTTCGCTGCCGCAACTGCCTTTGCCGTGGCGCCAGTCGTCTTTGCCTTGACGGTCGCAGCCTTTTTCGCCGGCCGGGCCGGCGCGGCGGTCTCGGAAACCGGTGCGGTGACGGAGGCGTCGGTCATGGCAGGGAAGACCGGAGTGGCTGAGGCAGCCTCGGTTCCGTTGGTGCCGGGCATGTCCGTCGCGCCGTTCTTGAGCGGCTCGGCGGCCTGCGGAGTCTCTGCCGCCGCTGCTGTCGGATCGGCGGCCGGCTTGGGCTTCATCATCGTATCGACGCCGGACCGCACGTCGGCCGCTGCCTGCTCGAACGGATTGAGCTGCTTGCGCACCTCGTTCAGCGGATTGAGACCGCGAAGGCTATCGATCGAACTCTTGACGTCATCGAGTTCGGCTTCCTTCAGCGCCTCGTTGAACTGCTTCTGGAAGTCGCCGGCCATGGCGCGCAATTTCGCCGCGGTGCGGCCGAAGGTGCGCAGCATGTTGGGCAAATCCTTAGGCCCGACGACCACGATCATGACGACCGCGATCACCAGCAGTTCGCTCCAACCGACTTCAAACATGACAATCTATTCCGACGAGTGCCTGCCGCCCAAAAATGCGAAGCGGTTTTGGGACAACGGCATGCTCAAACCAACAACCGGGATCAGCTCTTGCTGACCTTTTCCTTGGCCGGCGAAACAGTCTCGTCAGCGCGATGTTCGACGGTACGCTTGTCGTCGGCGTCGTCGTCGGCCATGCCCTTCTTGAAGCTCTTGATGCCCTTGGCCATGTCGCCCATCAGTTCCGGGATCTTGCCGCGGCCGAACACCAGAAGCACGATGACCAGCACGATCATCCAGTGCCAAATCGAAAATGAACCCATTGCTATTCTCTCTCGAATGTTTTCCCTGGCGATGATCTATGCGTTTTCGCTCGGGGATTCAAACACAACCGCTAGGAAGTTGATAAAATGGCTAGCGGATGTCACGCACTTTCGGCGTGAGCGGCTTGCTACCAATCCGCGCAGCCTCTGCTAATAGACCATTCGCGGCGATTTGATGGTCACTCGTCAGTGACGCGCGGCGTCAACAGCCCGAGTTCCTCGAGGTCGATATCGGTCAGCGCGTCCTCGTCTTCGGCGAGCGCATCGGGATCGGCCGGCGGCACCGGCATCGAGAAATTGGCCGGCATGCGCGTCGAGAGCAGGCCAGCGCCCTTCAGCTCCTCCATGCCGGGCAGATCGCGGATCTCTTCCAGCGCGAAATGATCCAGGAAAGCGTCGGTGGTGCCATAGGTCACAGGCCGCCCGGGCGTGCGGCGGCGGCCGCGCATCCTGACCCACTCCGTTTCGAGCAGCGTATCGAGTGTGCCTTTCGACGTCTCGACGCCTCTAATGTCTTCGATCTCGGCGCGCGTCACCGGCTGGTGATAGGCGATGATCGCCAGCACTTCGAGGGCCGCGCGCGAAAGCTTTCTCTGCTGGACCGAGTCCCGGCTCATCAGGAAAGCCAGGTCGCCTGCGGTGCGGAAAGCCCAGGCATCGCCGACCCGTACCAGGTTTACGCCGCGCTTGGCATAGATTTCCTGCAGATCCGCCATTGCGGCGGCAATGTTCACGCCTTCCGGCAGGCGCGCGGCAAGCTGCTTTTCGCTGACCGGCTCGGCGCTGGCGAAAATGATCGCCTCGGCCATGCGCACGGCTTCCGACAATTGCAGCCGCTCGGCCGGGTTCTCGATGGAACCCTGCTCCGCCATCTCGTCTTCCGGTTCGTCCTCGACCTTGAACGGGATGACCGAAGCGTTGGCGCGTTCGCTCATGATACCACCTCGACTGCCCTTACCCCTTGCGCGCGGCCGCGCAGATAGATCGGCGCGAACACCTGGTCCTGCCGCATGTCCAATTTGCCCTCGCGCACCATTTCCAGCGTCGCCGCGAAGGAACTGGCCATCGCCGTGCGCTTCTCTTCCGGCGCGGCCAGATATTCGATCAGAAAACTGTCGAGCGTCGTCCAGTCGCCGACCGAGCCGATCAGCCGCGCCAGCACCTCACGCGCATCCTTCAACGACCAAACGGCGCGCCGGGCGATCGTCACATTGTTGATCGCTTGCTTCTGGCGCTGCTGCGCATAGGCGGTGAGCAGGTCGTAGAGCGAGGCCGAAAAGCTGTTGCGCTTCTCGATGATCACCATTTCCGGCATGCCGCGCGAAAAGACGTCGCGGCCGAGACGGTTGCGGTTGACCAGATGCGCCGCGGCGTCGCGCATGGCTTCCAGCCGCTTCAGCCGGAATTGCAGCACCGCCGCGAGTTCCTCGCCGCTTTCGCCCTCTTCGCCCGGCTGCTTCGGGATCAGCAGCTTCGATTTCAGGAAGGCGAGCCACGCCGCCATCACCAGATAGTCGGCGGCAAGCTCGAGTCTCAGCGCCCGCACCTTCTCGACGAAGGCCAGATATTGCTCGGCGAGCGCCAGGATCGAAATGCGCGCCAGATCCACCTTCTGGTTGCGGGCTAGATGCAAGAGAAGATCGAGCGGACCTTCGAAGCCGGCCACATCGACGACCAGCGACGGGTCGCCGGTCAGGCGTGAATCGTCGTTCTCGGCCCACAGACGGTCCATCGGTGCGGCCTTCGCGGCCCTGCCTTCCAATGTCTCCGCCACTTGCCCTTCGTCCCTTCGGTTCAGGCCACCGCTTCGAAATAGGTGGCGAATTCTGCGCGTATCGCCGTTTCGTCGGCGACGTCGCGATCCTTTATATAGGTCAGCGCCCGCTCGGCTCTCGCCAAGGACTTGCCCGACAGCGCCGTCGTGCGCGAGGCGATCCCCGACATCTCCTCGAAAACGCCGTTGCAGTGAAGGACGAGATCGCAGCCGGCCGCAAGGATCGAGGCCGCCTTTGTCGGGAAATCCCCAGAAAGTGCCTTCATCGAGGTGTCGTCGCTCATCAGCAGCCCGTCGAAGCCGATCTCGCCGCGGATCACCTGATCGACGACCTTGGCGGATGTGGTCGCCGGATTGTCGGGGTCGACGGCGCTGTAGACGACATGCGCCGTCATCGCCATCGGCAGTTCCCTGAGCGCCTTGAACGGGGCGAAATCATGCCGGCGGAGCTCCTCCAGCGGCGTATCGACGGTCGGCAGCGCGAAATGCGTGTCGGCAAAGGCGCGGCCGTGGCCGGGAATATGCTTCATCACCGGCAGCACGCCGCCGGACATCAGCCCCTCGGCCGAAGCCCGGCCAAGCTCGATCGCGGCATTGGGCTCCTTGCCATAGGCGCGCGCGCCGATGACGTCGCTGGCGCCTTCGACCGGCACATCGAGCACTGGCAGGCAGTCGGCGGTGATGCCTAGGCGCGAGAGATCGAAGGCATGCAGTCGCGCCATCAGCCAGGCGGCGCGGCGGCCGGCCTCGCGATCGTCGCGCCACAACGCGCCAAGCGCGCCGCCGGCCGGATAGTTCGGCGCCAGCGGCGGACGCAGCCGCTGCACCCGGCCGCCTTCCTGGTCGATGAAGACCGGAGCGTCCGGGCGGCCGACGCTGTCGCGCATCGAGGCGACAAGGTCGCGGATCTGCCCGGCTTCGCCGATGTTGCGCGCAAACAGGATGAAGCCCCAGGGACGTTCATCGCGATAGAAGCGAATTTCGTCTTCGGCGAGGGATTTCCCGGCGCAGCCGAGGATCATGGATTTTGATTCGCTCATGCACCAAAGCTTAAGGCTTTGGGCGGGCAAAGGGAATCACCCCTGCCCTTCGACCAGCCAAAGCCCACAACCGTCCACAACGAAAAGCCGGCGCGGCCTTGCGGCGGCGCCGGCTTTGGAAGCTGAAACCTGTCAGCGCGATACGAAGCAGTTGCCGCCGGCCGCCTTGTAGCTGGTGCAAAGGTTGATCGCATCGTTGCGCGACTGGGCCGGAACGCGGACGCGGTAGAAGGTGCCCTTGCCCGCGACCTCGGCCTTGACGATGTTGGCGGTGCGGCCGGAGAGCACGCTGCCGTAGCGGCGTTGCAGATCCTGATAGGTCGACTGCGCACTTTCGACCGTCGGCTGTGAGGCGATCTGCATCGACCACGAGCCGCCGCCGGCAGCTACCGCCGGATCGATCGAAGCGACCTGGTCCGGCTTGACCTCACCGACGATATCGACCGGCTGGTCGGACGGACGCGCCGGCGCCACCGGCACCACCGCCGGCGTGTTGGCCGACTGAGCCTTGGCTTCAACCTTCTTCGCGGGCTTCGCCGGCTTGGCGGCAGGCGCATCGGCCTGGTCCGCGTCGGAAGCCACGGTTCCCGTCTGCTGGCCGTCGGAGGCCGGCGCGACATGCTGCGGCATCGGATCGCTCGGCTCGGCCGCCGCGACCTTTGGCGCGGCCGGGGCCGGGTCTTCACGCGGCACCAGCGAGCCGTCAGGCTTCACCATCATGGTCTTCACCTTGCGCGGCGCGACGGCGACGACGTCGTTGTTGACGGTGTTGTCGGCATCCTGCTGCAGCACCTGGGCGATGCGGTCTTCCGCCTTCGGCGCCGGCGCTGCCGGCTGCGCGCTTGCCGGCGCGGCAGGTTGCGCGCTTTGCGGCGCGGCAGGTTGCGCGCTTTGCGGCACGGTCGCTTGCGCGACGCCAGGCAGGGCTGTAGCTGAATCGTCGGCGGCGTCAGTGCCGGCCGCGGCGTCGTTGTCGTTGGGCGCGAGATCGACGACCCGGCTCGGCGGCGGTTCCTTCGATGCCAGGTCCACGGGCTGCTCGGTGGTGTTCACCAGCTTCTGCTGCACCGGCTCGGCGGGCTTGGCCGCGCCAGCGCCCTTGGCCACCGCGTCATAAACCTTGTTGTCCTGGTTCGGCACCACCGTGCCGCCCGGATTTTCGGGCTTCACCTTGATCGGCGAATTGTCGGCCTTGACGATAATTGGAGCCTCGCTGCCGCCCTTGCCGCCGAAGGAGAAGGCCAGCGCGCCAAGGCCGCCGAGAACCACCACGGCGCCGACCAGCGCCGCGATCATCACGCCGCGCCGGCGCGGCTGCGCCGCCTCGCGCTCGGCAAGCCCGGGGATCGCCATCGCTTCCTCGAGCTCGGGATCGTAGTCGAGCTCATCGGCGGCGAAATCCTCCGCCTGAGAAACCGGCCGGCTGCCGGGCAGGTCGCCGGCGTCGTAATCGTTGGCGACGGCAAACGACGCCGGGGCTACCGGAGCCGCCGGAGCCTCGGTGCGCAAGTCGCGACGGTCATAACCGTTGAAGCCGGCGCTGTAGGATTCGTCATCATAGCCCCGGTTCTGCGCGGGCGCCGACGCGATCTCCGTCGCATTCATGTCGGTGAGCAGGCTGGCGAATTCCGCATCGAGATCGTCATAAGCGGGCGCCGCCGGCTGATCTTCCTCGAAGCTGAGCTCCGGAATGTCGAGGTCGTCCGCGAGCGCGACCACGCGCTCCGGCACATCGACCGTCTCGACATCCGGCACATCTTCGTGCTGGCGAAGCGGCGACGAAGGCACCGGCGGCTGCGCCGGCATGGCATAGGCGGAATAATCCGTCGCCGGTTCGCTGCGGTAGGCTGGCGCCGCCACCTGCACTGGCGCTGAAGGCGCGGCCATCTGCGCCGGAGCCGAGGGCGCCGGCTGCGCGGCAAACGAAGCCTGCACCGGCGGAGCCGAGGTCGGGGTCGAACGGCTCCACGACTTGCCTGATTCCGTAGGCGTCGAATGCAGCCAATCGGAGGAGTTTACCGGAGACCTTGCCGTGGCGGCAGCTGCCTGTTCAGCTTCGATGCTCTTGGCGAAAGCAGCGCCGAAATCGTCATCGAAATCAACATCGGCCTCGGTTTTGGCCGAGCTTGAGAAATCCTGGCGATCGAGTTCGCTGGCAAGCAGGTCGTCCATGTCGCTTTCTGCCGGCTGAGCGCCCTGCCCGTTCTGCGCCGACTGGTGCTCGTCGAGATCCCAGTCGAGATCATCAGCCGCCGCCTTCCCGCCAGCGTAGCTCGCGGATTCCGCAACCAGACGTGGCGCGGGAGCGGGCTCCTTGACCGCGGGCATCGGTCGCGCGGTCATCGCGCCGAGCAGCGCATTGAGCTCGTCTTCCAGGCTTCGTTCGCTGGCCGCCGGCCTCGCCGGTTCGACGGCGGCGACAGGCGAAACCAGCGCGGCGGCGACAGGCGGAACCGGAGCGGCGACGACAGGAGCCGGCTCGACCGCGGCAGCAGGCTCGACGGCCGGAGCTTGCGGCTCCTCGTTCAGCGCATCGCGGAAACTCAGTTCGAAATCGTCATCGAGGGTCAGCGCCGCGGCAGGTTCAGGCGCGGCGAACTCCGGCTCGGCGGCGAAATGGGCCATCTCGGTCGCTGCCTCGACCATCGGCGCCGGGTCATCGTCAACCGCCGGCTCCGGCTCCTGAAAATCCTGAGCCTGGCCGAGATTGACATCGACATCGGTCATCGTCTGGTCGAAGTGACCGGCAAAATCGTCCTCGGAAATCAGCGGATCGGCCGCGGAGACTTCGACCGGCTCGACGGCTTGCGCCTGCTGCTCCGGCTCGTGGCTCTCAAACGACAGCTCGTCTTCGAGCGACATCTGAACGGCATTGTCGAAATCGGCGTTGAACGCCTCTTCACTTGCGGCTTGCACGGCTTCGACGGCGGCCTGACGGGCGTCAGCCGGCTCGTGATAGTCGAGATTGGCGGGTTCGTGATGGTCGAGCTGGAAATCCTGGTCCAGCGAAGCCGCCATTTCCTGATCGATAGGAAGTTCGTCTTCGAGCGGCGAGGCATCCAGCGAACTGGCGACGGCCTTGTCGAAATCATCGTCAAAAGCGACTTCCGGCTCGGGAGCTTCTTGTGGCTCCGGCGCGAAATGCGGCTCAGCTGCAAAATGCGCCTCCGGCGCGCCTTCCGGCTCCGGCGCGAAATCCGCCTCCGGCACATGGGCCACGGCGAAATCGGCATGATCCGCCGCGTCGTCGAACACGAAATCCTGCTCGAAGGACGCAGTCAGCTCGTCGTCATTCGCGGCGGAGCTGGCGGCCTCGAAAGCCGGCTCATAGCCGATCTGATGCAGGGCAGCCTGCTGAGCGACCGGCTCGCTTTCCTCGACGGAATCGAACTCTCCCATCAACTCCTTTTCGAGGTCGATGTCGAAATCGTCCGCCGCTGGAGCCTGATTGGCCGGCGCGGCCTTCTCGACCGCAGGAGCCGGCTGCCGCACCGGCTGGCGCGGGTCGAAACCCATGATCCGGGTCAGTTCCGCGAACGGATCATCGTCGGCGATGTCGTTGTGGTCGGCTACTTTCAGCGGGGTTCTGTCTGCCATTATTGTTCCCGAACTCGCACACAGTCGGACGCCATGGACGTCGCGCAGGGTTGGCCCTTACCAGCGCAATGTGGGCAAAAGGTGACAGGTTTTTTAGTTAAACCTAACGCATTTCAGTGGGCGCGTCTGCCCCGATCAGCGTCAGGCCGGAGGTCAAAACATCCGAAACAGCCTGCACCAGCCCTAGTCTGGCATAGGTTGATTCTCGGTCGTTAACCTTAACAAAACGTAAGTCCTGGTTGTCGTGGCCGCGATTCCACTGTGCATGGAAGCCGGAAGCCAGATCGTAGAGGTAGAATGCGAGCCGGTGAGGCTCCAGCGAAAGCGCCGCGGATTCGATCAACCTTGGATATTCAGCCAGCTTCCGGATCAGCGCGATTTCGCCCTCGTCGGTCAGCGCAGCCACGGAAGCCGCCAGCCGGTTGCGGTCGAAATTCGCCTCGCCGAGCTGCTCGCTCGCCTGCCTGAAAACGGAATGGCAGCGCGCCGACGCGTACTGCACATAGAACACCGGATTGTCCTTCGACTGCTCCGTGACCTTGGCGAAGTCGAAATCGAGCGGCGCATCGTTCTTGCGGTAAAGCATCATGAAGCGGATCGGGTCGCGGCCGACCTCTTCCACCACATCGCGCAGGGTGACGAAATCGCCGGACCGCTTCGACATCCGGACAGGCTCGCCGTCGCGGAACAGTTTCACGAGCTGGCAAAGCAGCACGGTGAGCTTGACCGTGTCGCCTGCAACCGCCCGCGCCAGCGCCTCCAGCCGCTTCACATAGCCGCCATGGTCGGCGCCGAGCACATAGATCAGGTCGACGAAGCCGCGCTCGACCTTGTCCTTCAGATAGGCGACGTCGGCGGCGAAATAGGTGAACGAGCCATCGGACTTGACCAGCGCCCGGTCCATGTCGTCGCCGACCGCCGTCGAGCGGAATAGCGTCTGCTCGCGGTCTTCCCAGTCGTCCGGCTTCTCGCCCTTGGGCGGCGGCAGCTTGCCCTTGTAGATGTGCCCTTTCAGCGTCAGGTCGGCGATCGCCGCCCGGATTCTCTTGGCGTTGTCGGCATGCAGCGTGCGCTCGGAGAAGAACACGTCGTGATGCACGTTGAGCAGCGCCAGATCCTCACGGATCATCGCCATCATCGCGTCGACGGTGCGGTCCTTGACGATCGCCAGCGCTTCCTCTTCCGGCATCTGCAGCAGGCCGCGGCCGAATTCCTTGGCCAGCGCCTGGCCGACGGGGACCAGATAGTCGCCCGGATAGAGACCGGACGGGATCTCGCCGATATCGTCGCCGAGCGCCTCGCGATAGCGCAGGAACGCCGAGCGGCCGAGCACGTCGATCTGCGAGCCGGCGTCGTTGATGACATATTCCTTGGTCACGTCGTAGCCGGCGAAGGCCATCAGATTGGCCAAGGTGTCGCCGACCACGGCGCCCCGGCAATGGCCGACATGCATAGGGCCAGTCGGGTTAGCCGAAACATATTCGACATTGGCCTTGCGGCCGCCGCCGATGGTCGAGCGGCCATAGTTGCGCCCCTCGCCGAGCAACGTCGTCAGATGCGCGTGCCAGAACGCGTCCTTGAGCCTGAGATTGACGAAGCCCGGCCCGGCGATCTCGGCCGAGGCGACGTCTGCATCGGCGCGGAGCGCTTCGGCCAGCCTTTCGGCAAGCGCGCGCGGGTTCTGTCCAGTGGGCTTGGCCAGCACCATCGCCGCATTGGTAGCGAGATCGCCATGGCTTGCATCGCGCGGCGGCTCGACCGCGACACGCGAGAGGTCGAGCGCAGCCCCCTCCTTGTCCTTGAGATCAAGGGCTTCGACGGCCTTTACGATCCGCGCGTTGAAATCGGCGAAGATATTCATTGGATATGCTCTGGGCTTTAAGAGACGACCGGCAGCGTGGCCGGCAAAATCGAGGCTCGCCCTAGCTCAAATCGGGCGTATGGTCAAACAGACGCCGATGTTCCTTGAGCGCATAGGTGTCGGTCATGCCGGCCAGGAAGTCGGCGACGCTGCGCGCCTTGATGCGATCCTCGGCCCTGTCGAGCCCTTCGCGCCAGCCGTCGGGCATGGCGCGCGGATCGGCGAAATAGACGTCGAACAGCTCGCGCACGATGCGCTCGGCCTCGGCTCGCACCCGCATCACTTCCGGGTGCCGGTAGAGATGCTTGTAGAGGAAAGCCTTCAATTCCTTTTCGGCCGCGGCCATCCCTGGCGAAAAGGTCACCAGGGTCTCGCCCGCCGCGCGCACCGCATCGGCGCTGTCCGGTTTGAGACGCTCGACATTGGCAGCGGTCGATGCAATGACATCCTCGACCATCAGCGTGATCTGCCGGCGCAACAGTTCGTGGCCGGTGCGGACATCGTCGAGCTGAGGATATTTGGCGCGCACACCGTCCAGGATCGAGCCCGGCAGGCCGACGCCTTGCAGCATGTCCAGCGTCAGCAGTCCGGCGCGCAGGCCATCGTCGATGTCATGGGTGTTGTAGGCGATGTCGTCGGCGATCGCGGCGCACTGCGCCTCGATGCCGGCGAAGCGGTCGAGCTCGAGGTCGTGCAGTTCGGAATAGTCGCGGATCGCCTGCGGCACCGGACCTTTGAGCCCCTTCCCGCTCGCATCGGTCAACGGGCCGTTATGCTTGACCAGCCCTTCCAGCATTTCCCACGTGAGGTTCAGACCGTCGAACTCGGCATAGCGCCGCTCGAGCCGCGTGACCACGCGCAGCGACTGGGCGTTGTGGTCGAAGCCGCCCCAGGCGGCCATCTTCTCGTTGAGCGCGTCCTCTCCCGTATGGCCGAAGGGCGTGTGGCCGAAATCATGGACAAGGGCGACTGCTTCGGCGAGATCCTCGTCGCCGCGCAGCGCCCGCGCCAGTGCTCGTGCGATCTGCGCCACCTCGATTGAATGCGTCAGCCGCGTGCGGAAGTGATCGCCCTCATGCGCCACGAACACCTGCGTCTTGTGCTTCAGCCGGCGGAATGCGGTGGAATGGATGATGCGGTCGCGGTCGCGCTGGAACGGCGTGCGGGTCGGACTCTCGGCCTCCTCGAACAGGCGTCCGCGCGAGCGCGCCGGATCGCTCGCATAGACCGCGCGCGGCCGATAGCCGAACCCGATGTCGCCGAGAGCATCCTTGCCCTGCCGCTCGTCCATTGATCCACCAGTTGACTTGGCCACGCCCGCTTCATACCTATCATGTGAAACCGAAAGCAAGGTGACGCCGATGGGCGCGGATGCCAAGACTGCCATGAAGGTCGAAATGACCGATGCCGCGGCCAAGCGGATCGCCAGGATCGTTGCCGGCGAACCGGGCAAGACGGCGTTGCGCGTCTCCGTCGAAGGCGGCGGTTGCTCCGGCTTTTCCTACAAATTCGATCTCGTCGGCAGCCGCAACGATGACGATGTCGCCATCGAGAAGGACGGCGCGACCGTCCTGATCGACGACCTCTCGCTGGTCTATATGGGCGGCTCGGTGATCGACTTCGTCGACGATCTGATGGGCCAGTCCTTCCAGATCAGGAACCCCAACGCGGTCGCGTCCTGCGGCTGCGGCACCAGCTTCTCCATATAGCCCAATGCCTGCCATCGGCGCGGTCCGTCAGGTCGCGCTCTCGGCTGGCCGCGACCTCGATGCGACGCTTGCTTTCTGGCGCGACGTGCTCAGTCTGAACCTGCACGCCCGCTACGACCCGCCCGGTATTGCCTTCATTATGGCCGGTGATGTACGCCTGCTCTTCACCGACGGCGTGCCGGCCGGAACCGTCTATTTCGACATCACCGGCCTCGAAGCCTTCTACGCGGAAGCGAAAGCCGCGGGCATTCCCTTCACCGCTCCGCCGACGCTCGTCCACCGCGACACCGAGGGGCAGTTCGGCCCGGCGGGAGAAAGCGAATGGATGGCCTTTCTAAAGGATCCCGCAGGCAATACGATCGGCCTGGTCGAACGCCTGCCGTCCGAAGAGCTTTGAGGTCCTCATGAAGATCGTCACCTGGAACATCAACGGCGTTCGCGCCCGCATCGGCAACCTCACCCACTGGCTGACCGAAAGCGCGCCGGACATCGTGTGCCTGCAGGAGATCAAGACGGTCGACGACCAGTTCCCGCGCGCCGAGATCGAGGCGCTGGGCTACAATGTCGAGACCAACGGCCAGAAGAGTTTTAACGGCGTCGCTCTTCTGTCGAAGCTTCCCTTCGACGAGGTCAACCGCGGCCTGCCGGGCGACGATGCGGATGATCATGCCCGCTTCATCGAAGGCGTTTTTTCCACCGACCAGGGCGCCTTGCGCGTCGCTTCGCTTTATCTGCCGAACGGCAATCCGGTCGACGATGAACGGAAGTTTTCTTACAAGCTCGCCTGGATGGCGCGGCTGGAGCGTTGGGCGCAGGAGCGGCTGCGCCTCGAGGAAGCGCTGGTGCTGGCTGGCGACTACAACGTCATTCCCGAGCCCGCCGATGCCCGGTTTCCCGAAAACTGGCTGGGTGACGCGCTCTTCCAGCCGCAGACGAGGCAGGCCTTCCGCCGGCTGAAGAATCTCGGCTTCACCGAAGCTGTGCGCGCCGTGACCGACTCGGCCGGCGTCTACACCTTCTGGGATTATCAGGCCGGCGCCTGGCAGAAGAACAACGGCATCCGCATCGACCACCTGCTGCTCTCGCCCGAAGCCGCCAACCGCTTCTCGTCGGCCTCGGTGGAAAAGCACGTCCGCGCCTGGGAAAAGCCGTCCGACCACGTGCCGGTCGCTATCGACCTCAGCCTTCAGCCCGCCTGAGACGTTGCCAGGCTCCCGGACCCAGTATCGCCACAAATCCCGTCTTTGATGCGGCTTGCTGTGGGGGTTGAATGGCAATCCGATTTCTTTTCTGGCCAGCCGGCCTTGCCTTGGCGCTTGCCGCGCCGACGCCGTTGCTGGCGGCGCCAACCTGTCTTGCCAACGGCAAGTCCTTCAACGTCGGCGAGACGGCGTGCCTGATGCTGGCCGGCGAGAGCTACCTCGCCCGTTGCGACATGGTTCTCAACAACACGTCCTGGACCAGGATTAAGGACGAATGTCCGGGCGAAGCGCCAAAGCCGCACCCGACGTCGCTTTCCACCCCGACGCCCGGCCAGACGCCGACGGAGCCGACCGAGAACTGAGGCTTCGTTGATCTCCCCACCATCCAGGTTACGCTATGCACACATCTTCTGTGACTGGCGCGACTGATCAGGCCGAGGCTTGATTGCCAGGTGGTTCCCCCAATCCGTCGCCGCTTCGCAGCGCCACCTTTCCCCCCTCCGGAGGGAAAGGAAGGGAGCGTTGCCGGACGGGCGTTGACGGCAAAAAAGCTTGGCGCCTTTCCTCTACCCCGTCGATCGGGGGAGAGGTGGCTCGGCGAAGCCGAGACGGAGTGGGGGTCGACCAGCGCTGCATTAGCCATTGCATGCGCCAAGCTGCCATGCACGCTATCGCCAACCTGCGCTTACTGGTCGCCGTTGTTGCCCTTGGTCAGGATATCGTCGGCGAGCGAGATCGCGGTCCGGCGATCGGCCTCGCCGGCCGCGGCGAACGCCTCTTCCTGCATGTTGCGGATCCAGGGCTGGTCGGCCGCCGGAGCCCGCTCGAGTGCGGCCGTCATCATCGCCAGGCCGCGCACCACCTTGCCGCTCTGGAACAGGAGGTTGCCGAGCGTCGCCTGCGCGCCGGCATGGCCCTTCTCGGCCGCGAGTTGCAGCCAGCGGCCGGCTTGCTTGACGCTGGCCTTCACGCCGCCCTCGCCCTTGAGGAACATCTGGCCGATCTCGAACTGTGCGTTCGGATTGCGGTAGTTGGCGGCGGCGCGCATGTAATATTCCTGCGCCGCGACGTCGTTCTCCTCGACCGGCGTGCCGGGAATGCCCTTGCGCAGATAGTCGCCCAGCGCCACCAGCGCGTCCGACACATAGCTCTCTTCCGGCGAGCCGGGCTCGACATCCTGATCGACGATTTCCGAGAAGAACTTGAAGGCGGCGTAGTCGTCGCGCGTCACGCCGTCGCCTTCGGCATACATGCGCGCAAGCTTCCAGGTGGCGCCGATCTGGCCGTTCTCGGCAGCGTATTTATAGGCTTCGACCGCCTGTTCCTTATGGCCGCTCTTGTAGGCGGAGAAGCCGAACTGGAATACCGCCCAGGGGCTCGACTGCGGCTTCACGCCGGTCTTGTCGTCGAACACCTTGTCGTCGAAGGCCATGGCCTGCCCGACGGCGCCCAAGGTCGCGCCAAGACCGGCGATCACGACCAGTGCCGAAAAGACAGACGACCTCAACACCTCAGATGTCCGCATAGCAGTGCGTTTCTTCTGCGGCGCCCGGATGGGTCACCGCGCCGTCGCGGGCCGGCCCTACGGCCTGCGCATATTTCCAGATCGCGCCGGACTGATAGTCGGTCTTTCGCGCCTTCCAACTCTTTGCCCGGGCCGCCAGCTCGGCGTCCGACAGGGCCACTTCGATCGTGCCTTTCACGGCGTCGATCGAGATCACTTCGCCGTCCTTAATCAGCCCGATCGGCCCGCCGACCGCCGCCTCCGGCCCGACATGGCCGATGCAGAAGCCGCGCGTGGCGCCGGAGAAGCGCCCGTCGGTGATCAGCGCCACCTTGCCGCCCATGCCCTGGCCGTAGAGTGCGGCCGTCGTCGACAGCATCTCGCGCATGCCCGGACCGCCGCGCGGCCCCTCGTAGCGGATAACGAGAACCTCGCCTTCGCGGTAGTTGCGCTGCGTGACCGCTTCGAAGCACTCCTCTTCCGAATCGAAGCAACGCGCCGGACCGGAGAATTTCAGTTCCGACATGCCCGCGACCTTCACGATCGCACCTTCGGGGGCAAGGTTGCCCTTCAAGCCCACAACGCCGCCTGTCTTGGTGATTGGCCGATTGGCGGGACGCACAACATCCTGGCTCTCATTCCAGGCAACGTGCTCCATATTTTCGGCCAAAGTGCGGCCAGTGACCGTCATGCAGTCGCCATGCAGATAGCCATGGTCGAGCAGCGTCTTCATTAGGAGCGGAATGCCGCCGGCCTCGAACATGTCCTTGGCGACATATTTGCCGCCCGGCTTGAGGTCGGCGATGTAGGGCGTCTTCTCGAAGATCGCCGCTACGTCGAACAGGTCGAACTTGATGCCGGCCTCATGCGCGATCGCCGGCAGATGCAGCGCCGCATTGGTCGAGCCGCCGGTGGCCGACACCACGGTCGCCGCGTTCTCCAGCGCCTTGCGCGTGACGATGTCGCGCGGCCGGATGTTCTTGGCGATCAGCTCCATCACCTTTTCGCCCGAAGCGAAATTGAAGCGGTCGCGCATTTCGTAGGGCGCCGGCGCGCCGCAGGAATAGGGCAGCGCGAGGCCAATTGCTTCAGCAACGGTCGCCATCGTGTTGGCGGTGAACTGGGCGCCGCAGGAACCGGCGGAAGGACAGGCCGCCTGCTCGATCTCGAGCAATTCGGCATCGCTGATCGTGCCGACCGAATGCTGGCCGACCGCCTCGAACACGTCCTGCACGGTGATCTGCCGGCCGCGATAGCTGCCGGGCAGGATCGAGCCGCCATAGATGAAGATCGAGGGCACGTTGAGACGCACCATCGCCATCATCATGCCGGGCAGCGACTTGTCACAGCCGGCGAGTCCGACAAGGGCATCGTAGCAATGGCCGCGCATGGTGAGCTCGACCGAATCGGCGATCACCTCACGCGACACCAGCGACGACTTCATGCCCTGGTGGCCCATGGCGATGCCGTCGGTGACGGTGATGGTGCAGAACTCGCGCGGCGTGCCGTTGGCGGCCGCAACGCCCTTCTTGACCACTTGCGCCTGGCGCATCAGCGAGATGTTGCAGGGCGCCGCTTCGTTCCAGCAGCTGGCGACGCCGACCAAAGGCTGCGCGATCTCGGCCGCCGACAGGCCCATAGCATAGAGGTACGAACGATGCGGCGCGCGCGCCGGACCAACGGTCACGTGGCGGCTGGGCAGCTTGGCCTTGGAGATTGCCTTGGCGTCCATCATCGTCCTTGCCGCACACCCCGCGGCCGGTCCCCTCGCCGCGCCAACCTGGCACGCATCCCGGGACATATCTCGGGTGCTCCGGGTTTATGGCGGGAAATGGGCAGGTCCCTCTGTCAGACTTCTACAGCAGGGGTTGTTCAGAAAGTGTTGCCGAAACGTCACAATCGCATCGGGCGCCGGTTCGCGACGAATCTGCAACAGCGGGTTGAAGGGGCGAAGCCGAAGCGTCATTGACCCAACAAAAAAGGCCGAGCACTGCCCGGCCTTTTTGATGAATTTTCAGAAACTTAGAACTTGATCTTGATTCCGCCTGAAATCGCCGTGATCAGATCATTGCCGACGTCATAGGTAGCGTCTTCGCCCGCGGTATAGCCATTCTCGTCGGTAAGCGTGCCAGAATGGCCGCTGGTCATGACGCCGATAGCACCAGCCAAGCGTAGCTCGATGTTTGGCCGAGGCGTGTAGGCAACACCGCCGCCGAGCGTCCAGGTATCGGTTTGGACGCCATAGCCGTGCGACGTGCCGCGATCCCAGGTAAGCTGACCAGCGGCGCTCCATTCATCATTGAACTTGTGACCTATGCCGCCGGAAACGGTCCAGCCGTCGCGATACATCAGGTCGAGAGAGGTAAGCCGAACCGGAAGGGGAGAAACGGTTGTACACGCAGCCAAACCTTTGGTCTGTTCGGAACAGATCGGAACACTTTGCAGAGTGCTCCAGTTAACCCACTTGATCGAACCAAAGGCCAGCCAGCCGGGAGCGATACCCGACTGCAATTTCAACTCGACCGAGTCAGGCATGTACTGCGTCGAGCCATAGATTGGCGTGGCTGTGGTCCCTCCCAAGCCGTCCGGCAAAGTCAGCGTTCCAGAGATGTTGTCAAGCTTGACCTGCGAATTGTAGACCAAGCTGGCCCGAAGCGCGATCTCAGGGATTTCGTAGGCAATACCGGCTCGCCAGCCCCAGCCGCTGGCCTCTAGGTCGACGCGACCAATCGGTGACGGCCCAAATGGATTGAAGCCCACCAAGCTTTCCTTGAAGCCTGAAATGTCCTGATAAAACACGCCGCCGATAAAACGTAGCTGGCCCTTGCCGGCATCAAACTTGTAGGAGCATGTACCGGCGTAGTTATTGCTCTTAATATCCGTTTCGACGTTCGAAAAAGCGCCATTCCACGACGCGCCAGGGGCGGTGTGGGCGCCCCAAGGCTGTGAATAGTCGACCATACAGTCGACGCCTTGAACAACTTGGGCTTTGACCCCAATGCGCGGTACCCAATAGGGCTCGGCCCCATCTGCCGTGGAACTGAGAAAGTTGAAGCCCCCCGGACCAGTCGCATTCTTGTACTTGCGATCCGGCATCACATAGGTCGCTTCAGCTTCCGTCGCGACCTGCGAAGGATCGAAAAGCAGGTCGATGTCGTAGCCGCCGCGCTCTAGGCCGCCGGCATGCGCGGGATGCATCGCCGCGCCGATCAACGCGATCGAAAAGCAGCCTGCCCCCGCCAGAGCTTTGAGCCGCAAGATGTTCATGGAAATCCCTCCCCGAAATACAAGTGGCTCAAAGCTAGAACCAATTCGGGTTAACGACGCAACAACGATTTCAAGAGCTGTACATGTACATCTTGACAGCACGTATTTTCGCCATGGTGGCTGGCACCGCAATCGGCGCCTGAATCGCGCCAGCCGGGGTCGAACGATCGAAAAAATCCGAAGAAACTACCCAAAATAGGGCAAAAACAGCCGATTTTAGGGATCGCGGGCCGCATTGTTACATTATGGCAACAATGGGGCGCAAACTTTCCGTTTACGTCAAAATTAACGTAGCGGCACGCCCATTTTCGAGGCAGCTAACGTACCGGAAAGCACCTTTGGAGCGAGGCCGAATCTTGCCTTTCAGCCGGCGTCGCGGACCCTGGTCAAAGCCACCGAAAGCTTCTCCTGCGCCTCGCGATATTCGGCGAGTTTCTCACGCTCGGCCCCGACCACCTCTTCCGGCGCATTGGCGACGAACTTTTCGTTCGACAGCTTCTTGTGCAGGCGGGCGATCTCTTCGGTCACCTTCGCCAGTTCCTTCTGCAACCGCGCGGCCTCCGCCTGGAGATCGATCAGGCTGCCGAGCGGCAGGCTCACCGTCGCCTCGTTGAGCACGATCTGGGCCGAGCCCTTGGGCGGTGCATCGGCGAGCGCAATATCGCCGACGCGCGCCAGCCGCTTGATCGCCTGGGCGTGACGCTCCAGCCGCTCTTGCGTAAGCGTGTTGGCGCCGATCACCATCAGCGGCGCGATTGCCGCCGGCGGCACATTCATTTCCGAACGTACCGAGCGGATGCCCGAAACGAGGTCGACCAGCCAATTGATGTCGGCGGCGGCCTCTTCGTCCCCGAAGTCGGGCGACGGCCAGGCGGCGTGGCAAAGCAGCGACGAGCGCTGCTTGCCCTCGCCGGCGGTCTGCGCCCACAGTTCCTCGGTCATGAACGGCATCATCGGATGCAGGAGCTTGTAGATCTCGTCCAGGACGAAGGCGACGCATGCCCGGCTCTCGGCCTTGGCGGCTTCGTCCGTGCCCATGAACACCGGCTTCAACAATTCCAGGTACCAGTCGCAGAACAGGTTCCAGACGAACCGATAGGCCGCGCCCGCCGCCTCGTTGAACCGGTAGCTGGTGATGCCTTCGGTGACAGCGCGCGCCGCTCGCGTCAGCTCGGTCAGGATCCAGCGGTTGACCGGCAGCTTGGCGTCGTTCAGCCAGAACTCGTCGTCGCGCGCGACCTCGTTCATCTCGGCGAAGCGCGTCGCGTTCCACAGCTTGGTGCCGAAATTGCGGTAGCCGGCGATGCGGGCCGGATCGAGCTTCACGTCGCGCCCTTGCGCCGCCATGACAGTCAGCGTGAAGCGCAGCGCGTCGGCGCCATATTCGTCGATCAGGTCGAGCGGATCGATGACGTTGCCTTTCGACTTCGACATCTTCTGCCCGTTCTTGTCGCGCACCAGCGCGTGCACATAGACGGTGTGGAACGGCTCCTCGTCCATGAAGTGCAGGCCCATCATCATCATGCGGGCGACCCAGAAGAAGATGATGTCGAAGCCGGTCACCAGCACGTCGGTCTGGTAATAGGTCTTGAGCTCCGGCGTCTGATCGGGCCAGCCGAGCGTCGAGAACGGCCACAGCGCCGACGAGAACCAGGTGTCGAGCACGTCCTCGTCGCGGGTCAGGATCTCGCCCGGCTGGAAGTTTTCCAGCTTGTCCTCGACCCAGGCCTTCCACGGCCCTTCCAGCGCAAGGTAATATTCGATCGCCGCGGCTAAAGCCTCTTCCTCGGTCTTTTCGACGAAGACATGCCCGTCCGGCCCGTACCAGGCCGGGATCTGGTGCCCCCACCAGAGCTGGCGCGAGATGCACCAGGGCTGGATGTTCTCCATCCAGTCGAAATAGGTCTTCTCCCAGTTCTTCGGCACGAAATTGGTGCGGCCTTCGCGCACCGAGGCAATCGCCGGCTTGGCGAGCTCGGCGGCGTTGACATACCACTGGTCGGTCAGGAATGGCTCGATCGGCACGCCCCCGCGGTCGCCATGCGGAACGGCATGGCGATGCGGCTCGACCTTTTCCAGAAAGCCGCCGGCCTCCATCAGCTCGACGATCTTCTTGCGCGCGGCGAAACGGTCGAGCCCGTCCAGCTCGTCCCACAGGGCCTGGCGCTCCGGCGTGACCTCGAGACCGGCGAGGAAATCCTCATTGTCCTTGAGCTTGACGGCCGCCTCAACCGTCAGGATGTTGATCGCCGGCAGCTTGTGGCGCTTGCCGACCTCGAAGTCGTTGAAGTCATGCGCCGGCGTGATCTTGACCGCGCCGGAGCCTTTCTCCGGATCGGAATACTCGTCCGCGATGATCGGAATCTTGCGGCCGACGATCGGCAGCACGACGTGGCTACCGACCAGATCGGTGAAGCGCTCGTCGTCCGGATGCACGGCCACGGCGGTGTCGCCGAGCATCGTCTCGGGACGCGTCGTCGCCACCGTGATGAACGTCTTCGGGTTCTCAGGGTCGAACGCCTCGCCTTCGATCGGGTAGCGGAAGTGCCAGAGATTGCCGTTGACCTCATGCTGCTCGACCTCGAGGTCGGAAATGGCGGTAAGCAGCTTCGGGTCCCAGTTCACAAGGCGCTTGTCCTTGTAGATGAGGCCTTCCTTGTAGAGCGTGACGAAGACTTCCAGCACCGCCTTGGACAGGCCTTCATCCATGGTGAAGCGTTCGCGCGACCAGTCGGCCGAGGCGCCGAGCCGCTTCAGCTGGTTGAAGATCGCGCCGCCCGATTCGGCCTTCCACTCCCAGACCTTCTCGATGAACTCTTCACGCGTCAGATCGCGGCGGTGGATCTGCTTTTCCATGAGCTGGCGCTCGACCACCATCTGCGTTGCGATGCCGGCGTGATCCATGCCGGGCTGCCAAAGCACATTCTTGCCGCGCATGCGCTCGAAGCGCACGAGAATGTCCTGCAGCGTGTTGTTGAGCGCATGGCCCATATGCAGCGAGCCGGTGACGTTCGGCGGCGGGATGACGATGGTGAAGGCTTCGGCCCCCTCTTCCGCGCCGGCGCCTGCCCGGAAGGCATCCGCCTCTTCCCAGATTTTGGCGATCTTCGGCTCGACGGCTTTGGCGTCGTAGGTCTTATCAAGCATGGAGGAGGTCCGAACTGTCGGGAACAAGCGTCCGGTGTAAATCGGAAGGTCTTGGCCGAGTCAACCGCGAGAACTGCGATCGCTCTTACAGATAGGCATGCCGCGACCGGCGACAATCCCGGCCGGTGCCGCAATGGCGGCTCGCCTGATGCATGTCGACTGCAAGGGCGCAGCGGGTCCCAAAGCAAAAGCGCCGCCCGAAGGCGGCGCTTTTCAGCGTGCGTGTTGCGGCAGCTTACTGCGCCCCGCGCGCCACGCGCTCGATCTCCTCGCGCACCAGCCTTTCGACCAGCGTCGGCAGGTTGTTGTCGAGCCAATCCTGCAGCATAGGCCGCAGCATCTCCTCGGCCATCTCGTCGAAACTCTTCTTGCCGCGGCTGGCAAAAGCATCGGAAAGCTCGCCGAAAGCCGCGGCAACCTGCCGGCCCGTATGCTCGGAGAGGATCGCGGGCCGGGCCGGCTGCGTCTCCGGTTCGGATGCCCGGGGAGCGCTGGCATGCGCGGCAGCTTCAAACGCCGGCTCTTGCTTCTCGATCTCGACCCTCGGCGCGGCTTCCGGGACCCGGACGGCCGGTCTCGCGGTAACCGTGCTGCCGCCGACCGCCGCTATTTCGCGCCGCCAATCGGCGACGATGGTCTCGGCCGACTGCGTCGCATTTGCCGCGGCCGGGCTGCTCGTGGCCGCTTGCGCGCTCGGCTCGGTGCCCTCGGGATTGGCCGTGGCCGGAGCCTCCTTGACCGGCCCGGGACGAGCCTCGACGCGTGCGACCGCCGGATCGGCCGCAGCCAGCTGGGCCTGGACCTCCGCCAGCGTCGCTGGCTTGCGCGGGCCGGCGTCGGCATGCAATTCGGAACGAAAGGCGTCGACCTCGACCGTGGGTACGCTAACCGCGGCCGGCTCCAGATCCTGGCGCAGTTCACCAGCCTCGGCCGGCTGCTTGCGCCCGGTGTCGCTGTCTTCGATGATCCTTCGGATGGAAGCCAGTATCTCTTCCATGGAAGGTTCGCGCTGCGCGCTGCTTGCCGTCGCCATCGTCACATCCGCCGCCCCAGTGACCTGCCCAAGAACTCGACCCTGTCCAAGAACTGACCCGTTCAAGAACTTGACCCATTCAGGAATTCCGTTCCTGCCCGGGTCGGAATTCGAATCAATGGCGACAGCGTAACCGACCTATCGTCATCCGAGAATCCCCAATCTGGGGACGCGTTGGATTTCAACAGATTAGGCGGTTCGCGGCCCGACGAGCCCGTGCCATCGATAAAGAAAAACGCCGCGCGTCCATCGGACACGCGGCGCTTGCTGGAAGCATACCGGAAATCAGCGTCCGTCGGGCGTGCGCAGTCCGAACCACTTGTCCTTGACGGCGTTGTAATGCTCTTCGGGCCTGTATTTGGTGACCGCCAGCCCAAGACGATCGACCGACAGCCGGCCCATCGCCGACAGGATGGCATAGCTCGCCACGACCACGTCGCGTTCGGAGCTGGCCTGGTTGATCTTGGCGGTGATGACCGCGTTCTGCGCGTTCAACACATCCAGCGTCGTGCGCTGGCCGACATTGCGCTCTTCGATGACGCCGTTGAGCGCCAGTTGCGCGGCATCGATCACCTGCCTGTTGGCATCCACGCTTTGGCGCGCGGCGACATATTGCGTCCAGGCCGAGACCACGGCCTGGCGCACCTGGTCGCGGCTGACATCGACCTGGATGCGCGCCTCGCCCAGTGATTCCTTGCTCTGCCGCACCAGCGCCGAGGTCCGGCCACCCGAATAGATCGGAATGGTGAGCGAAGCGCCGATATTGGCCGATGTCGAACTACCGTTGGGGCTGCTGATGGAACTGGGAACGGTGTGGCTGTAGTCGTCCGAAACGCCGGCCGAGGCCGTCACCTGCGGCAGCAGCGCGCCTTCCGACGACTTCACCGAAAAGGCGGCGGCATCGACGAGATGCTGTGTGGCCAGAATGGCGGGATGTTCGGCGGAAGCGATGGCCAAGGCCGAATCGACGCCACCTGGCAGCAGCTTGCCAAGCGGCGAGGCTGCCTTGAGCTTGCCCGGCTCGTCGCCGACGATCTGGTGGTAGGTTGCGGCGCTTGCCAGCGCCGTCGCGCGGGCGGCGCTCAACTGCGCCACGGCCGTCGCGCGGGAGGCATCGGCCTGGGCGACGTCGGTGCGGGTGCCCTCGCCGACCTCGAAGCGCGAGCGGGCGGCGCGCGCCTGCTCGGTCAGGAACTGCAGGTTCTGCTCGGTCAGCACCGCGATCTGACGGTCGCGAATCACGTCCATATAGGCGCTGGCCGCGTTGAACAGGATGTTCTCTTCGGTGTTGCGCAGGCTTTCGACCGAAGCCTTCACCTGCGATTCCGCGGCGGCGACATTGTTCTTGGTCTGAAACCCGTCGAACAGCGTCTGGTTGATCTGCACGCCGAAGCTGCCCGTCGTTATTCTCCTGCTGGTGCCAAAGCCATGTATGTTGGTGTAGTCGATGTTGGCCGAACCGGTGACGGTCGGACGCCAGCCCGACTTGGCAATGGCTACGCCCTCGTCAGTGACGCGCACGCCAGCGCGGGCAGCATTCAACTGCGAGTTATACTGATAGGCTTTGGCGAGCGCGCCCGTAATGGTTTCAGCGGAGGCGGCCAACGGCGAAAGCGCGGTGGCCGAAACAAGGATAGCTACTAAAACACTCTTGCGTAGAGGCGGCACGTTATTTCCCTCATTCGTTTTGCATGGGAACCACGCCACGTCAGCCTACCCATACGGATCGGCCGGCGCCGCGTTGTTTATCGTTCCCCCGCTGACGGCTTCCCGAAAACACCCGGTTAACCAAATCAGCAACGATTGTCAGGCGCAAGCCATCATGACAGCGCATTCGCTGCAAGGCAAAAACGCTCAGAATTCAAACGCGTGAGCACGTTCGAAGCCCGGTAGTGGCTTAATTGCCGCATTAAAGGCCCTTCTTCCGGTTACAACCCCTCCTGCCTTGAAAAACAGACGGGCCACGCCAGAGTTGCCCCGCCCTTCGACCACAACCAGGCGGCCTTCTTCCGCAAGCTGGTCGAGCAATGCCGGCGGCACTTCCTCGACGCTGCCGCCGATGAAAATGGCGTTGTAGGGCCCCTTGGCGGCCTGCCCCTGCGGCAGCGGCCCGGTGACCACCGTGACGTTCTGGCAGCCAAGACTGGAAAGCGTGGATTTGGCGGCCTCCGCCAGCGCGGGATCGCTCTCGAGCGCGACGACCGAGCGCGCGAGCCTGGACAGCAACGCGGCGGAATAGCCGGTGCCGCAACCGACATCGAGCACCGAATCGCTCGCGTCGATTTCAGCCAGTTGCAAAAGCTTGGCGAGCGGCGACGGCTCCATCAGGTAGCGTGCGCCGCCGCCATTCGCGCCATCGGAAATGCGGATGTCTTCGTCGATATAGGCCAGATCCCGCTGTCCGGCGCCGACGAAGGCCTCGCGCGGGACAGTCAGCATCGCCTCGATGAGCGGCGCGCTGGTGACATCGGTGGTGCGGACCTGGCCGTCGACCATCTTCACGCGGCGTTCGGAGAAATCAGCGTTCATGTCCCAACAATCCGCTCCCCGCGCCAGGCGCGCGGCCAAAACTTCGACTGGAACCCCGCTCCGGCGCGGTTGCGCTGGAGCCCGCAAGCATCTGGAGGCCTCGCCCGGAATCGAACCGGGGTGCAAGGATTTGCAGTCCTCTGCGTAACCACTCCGCCACGAGGCCTCGCAATGCTCCCGGCGTTCCGAGCGAACTCATTATGTTGGCGCTCAAAGGTCGTCAAGCGCTCGCGCGTCATTCCCGACGCT
This sequence comes from Mesorhizobium sp. B3-1-6, assembly GCF_006439555.1. Lineage (NCBI taxonomy): Bacteria > Pseudomonadati > Pseudomonadota > Alphaproteobacteria > Hyphomicrobiales > Phyllobacteriaceae > Mesorhizobium > Mesorhizobium sp. B3-1-6. Next base: position 9,733 of record NZ_VFTM01000028.1, on the reverse strand, counting down.
TTCGCATGGAGCAGCCAAAGTGGTGATTACCAATCGGTTGTCATGGGTCCGGCATCGCCGCGGCGGAGCCGCCGCAGGCGCTCAGTCGGGCCGGCGCCGGCGTTCCCACCAGACGACGAAACGCCGCCGGTGGCGCCGGATCATGGCGAATTCGTAGGACAGCACCAGAAGACCGAGCGGAACCATCCAGAAGCCGAGAATCGGCAGAAAGCCCAGAATCCCGCCAAGGGTGAGCAGCATGCCGATCGCGATTCGCCAGCCGCGCGAGCGCGGCATGGTGAACTCGCGGCCGAAAACCGAAATCTTCCGCGCCGGGGCACTGTCGTCGTCAGCTGCCGTCATTCAAAATCAGATCCCATCTGCCGCCAATGCCATGTCAAAGGCCAACCGGCCGCTTTGTTCCGTGCCGGTGTGAAGCCCTTCATATGTGGGCATGTTGAACGATGGCACAAATAGCCGCATTAAAAACTGGAGAAAAATTGCGAATTGCTGCTTTGCAAAGCCGAAAGGTGTTTGCTATAGGCTGCGCCACTCACGTCAGAGCCTCCGTTCCCCGGTAGCTCAGTGGTAGAGCAACCGGCTGTTAACCGGTTGGTCGCTGGTTCGAATCCGGCCCGGGGAGCCAACATTTCCAAGGTATGCAGGGTTTTCAGATTTGGCCGAAAAACGGCTGATCTACAGCATATCTACACAACTCGACTTCGCTAGACGCCGATCTACACGCGAGATCGCCCGAAGGAGAGAAACCTATGGATCATATTTTTGATGACCTGATCGGCCTGCAGAGAACGCGGCCGATATGGGAATTTGCGCGCAGTTGCTTTGGCGATTCGCTTCGCCGGCAACTTGGCGGACGGCATCGCGATGGGTGTGGGAATTGCGGTCGGGATCCCTTACGGGCAGGCCCGAAAGATTTCGATTCACTGCGCAAACCTGAAATTTGAAGCCGGTAGTTCGCTGAGTTCAATCAGCACGTTGGACATACGCATCAGCGAATTAATAAGCGGCCCGGTGAAGATCGTGAACACCCGTGGCAGCAATGGTGCCGATGCGCCTCCCACGCCGGATATCTGGGCTATCCGCAAGGTGCCTGATGGCCGTGGCGGCTTAAATGGCTTGAGCGGAATAAATGCAACTGGTTGTGAAACAAGTCCTGACAGTCCGACTAACCATACGTCGGAACGCGGCGCGAATGGTCAGCGGGGCGAAGACGGCACACCTGGAACTATGTGGCAAGCTTCAAAGGGTGCATCGGGGCAACGAGGATCAAACGCCGCTGACATCGTTCTATTGTCCAAATCGGTTTCCGCTACCACAACGTTTGAACTGATCGCGATGGGCGGAAATGGCGGCCGCGGGGGAACAGGCGGACGTGGTGCCGATGGGGGCGACGGCGGCAAGGGAGGGAGCGGCGGAAAAGGTGGCGATGGCAATGAGTGTCATATGGCATCCAGCGGCGGGGTTGGAGGCAATGGTGGCGACGGCGGCAACGGTGGGGATGGTGGCCAAGGAGACGACGGTGGCGATGGCGGTAATGGAGGAGCGGTTACCCTTGGCCTCCAGGAAGCAGGCGACGTACCGACGCCCATCATAAAAAACTTTGGTGGTCGTGGAGGCGATCCTGGTGAGGGTGGAGAAAGAGGCGATGGGAGTGAAGCTGGCGAAGGCGGTGAAGGGGGCCCGCCTGGCAAAAACACGATCTCGTATCACTTCTTTGCCGGCAATGGGAATGCCGAGGTGGGCGCGCCAGGGATGTCAGGACATCGCTCTTCAAAATCTGGGAATCTCGGTGTGCCGGGCCAAAGTGGCTCCCCCGGGCGCACAGCCAAAGGATTGGCAGGAACTCTATCTGACCAACAGTTCGAAAAGCTGGTCGGTCACTGAATACGAGAAGTAGTATTTCTACTTATGGAGGCATAGAATGAGCTTGTCGGCGGCATCCAAGGGCGCCTGATGGGCCACGAAATCACCTTCAGCCTTCGTGCGGAGCGCAGCGTCGATAAGATCTACGCCGAGCACTTCGCGGACTTCCCGGAGTGACCGCAGTGCCACGCGCTCACCGTTCGACCGCAGGACCGTTGCGCATTGAGAGCCAAATAGCTTCGGCGAGCTTGCTGCTCACGTCATAGCAGCTCGGTCAAGTTGTGGGCATCCTGCCAGTTGCGTCACACGGCTACCGCGCGATCGGACGTCCTTTTCGGTCTTTCGACCGTGGTGGATTTCGATAGACAGCGATGTGATACCGTTTCCGTAAGATGCCAAGATAGCATTCGCACCGCTCTTGAGGCGGGCGGCGTCGAGTTCATAAACGGCGCGAGCGCAAAGCTGCGCGTAGGGCGCGCTTCCGCTGTGAGACGGGCGCCCCCAAGAATACTACGGTACAACTGGATCGCTAGGCGGCGGAGGCGGCTTCTGCTTGGGGATGCTCGCAATAGGCACCTGTGCGCCATAAATGTATTTTTCAAACACGGTCTTCATATCACATTTTTGAGTCATACGAAACGTGGAGCTGACCTCATTGAAACTATTGAACGTGTCATTTAGAGCGTTAAGCGAAGATAACAATTTTTCTGTAGCCGCCTCAGAATGCAACTGCTGTCGCAAAGAGGCAAATTCCGCATAGTCTTTAAGGCTCTTGCCATCTATTATAATTTCGTAATCAACATACCTTTTGAACAGCTCATCGATCGACACACCAGGATATTGTTTTGAATCATTAGCGACTTTATCAAGAATTGCCTTAAATGAATCCGCGTCTCCTTTATTAAGAGAATTTTGTGATACTTTTTGGAGCCTGTCATTTAACTCGGAACGCAAGACATTATACTCCGATATGAGTCTCATGGAATCGGCCATGCATTGACGGTGATTTGTCAAATAGGAACCAGCGGCGGTGATCAAGCTAGCGGAAGCGAGCCATAGAAAGAATGGGCTGTTTACGAACGTCCAGATGCCCATAGGTTTCCTAGCCTCTAAGGCTGAGATGATCCTTGCCTGGAAATCACGGTCATTTTGACGTGGCGAAGGCATCAGAATGCCTTAAGAAACATAGCAAAGGATTGAAGTGGCTGTTCAATTGTGGGCGCAAAGCGTTGAGGTGGCAATGGAGAACATCAAGAATATTTGCATTCGCTAAAACAGCCGCGCAGGGGCGAGCGTGAGTTACCATCTGGAGCAAAGGCGAATCCGCCTACGGATACCAATTTACCCAATCAAAACAGAGAGCGCGTTTTGCAAAAGCCGGAGACAGGTTCCGCTAATTCCCGGACAGCGATTTCGCTTATGTCGGGACAGTTTGGCGGCGTCGGTCCTCGGGTGCCTTGTTGCGTTCACGGATGATGATTTCGCCGTTTTCGGCACCGGTCAAGAGGGGCGCGGCCGTTACCCGCCGACCGTGCTTCCTACTTTCCCTACACGGCCGACTTTGCGCCGGGCCTTCTGATCTTCAATGTCATGTTGTTCGTGACCGCCTGGTTGCGCTGTCGATGGGATCGTCCTTGGTGGGACTGAACATCTGGGCCAGACACAAGACCGACATGCCAACTTTTTCCAAATATATAGTGTCAATATCCTCCATCGGATGGTCAATTGAAGGGCGTGACCGACGATGATCGCTGGTCGGCGCGCCGCCGAAGCTACTGGTGTTCGCTTCCCTCCAAATCCGTTCTCTGCCAGTATCTTCTGTGCACCCACATTCGCTCAAGCCAGGAGGAACTCACTATGCGAGTGGTAGCAATGTCATTGGAAATCGCACTCGGCCTTATATTGTTCGCCTCATACCCGGCTCACGGCGAAGAAACTGTGGTAGAGAGCATCGATCTGCCAGGGGCGAGCATGGAACAGGAGGTGACCTACTCGACGTCAAAAGCCGACTACCAATCAACACGCGATGCAATTCTAGAGCGGCTTAAAGATGGCGATCCATCAGCAATGGTAAACCCAAGTGATGGACCATGGATGCGCGTGGAGACAACCGCAAAAATTGGTTTTGAATACCATGGAGTCGGCTTGGCGTCTGGACGAAAACTCCTCCGCCAAATCTCCGCCGCCGAAGAGGCTCTCTACCTCTATGAGCGAAAGTAGTAGTCCCGGCAAACCGACTGACTATGAATGTGGTCCGCCGTGCAAAAAAGCCGGCGCCGACAAACTGGCGACGGAAGTAGCACAAACATTTTGGCTAGAGTCTTTCACGTTTTGACGGAAGCGTACCCTGCGTTTGCGAAGTAGTTGTTGCATTCGGCTGCCTCGATCGTTTCGACGAGGTGGCCTATGTGGCGCCAAGTATCTCGACGGTGCGTTTCTGCGCTTGGCGCATCCAATGTTTGATCTTGGCGAAGGCCTGCTCGATCGGATTGAGGTCTGGCGAGTAGGGCGGCAGATACCAAAGCCTGGCGCCAGCGGCCTTGATCATCTGCCTGATGGCCGCCGACTTATGGCTTCCCAGGTTATCCATGATGACGATGTCGCCGGGCTTCAGCACGGTGATGAGCTGCTGCTCGACATAAGCGCGGAAGCATTGGCGAGCCGATCCCAGCGCAGAGCGCCGAGGAAGGTCAGCGTGCGCCAATGGCCGTGCGGAGCCAGGCCGCGTAGCCGCTTGCCCTTCGGTCCCCAACCGCGCAGCGGAGCCATGTTGGTCTTGATCCAGGTCTCATCGATGAAGACCAGGCACCGCGGATCGAGGCCGGCCTGCCAGGATCGCCATCGTTGGCGTCTGCGGGCAATATCAGCGCGCACCTGCTCAAGGGCGAACAGCGTTTTTTTGAAGCCCAGACCCTCGCGGCGCAGGAACTGCCACACCGCGTTGTGCAAGACCTTGACCCCGCGCGGCCGGCTAACTCATCCTGCAGACCGTGCAGCGTCAGATGCGGCGTCTCACGCATACGTACCTCGATGAAGGCACGGTGCGGCTCCAGCACCCTCTTGCGATGCCCGCCCATCTTGCCAGGCGCAACCGAGCCGGTTGCCCGATGGCGCTGCAACAACTTAACTGCCGCTGAAACCGAAATGCCAAACCGTTTGGCCGCCGACCGCCGGCTCTCACCACTCAAAACCGCCGCAACAACTCGCTCGCGAAGATCATTAGAAAGAGGTCGGGTCATCAGATGCTGGCCTTCACTCCAGCCACCATCTTGAATCTGGAGGTTTCTGTGAGGTCGCGAGCACCGAGAGTACGGCCGGAATGATGCGGCGACCTCATAGAAACCTGATTGAACTGAACCGCGGGCCGCCGCTGCGAGCTATGGGGATTTGATCGCGGCTATCAGCTTGTAGAGGGTATTGATCCGGCTCGATGACGACTGACGGGCGGCGGCTTGGCTGTAGCGAAGGTTTGATATGCAGCCGGCCTTGCTCGCGGAGATCGGCACGGCGGGGAGAAGTGCGACCCGATGAGCCTCTGGGCCGGATTGGGGCACAAAGCTTCGCTGCCTCCCGGAGACGCCGCCGCGAATATCGCACAAATCTGGGCGCAGGAACGGCTCATGAGGTGTTCCATGCGGCAAATGGCCTGCGGGGTAGCGAACCGCGAGCGAACATACGTCCGCCGCAGCAAGGGCAGACGTCCAACGACTTGCCGGTGAGTTGATGATAGCGCAGGCGATAGTCGGCGGCGCTGTGGGCCGGCTCAGACGGGGGCACGTCGAGCAGTTGCCGGCACAGGGCGAGCTTGGCGGCTCGTTGGCCGTTTGCAAGGAAGCCATAGTGGCGGATGCGGTGAAAGCCATCGGGCAGGCTGTGCAGCAGGAAGCGGCGGATGAACTCGTCCGCTGCCAGGAACATGGTCTTGGTCTTGCTATGGTGGCGGTAATCCTTCCAGCGGAACCCGACCTGCTGGCCATCGAGGTGAGTGAGCCGGCTATTGGTGATGGCCACGCGGTGGGTGTAGCGGCCGAGATAGGCCAAAACCTGCTCAGGCCCGCCAAAGGCGGCTTCGAGTAGACGACCCAGCTGGCGCGCTTGAGTTCAGCGATTCGGTGAGCGAAGGCAGAAGGATCAACCGAGCCGGCAAGCTCGCCAGAGAAGCGCAATTGGCCAGCGGTAAAGGCGCTCTGCAAGGCTTGAGGTGCGAACTTCTTCGTATCCGAGCTAATCCGGCGACCGTTTAAAGAAACGGCTGAACTTTGCGACATGGTGGATGTAGGATCGCTGCGTTGCCGGCGACAGATTGCGGACCGTCATGTCCTCGATCATGCGTCGACGTAGAGGGCTCAACTCGGCCATCTGGGGTTCTCCTGTCTGAAAGGTTGGCTCGACACCAAACTTTGTCAGACAGGGGCCCTCCTCACGCCAAGGCTACTCGCCTCCTACCGCGATAGCGGTTTAGTTCAATCACAAAACCGGCTGATACGGAATCCCATTCGATTCTATCAAATCGTGAACCGCTCTAGGTCTATTGCCCGGCCAGGCTGCGGATACCCCATCGGCCGGACAGACCGACGCAACGGCCCGGCCGCACCTTGGTATTGTCGTCTGGGAACGACACTCCGAAACGTCTCTGCCTCGGAACGCGTGGACGTGATTCACTTGGGGCGCTTTTACTCACTCCACCTGAACCAAGGCGGATCAATCTGACAACTTACAATCTCTCATGTCCGGGTACCCAATCACCTCATCAACCTGGATCCCGGCAACCGTCCTGAATCGAAGGAAATAGACACTTCTTGCGACGTCTTTCCGCTGATTGTCGAGCTTATTCCAGTCCAGCTGGCCATTTGCATCAACCACGTCTTCGTTGTGCAGGGTCCGGCGATATACATCGAAAGCAGCGCTTGTCGTTCCATCCTCATGCTCGTTTGCACGGTACTGATCATGCGTCAGAAACGGAAGTTTTTCGAGCACAAAATCGGGAGTAATTCTGTAGGCCTCGATTCCCACGGTATCAATTTGATCGATATAACGGATTCCCCCGACCCACTGAAGTCCTATTGAAGACAACACCTTGCTTGGTATGGCCGTCTTCGGATTGATTGCCGAAACAATATCTAGCGCTCGGGGGCAAACCGAATCGAACTCTCCCTCGTAAAGAATATCATCTAGCAATAGACCGTCAATTTTAGAAGGAACATCATCACTACAGTCACCCTTTTGCCTACATTTCGCATACGAAGCAACAAGAGTGTTTCTCAAAGCTTCAGCTTTCTCCGTGTAAACTCGAAAATATTTTTCCCAGAGCTGATAATTCTGAGTCTTGTATCCTTGATATATGTCCAGTTGATCATTGACACGAAGAAGCGCCTTATAAATTCTCCCAAGCTCAACAAAACGCTTAGGGTCAAATTTATTGTCATCTGGTTTCAATTGCGGATAGGGCTGAATAACGAACTTTGCCGGCGCTGCGTTTGACAGAGTAAAGTCCGAAGAGGCGTCCGCCATAGCGTCGAAAAGAGTCTTTACCTGTAGCGCGTCCGTTAGGTCAAGCCCCTTCATTATCTTTCCAAGACTGGGGAGGCCGCTGCCGCCAGCTGCCTGAACCTCCACATCTATTTTCCCAACCTTAGATGCAAGCTTCAATGTATCAGCCAGATTCGTACTCACTGTAGCAGAGGTGCTCGCCTTAACTGAAACGATGTTCGCCTTTGCATCAGTCTTACTCGTAAAGGCATCGGAAATCATCGTTTTGCTAGACGAGTTCAAACCAGAGACATTAATAATAACCCGGAGACTTGACGCTTTTTCGACAGCACGAACGAAATTAGTTCCGCATTTTTGTATAAAACCTTGAACGTCCCCCTTATCCAACAGGGACTTGTACTCGTCTTTTATTCCGTAATCCGAAATATATTCACGTCCATGATCAGCGCTCGCCTCGATAACAAAGACGAGAGAAGACCTCTCCTTCTTCAGAAAGCTATCGAACTTAACCGTGCTGGATGCATTTCCGCCGGCAGATAGCCCGGCAAATCCGGCATCCATCGACGCCGATAGCGAAAATGAAAAATTCAACGAATTTTCCAAATCTTCGTAAGTTTTGATCATCGAAAGAGACAACTTACTTGAGACGGCTCCTTTCGTATCAAATTTCACGTTTGCGGTCTCATCATACTTGATACAACGCTCTCGCGGGGAAGTAAGCTCATTTAGCGCGACAGTATCGCCCAGAGCGAATGGACCAGATGAATCGTATTCAAGAGTGGATAACCCATCCAGTATTGTGCCAAGATTATCTTGTCCAAAGACTGAGCCCATAGCCGCAGCAATGAAGGCGCTGGCGAGCGTCACAGTCGCAAGTACCATTGCAGCACGATTGTTGAAGTAAGGCATATCCCGCTCCCAACTAGAACAGATTGTCAAAGTTTTGTTCCGAAAGCGTCCCCCAGCTTCCTTTGCCTATTTTCCCCTTGTGCCCATCATGTCCCCATTGACCTGAGGGACCTTTGTGCCCGTCCTGGCCTCGGTGTCCATCGGGGCCACCGAGCCCGGCGGAACCTGACTCATGGAAAAGCGACCCATCGCCGCCCTGACCGCCAGCTCCGCCTTGACCGCCATTGCCGCCTATTCCTGGATCGCCGCCTTCTCCTGGAGCGCCGCCCTTGCCACCATGATTGTCTATCAGTGGCTCTTCAGTTAGGTTGCCACCGGATCGCAAGGCGACCGTAACATTTCCGCCATCGCCGCCGTCGCCTCCATTGCCGCCTACGCCGCCGTCTCCGCCATTACCACCGTCTCCGCCATTGCCACCTTGCCCCCCACGCCGGGAGAGATGACATTTGCCGCCTGCGCCGCCGTGACCGCCGGGGCCGCCATTCCCTCCATCACCGCCGTCCATGCCGCGTCCACCAAGGCCGCCTTTTCCGCCACCACCGCCCGGGGCGTAAATCTCAACCGTGGCCCCATCTGCGAAAGACCCAACTATGAGCCGGATATCGGATGCGCTCGTTCCTGCTTGGCCATCAGCTCCCGAACTACCAGGGTATCCATCTGGCCCCTTATAGCCGTTCTCTCCGGGTCTTCCGTCGTCAGCGCCACCACCAAATTTCTCACACGGCGCGCCGTCACCACCGGCCGAACCGCCATTTCCATTCGGCGCTGCCGGCCCTTTCCGGGGCGCCCATATTAGCGGGGTTTCTTTGGCGTTCTGACCGCTCGTACCTCTGGTGCTTACGAGATTGATAGGGCCTGCAACTTCAAGCCGAACCTTTATTTCCAAATTGCTCGGGCTCGAAAGAACGGCGTTTGGTTTGAAGAGAAGTTTATCACACCGTATTCGTATCCATTGAGCTGCCTGGGAGGGATCAAGGTCGTCGGGACGAGATATCGTGACCTTGCCATCAACAACAATCTGCCCCGTGTCCTTGTCGCAGGTGAACTGTTCGAATGATTGATCACCCTGCCAAACAACAACTTTCGGATCGGCAGCATAGGCGGGCTGATATGCCACAACCGCCGATGCAACTGACAAAAATGCAAGTGCTGTAGCTTGTTTCATAGCGTCACCCAATCTTGTCGCCCAATTCTCCTAGAGCGTCCGCCTGCCCCGAACCTGCCAGATGCAGCTGACACACTTCGCTGACACACTTCCTAGTCGAACCGCTAAGTCCGCAGCGGCCAATAGCCCGATGGAAAGACATTGCCAGCTCCTTCCAAATCGCCCCGGCCATCAGGCCCACCTTCGCCGTCTAGACCCGGGGCGCCGCCTTCTCGGACGATTCCGCCTCGAAGCGTGCCTTGGCGCCCTCGGCGAACCAGGCGTCGGCGCCTTCCTTCTCGAAAGCCTCCATGATGCGCTCGTTGA
>NZ_VFTM01000027.1:0-100499 GCF_006439555.1 Mesorhizobium sp. B3-1-6 | reverse complement strand
TGTATAGTGCCTAGTGCCTACTGCCTACTGCCTACTGCCTACTGCCTACTGCCTACTGCCTACTGCCTACTGCCTACTGCCTAGGGAAACCGCCAATGCTTGGACGCCTGAACCATGTCGCGCTTGCCGTGCCGGATCTGGCCGCGGCAATGGCCGCCTATCGCGATACGCTGGGCGCGCGGTTGAGCGCGCCGCAGGCGCTGCCCGAGCATGGCGTGAGCGTCGTGTTCGTCGATGTCGGCAACACCAAGATCGAGTTGCTGGAGCCGCTGGGCGAGACTTCACCCATCGCCGCGTTCCTCGAGAAGAATCCATCCGGCGGCATGCATCACGTCTGCTACGAGGTCGACGACATCCTGGCCGCTCGCGATCATTTGAAGCAAAGCGGCGCGCGCGTGCTGGGCGACGGCAATCCGAAGATCGGCGCGCACGGCAAGCCGGTGCTGTTCCTGCACCCCAAGGATTTCTTCGGCACGCTGGTCGAACTGGAGCAGATATGAACTGGATACTGTTCGCCGCGCTGTTCTTCGTCATCTGGTGGATGGTGCTGTTCGTTGTTCTTCCGTTCAGCTTGCGCACCCAGGACGACGACCAGGATGTCACGCTTGGCACCGTTTCCAGCGCGCCGCGGGGCCCGCATATGCTGCGCGCCTTCGTCCGCGCGACGATCGTGACGGTGGTCGTGATGGGCATTCTCTACGGCTTGACGATGGGCCTGGGGTATAGCTTCGACGACGTCATGCGGATCATGCCGGACTTCACGCCGGACGTCAGTCACTGAAGGCGACAACGCAGTTTCCGCAAGTATTGAGCAGCATACGCGCGCCAAGGTTGAAATCGGAAGCCGGCTTCCGATTCAACGGCTAATCACGCCTGATGCTGTTTGGCAGATGGTTGCGCTAAGCAGATGATTGCACAAAAAAAATGCAAGGCACAAGGCCTTGCAATTTAAACGCGTCCGATCTGTTTCCGGTGTCCGGCGGCAGCGAGTTACCGCGCCTAGATCGCATCCTCCCAAGACTTTGACCGCGTAGGAGAGCAGATTTTTCTCCGCCCTCTCGGTTATCGGCGCACACTAGACCAAGGCAGGTGAAAATGTCACGAAGAATTTTGCCTCGAAACAGGCAATATCGTGCTGCACTGCACAATAGTGCGGCAGGGCTTGCTTGTGAATCGATCAAAAAGCCATTTGCGGCACTTTGCAGCCAAAATCGCCTTTTTGGTAAGGTGCAGAAGGCCCCGATACTTTGGGGCACTCGGGTTTCCATTCGGCCATGAAATGGCTATGAAGCCCGGGCAAGCAGCCTCGGTTGCGCCGATTCCCGCGCCGCCATTTTCACTCACGGACCAGTCCATGCGTTTGTCGCGCTATTTCCTGCCCATTCTCAAAGAAAATCCCCGCGAGGCCGAAATCGTCTCGCACCGGCTGATGCTGCGCGCCGGCATGATCCGGCAGCAGGGGCAGGGCAGCTTTTCGTGGCTGCCGCTGGGCAAGCGCGTGCTGGACAAGGTCTGCCGGATCATCCGCGAGGAACAGAACCGCGCCGGCGCGCTGGAAATCCTGATGCCGACCATCCAGTCGGCGGATCTGTGGCGAGAAAGCGGCCGTTACAACGACTATGGCAAGGAGATGCTGCGCATCAAGGACCGCCAGGATCGCGACATGCTCTACGGGCCGACCAATGAAGAGATGGTCACCGAGATTTTCCGCGCCTATGTGAAGTCCTACAAGGACCTGCCGCTCAACCTCTACCACATCCAGTGGAAGTTCCGCGACGAGGTGCGCCCGCGCTTCGGCGTCATGCGCAGCAGGGAGTTCCTGATGAAGGATGCTTACTCCTTCGACCTCGATTTCGAGGGCGCCAGGGCCGCCTACAACCGCATGTTCGTCTCCTATCTCAGGACGTTCACACGCATGGGGCTGCAGGCCATTCCGATGCGCGCCGACACCGGCCCGATCGGCGGCGATCTCAGCCATGAGTTCATCATCCTGGCCGACACCGGCGAGAGCCAGGTGTTCTGCGACCGCGCCTATCTGTCGCTCGACGTGCCGGGCGCCGGCACCAACTTCTCCAACGATGCCGAGATCGGTGACATCGTGAAGAAGTGGACGACGCCTTATGCCGCCACCGACGAGATGCACGACGAAGCGGCCTGGGCGAACGTTTCGCCAAGCGAGCAGGTCTCGGCGCGCGGCATCGAAGTCGGCCACATCTTCCACTTCGGCGAGAAATACTCCAAGCCCATGGGCGCCAAGGTGACCGGACCCGACGGCAAGGACCACTACGCCTCCGGCGGCTCCTATGGCATCGGTCCGTCTCGGCTGGTCGCGGCGATCATCGAGGCGAGCCATGACGAGAACGGCATCATCTGGCCGGAGGCGGTGGCGCCCTTCGATATCGGCCTGATCAACATGAAGGTCGGCGACGGCGAATGCGACCGCGTCTGCGACGAGCTTTATGCGGCGCTCACTTCGGCCGGCAAGGACGTGCTCTATGACGACACCGACCAGCGGCCCGGCGGCAAGTTCGCCACCGCGGATCTGATCGGCCTGCCATGGCAGGTGATCGTCGGACCGCGCGGCGTGGCCGCCGGCGAGGTCGAGATCAAGAACCGCAAGTCGGGCGAGCGCGCCACACTGCCGATCGCGGAAGCCAAGAAACGCCTGGGTATCGCCGCATGAGCGAGCCGGCGGCAGCGGCCAGGTCAGCGGCGGGCGCTTTCTCCGGCTTCGAGCGCATGGTGGCCTGGCGCTATCTGCGCTCGCGCCGCAAGGAGACGGTGATCTCGGTCATCGCCTCGATCTCCTTCCTCGGCATCATGCTGGGTGTCGCGACGCTGATCGTCGTCATGGCCGTGATGAACGGTTTTCGCGCCGAATTGCTGACCCGCATCCTCGGCGTCAACGGCCATCTCATCGTGCAGCCGCTCGATTCGCCGCTGGAGGATTACGCCCAGGTGGCGAGCCGCATCAACGGTGTTTCGGGCGTCAAATACGCCATCCCGCTGATCGACGGCCAGGTCCTGGCGCAAGGCAATGTCGGCGGCGGCACGGGCGCGCTGGTGCGCGGCATCCGCGGCGAGGATCTCGGCAAGATTTCGATCGTCGCCAGCAACATCAAGCAGGGCACGCTCGACGGTTTCGACACCGGCGACGGCGTGGCGATCGGCAAGCGTATGGCGGAAAGCCTCGGACTGGTGCTCGGCGACACGATCACGCTGATCTCGCCGGACGGCGACGTGACGCCGCTCGGCACCACGCCGCGCATGAAGGGCTACAAGGTGGCGGCGATCTTCGAGGTCGGCATGTCGGAATATGACAGCTCGATCGTCTATATGCCGTTCTCCGAAGCGCAGCTCTATTTCAACATGGACGGCCGCGCGCAGACCATCGAGATCTATGTCGACAATCCCGACAATGTCGACGCGCTGAAGCCGCTGGTCGAGCAGGCGGCGCAGCGGCCGGTCGATCTCGTCGACTGGCGCCAGCGCAACGAGACCTTCTTCTCGGCGCTGCAGGTCGAGCGCAACGTCATGTTCATGATTCTCACGCTGATCGTGCTGGTGGCGGCGCTCAACATCATTTCCGGCCTCATCATGCTGGTGAAGGACAAAGGCCACGACATCGCCATCCTGCGCACGATGGGCGCCTCGCGCGGCGCGATCCTGCGCATCTTCCTGATGACGGGGGCGGCGATCGGCGTCACCGGGACCATCGCCGGCGTGCTGCTCGGCGTCGTCATCTGCCTCAACATCGAATCAATCCGCCAGTTCTTCTCCTGGATGACCGGCAGGATCCTGTTCAACCCCGAGCTCTATTTCCTCAGCCAGCTGCCGGCGAAGATGGATCCGCGCGAGACGACCTACGTCGTCATCATGGCGCTGGCCCTGTCGTTCCTCGCGACGGTGTTTCCGGCCTGGCGGGCCGCCCGGCTCGATCCGGTCGAAGCCTTGAGGTACGAATGATGGCCGAGGCCATTATCGAGTTGAAGGGTGTCGAGCGGCACTATGTCCAGGGGCCGCGCAAGCTCACCATCCTGAACGGCGCCGACTTTTCGCTGCGGCGCGGCGAGATGGTGGCGCTGGTGGCGCCGTCGGGCACTGGCAAGTCCACACTGCTGCATACGGCGGGGCTGCTGGAGCGGCCCGATGCGGGCGACGTGATCCTCGCCGGCCGTGCCTGCGGCCGGCTGTCGGACGAGGAGCGCACCGCGATCCGCCGCAACGATGTCGGCTTCGTCTACCAGTTCCATCATTTGCTGCCGGAGTTCTCGGCGCTCGAGAACATCATGATGCCGCAGCTGATCAAGGGGCTTTCCTCCAAGGACGCTTCGGAGCGGGCAGCCCAGCTTCTCGACTACATGCAGATCGGCAAGCGTGCGCAGCACCGGCCGGCCGAGCTTTCAGGCGGCGAGCAGCAACGCGTCGCCATTGCCCGCGCGGTCGCCAATGCGCCGCTGGTGCTGCTGGCCGACGAGCCGACCGGCAATCTCGATCCGGTCACCGCCTCCTATGTGTTCGATGCGCTGGAAGCGCTGGTCAGGCAGTCGGGCCTCGCGGCGCTGATCGCCACCCACAACCACGAGCTGGCCTCGCGCATGGATCGGCGCGTGACGCTGGCCGAGGGTAAGGTCGTGCCGCTTTAGGCCAAACCGATATTCGGATGAGGCTGGCCTGCGGATGGCAGCTTCCGGCCTTCGCCGTCCGAAGCCCTCATAAGTGTCTCCGCTCTATGAAGGCTACCGCCGGCGTGGGCCGGTTCTCGGAACCCGCCATCCTCGACTCAGTCCGATCCGAATCTCGGCTCGGCCTGGCTCTGCGCAAATACCCCCAATCGTGCGCTAACCTTTCCTTAACCCTGCAGAAATGGACGGCCCGGATTCGTTCGGCGCGGTGTGTGGCGGCCGTTGACATTCGAACAAAATCAGAACAAACTACGAACATACTAACAACGGAGAGAGTTATGTCTGATCTGGTTCAGGATGTCGTCTCGCTGGTTTGCATGAGCACCTTCCTCGTTTCCATGGCGATCTGGATCGGCGCCATGTGATCGGGCGGCCTAGCCGCTGCCGGGACGGGCAAATGCCCGACCGTTGTTCGGGCGGGCAAGAGCCCGCCCTGGGATAGGCAAGGGCCCGCCCGGTGATGGGCAAGAGCCCACTCCTTGTTAAGTCTTTCTTGGCCGCGCCGACGCTAGGTTGCTCCCTCAGGATAGGAGCGAATTTGGTGTCGGTCATCGTTACGGTCACCCTCGTGGCCGGCAATCTCGGATTGATCTTTCTTTTGATGACCGTGCCGCTCGGACTGTGCACGGTGACGGTCAGCCGCGTGATCAAGGCCGACCGCGATCGCCTCTGGCAGGCGCTGTGGCCGTTCGGCGGCGGCGCCGGATGGTCCGGCGAGATCCTTTCCGCCGAGCCGCTGGACGGCGAGGGGACGGCGCTGATCAAGCTGTCCTGGGAAGGGCGCGACGGCCGGCCGATCGAACGCAAGGCGCGGTTCGAGGATGTGAGGGAAGGCAGCCGCTTTTCGATGCGGGTTATCGAGGACACTGCGCTCGATCCGTCGTTCTGGGCAAACTATCGCGAGACCGCCGAACTCGTGCCCAAGGATGATATGACGCGGGTCACGCTTACTCAAACCGATCGCTACCGCGGCGTCGCGTTCCTGGTCTTCCGTTTCTTCGCCATGCGCCGCGAGCTCAGCAAGCTGGAGGTCTGGGCGGCTACCGGCACGTATCGCAAGGGCGGCTGGTTCGAGCATCCGCTGAGCCAGATCGGCTTTGCCGTGCTTTCGGCCCTGATCCTGTGGCCGTTCTTCGGCCTCAATATCGGCGGCCTGGCCCTTGCCGCGATCCTGACCTCGGTGGTCGCCCTGCACGAGCTCGGCCATATGGCGGCCTTCCGGCTGACGGGGCATCGCCGGGCACGGATGATCTTCATTCCGCTGCTTGGCGGCATTGCCATCGGTGGCAGGCCCTATGACAGCCGCTTCGAGGTCGCCTTCGTGGCGCTTATGGGCGCAGGCTTCTCCGCTTTCCTGGTGCCGGTGCTGATCGCCGCCAGCGGCTTCGCCAACGGCGAGGGACATCGGCTTGTCGCCATGCTACTGGCAACGCTCGCCGGCTGCGCATCCCTGTTCAACATCGCCAATCTGGTGCCGGTGTGGAAATTCGACGGCGGCCAGGTGCTGCGTCAGATCTGCCCGGGTCCGGCAGCACTCGCGCTGGCGTCCTTCCTGCTGCTCTCGGCGCTTCTGGCGCTCGGCTGGCGGGCCGGTTTTTCGCCGAGCTTCCTGCTGATCGCCGGCGCGGTGTTCGCGATCCTCAGCCTGATCACCATGGGCAGCGGCGTGAAGCCCCGACACGAGCTGAAGCCGATCCGGCCCCTCGACCGGCTGGCCATGGCCGGCGCGCTGCTCGCCGTCTTTGCCATCCACGGCTACGGGATGCTGTGGGCATCCGCGCAGCTGATGTAGAGTATGTTGATATTCAGATGAGTCCGGCCTGCAAACGGCAGCTTCCTGCGCTTCCGGTGCTCACGTACTTAAGTACGCTCCGCTCCGGTTCTCGGAACCCACCGTTTTCGGCTCGGCCTGACCTGAATCTCAACACACTCCAGGCGGAGCGATGTTCAGCCGGCCTTGCGAGCAGGCTCTGCAGCCGGAACGGCGGAAGGCCCGAACACATCCTCGAAGGCGGATTTCAGCGCCAGATCGAGGTCGGCCATCGTGACGGGCAGGCCGAGATCGACAAGGCTGGTCACGCCGTGGTCCGAAACGCCGCAGGGCACGATGCCGCTGAAATGGCCAAGCTCCGGTTCGACATTGAGGGCGATGCCGTGGAAGCTCACCCAGCGCCGTAGCCGGATGCCTATTGCCGCGATCTTGTCTTCGGCGGGTGAGCCGTCCGACAGGGCAGGGCGATCCGGCCGCACCACCCAGACGCCGACGCGGTCCTCGCGCCGCTCGCCGCGCACGTTGAAGGCGGCAAGCGTGCCGATGATCCATTGCTCGAGCGCCGCGACGAAGGCGCGCACATCCTCGCGCCGGCGCTTCAGATCGAGCATGACATAGGCCACGCGCTGGCCGGGGCCGTGATAGGTGTATTCGCCGCCGCGGCCCGCGGCAAAGACCGGGAACCGGTCGGGGTCGATAAGGTCCTCGATGCGGGCGCTGGTGCCGGCGGTGTAGAGCGGCGGATGCTCGACCAGCCAGACCATTTCGCCTGCCGCGCCGCTGCGGATCGCTTCGGCGCGAGCCTCCATGAAGGCAAGGGCATCCGGATAGGCGGTAAGGCCTGGCTCGATCACCCATTCAACCGGCGCCGAGCCGGGCAGGGGCAGGAACGACGTGGCGATCTGGCTGCGTTCTGTCATGGAACTTTCTCGATGCTCCTCCCATATGGCGGCAATCGGTCAAAACGTCCAGTTTCACCAGCATGAAGCCGGGCCGCGGAGGGTTGTGCAAATCAGCGACGAATATTCCGCTCAGCGCACTTGTTTCGCCGGAAACGATTTGCTACAGGCCCCGAGCCGGACGGTTCCGGCTCCTACCACGTGCGGTCGTGGCGGAATTGGTAGACGCGCAGCGTTGAGGTCGCTGTGGGGCAACCCGTGGAAGTTCGAGTCTTCTCGACCGCACCAAAATCTCCCCAAAAAGGCCAATGGAATCCGGCGCTGGCAGGCGACTGTCGCCACGGCTGCGTTGTCTTGCTCGCCAAACGAAAGCGGCGGCGGGTCATGAAGACCGCCACCGCCTGGAATTCCCGACCAATCCAAAGCCATCAGGCAGGACCGATTAAGCCGCCTTCTTCGTCCGCGCCAGCGTGTCGGCCACCACTTCGCCGAAGGAGGCGGGGGTCGGCACGATGACGACGCCGGCTTCCTTCAGGATCTCGACCTTTTCCTGCGCCGACTCGCCGAAGGCGGAGATGATCGCGCCGGCATGGCCCATGCGCCTTCCCTTCGGTGCGGAAAGCCCGGCGATGTAGGCGATCAGGGGCTTGCGCATATTGTCGCGCGCCCAGATCGCGGCTTCGGCTTCCTGCGGGCCGCCGATCTCGCCGATCATCACCACGGCGTCGGTGTCGTCATCCCGCTCGAAGAGCTGCAGGATGTCCTTGAAGGACGAGCCGTTGATGGGATCGCCGCCGATGCCGACGCTGGTCGACACGCCGATGCCCAGCGCCTTCATCTGCGAGGCGGCCTCGTAACCCAGCGTGCCGGAACGGCCGACGATGCCGACGCGCCCCGGCAGGTAGATGCTGCCCGGCATGATGCCCATCAGCGCCTGTCCGGGGGTGATGACGCCGGCGCAGTTCGGGCCGACCAGCCGCATGCGGTCCTCGAAGCGGTAGCGGCGCATGTAGCGCTTGACCCGCATCATGTCCTGCGAGGGGATGCCGTCGGTGATGCAGACGCAGAGTTTGATCCCGGCGTCCGCGGCCTCCATGATCGAATCGGCGGCGAAGGGCGGCGGCACGAAGACGATGCTCGCCTCGGCGCGGGTCTCGCGCACCGCGCCCTTGACCGTGTTGAAGACAGGCAGGCCGAGATGCGTCTGGCCGCCCTTGCCGGGAGTGACGCCGCCGACCAGCTTGGTACCGTAGCGCTTCATGTCGTCGGCATGGAAGCTGCCGATCTTACCGGTGAACCCTTGCACGATCACGCGCGTGCTGCGGTTGAGCAGGATTGCCATTTCTCGACCTCCCTCAGGCTGCTTTTTTGTTCTTGGTGGCTTCGCGCCAGGCGGCGACGGCCTTTTCGGCGGCTTCGGCCAGCGTGTCGGCGACGATCACCGCCTCGCCGGAATCGGCCAGGATCTTGCGCCCTTCCTCGACCTTGGTGCCGGAAAGGCGCACCACCAGCGGCACATCGACGCCGACCTCGCGGATCGCCTTGATGACGCCTTCGGCGACCCAGTCGCAGCGGTTGATACCGGCGAAGATGTTGACCAGGATGGTCTCGACATTCTTGTCGCCGAGCACCGCGCGGAAGGATTTCGCCACCCGCTCCGGCGAGGCGCCGCCGCCGATGTCGAGGAAGTTGGCAGGCTCGCCGCCGGCGATCTTGATCATGTCCATCGTCGCCATGGCGAGGCCGGCGCCGTTGATGATGCAGCCGATATTGCCGTCCAAGCCCACATAGGAGAGGCCGCGGTCGCTGGCGAACGTCTCGCGCGGGTCTTCCTGGCTCTTGTCGCGCAGCTCCGAGATTTCCGGGCGACGAAACAGCGCGTTCTCGTCGAAGGACATCTTGGCGTCGAGCGCGACGAGGCTGCCGTCGCGCGTCACCACCAGCGGATTGATCTCCAGCATCGTGGCGTCGTAGTCGCGGAACACACGGTAGCAGCCGAGGATGGTTTCGGTCGCCTTGCCGATCAGATTGTCCTCGAGCCCGAGGCCGAAGGCGATCTCGCGCGCCTGGAAGCGCTGCATGCCGACGCCCGGATCGACAGTGGCGCGGATGATCGAATCCGGCGCCGCCTCGGCGATCTCCTCGATCTCCATGCCGCCGGCGGCCGACGCCACGATCATGACGCGCTCTTCCTTGCGGTCGAGCACGAAGCCGAGATAGAGTTCCTGCGCGATGTCGACCGCTTCCTCGAGATAGAGCCGCGAGATCAGCTTGCCGCGCGGGCCAGTCTGCTGGGTCACCAGCTTGCGCCCGAGCATGGCTTCGGCCGCGTTGGAGATCTCCTCGTCGTTCGAGCAGAGCTTGATGCCGCCGGCCTTGCCACGGGCGCCGGAATGGACCTGTGCCTTCAGCACCCATTTCGCGCCGCCGATCTCCCTGGCACGGTAGGTCGCCTGTTCGGGGCTGTAAGCGAGGCCGCCGCGCGGCACATGCACGCCGTGGCGGGCAAGCAGTTCCTTGGCCTGGTATTCGTGGATGTCCATCTTGTCCTCCCGGTATTTTTTCTATTGCGCGGCAGCGTGCTGCTGACCGGCGCGCTCGATAGCCTCGTTGACCACCAGCACGTTGCGCGCCATGCGCTCCGAAGCGGCGTCGATCATCTTGCCGTCGAGGGCGGCGGCGCCCTTGCCGAGCGCTTCCGCTTCCTTCAGCACTTCGAGGATGCGGCGGGCGCGCGTGACTTCCTTTTCCGGCGGCGAGAACACGTCGTTGGCCAGGGCGATCTGCGAGGGATGGATCGCCCATTTGCCCTCGATGCCGAGTGCCGCGGCGCGCCGGGCGGCGGCCTTGTAGCCTTCGGGGTCGGAGAAATCGCCGAACGGCCCGTCGATGGCGCGCAGGCCATAGGCGCGGCAGGCGACCGTCATGCGCGACAGCGCGAAATGCCACTGGTCGCCGGGATAATCGGGGTTGAGGCCGCCGATATTGACGGTGCGCGCCTTGTTTGAGGCGGCATAGTCGGCGACACCGAAATGCATGGCTTCCAGCCGGCCGGGCGCGGCGGCGATCGCTTCGACATTGGCCATGCCGAGCGCCGTCTCGATCAGCGCTTCGAGACCGACACGGGTCTTGAAGCCCTTAGCCATCTCGATCTGGTTGACCATGGCCTCGACCATATAGAGGTCGGCCGGCACGCCGACTTTCGGCACCAGGATCGTATCCAGCCGGTCTCCGGCCTGCTCCATGACATCGACGACGTCGCGGTACATGTAATGCGTGTCGAGGCCGTTGATGCGAACCGAGACGGTCTTGCCCTTGGCGCGCCAGTCGATGTCGTTGAGCGCCTGGATGATGTTCTTGCGGGCGCGCTCCTTGTCGGGCGGCGCG
This sequence comes from Mesorhizobium sp. B3-1-6, assembly GCF_006439555.1. Taxonomy (NCBI): domain Bacteria; kingdom Pseudomonadati; phylum Pseudomonadota; class Alphaproteobacteria; order Hyphomicrobiales; family Phyllobacteriaceae; genus Mesorhizobium; species Mesorhizobium sp. B3-1-6. The sequence continues at coordinate 89,757 of NZ_VFTM01000027.1, read as the reverse complement.
ACCGCATCCTCGATATCGAGGAAGACGAAGTCGGCGGCGCTGTTCGCCGCCTTGTCGATCATCTCCGGGCTCGAACCCGGGACGGCGAGCTCGCTGCGCTGGAGTCTCAGCTTCTTCAGATGGTTGATGGTGTGGCTCATGGTCCGCTCCTCACGCCGCCTTGGCGACAGGGACGCCGGCCGTGCGGCGGAAGTGCTCGATCGCCGCGGCTACGCCCGAGCCGGGCGCCAGACGCACGCCGCAATCGAGCAGCGCCATTTCGGCCGCCGACAGCGAGGCGCAGACCATCACCTCGTTCAGCCAGCCGAGATGGCCGATGCGGAAGACTTTTCCGAACACCTTGTTCAAGCCGCCGCCGAGCGACGTCTGGTAGGCCTGGTAGGCGCGCTTGACGACATCGCCGCTATCGATGCCTTCCGGCACCATAATGGCGCTGACCGTGTCGGAATGCCATTTCGGCGCCTTGGCGCAGAGCTTCAGGCCCCAGGCGTCGACCGCCTTGCGCACGCCTTCGGCAAGGCGATGGTGGCGGGCGAAGATGTTGTCGAGCCCTTCCTCCTCGATCAGGTCAAGCGAGGCGCGCAGGCCGCGCAGCAGCTGAGTCGCCGGGGTGTAGGGGAAATAGCCGGCATCGTTGGCGCGGATCATGTCGTCGAAGGAGAAGAAGCAGCGCCGGTGCGTCGAAATCCGCGAGGCGGCCAGCGCCTTCTTGCTGACCGACAGGAAACCGAGGCCGGCCGGCAGCATGAAACCTTTCTGCGAGCCGCTGACGGCGCAGTCGACGCCCCATTCCTCCTGGCGGAAGTCGATCGAACCGATCGAGGAAACGCCGTCGACGAAAAGCAGGGCAGGGTGATTGGCGGCGTCGAGCGCGGCGCGGCAGCCGGCGACGTCGCTGGTGACGCCCGTCGCGGTCTCGTTCTGCGTGCAGAAGACCGCCTTGATAAGGTGCGCCTTGTCGGCCTTCAGCCGTTCCGCATAGATTTCGAGCGGAACGCCGGTGCCCCATTCGCAGTCGATGATTTCGACCTCGAAGCCGAGGCGCTCGGCCATGTCGACCCACAGATGCGAGAACTGGCCGAAGCGCGACATCAGCACCTTGTCGCCGGGGCTGAGCACGTTCGTCATCGCCGCTTCCCAGGCGCCGGTGCCGGAAGAGGGGTAAATGAAGACGCGGCCGCTTTCGTTCTTGAAGACTCGTTTGATGTCCTCGAAGAGCGGCAAGGTCAGGTCCGGGAAGGAGGCGGCGCGCATATCCTCCATCGGCAGGTTCATGGCCTGCCGGACTTGTTCTGGAATGTTGGTAGGCCCCGGGATGAAAAGATGCGTGAACCCAGCCATGCGCGAAATTCCTCCGATCGTTTGGGATTGTGGAGGCAGTTTCGTTTCGATGAGGCCTTGCAACAACACCTTGCCGGGTAAGTTGTTGGCCCTTGCGGGTGGGTTGATCCTACCCGATTGGCCTACCCGGGCGGCCTAACCGAAAGGCGGTTTGGACGTGCGGCGTTTCTCGCTGGAATAAAGCGCGACGGCCATGGCGCGATTGCGCACGTCCAGCTTGTCGTAGAGATTCTTCAGGTGATACTTCACCGTGTTCTCGGAAATCCCGGTCCGCGTTGCGATCTGCAGGTTGGTCCAGCCGTCGGAAAGCACCGCCAGCAACTCGCGCTCGCGCACGGTGAGCCGGGACAATGGGGTGTCGTTGACCTTGTTGATGTCGATATAGGGGATGCAGATGCGGCCATGCGCGACCGCAAGGATCGTCTCGAAGATCACCGGCGGATCGTCGAACTGGAAGCAGTAGCCCTGCGCGCCAAGACGTACGCATTGCTTTAGAATGCCGATATCGTGGTCGTTGGAAAAGATCGTGATGCGCACGCCAAGCTCGCGGCCCTGAACTTCCGTAAGCACATCGGCGCCATCCATGTCGGCGAGCTTCCAGCCGACGACGGCGACGTCGAATTTCGTGGCGGCGGCCAGTTCCAGAAATTGTGCGCCGCTGTGCACGGCATCGAGCAGATCGAAACGCCCGTCGCATTCCAGCATTTCGCGCAGCGCCGAAACAACGAAAGGATTGCGCTCGGCGACGACCACGCGAACGCGCCGCTCGGTATTTCCTTGGTTCGTCTTTGCGGACTTGATGTTCAAGGGCAGCGTTTGTCCTCGGACCGTTTAGCGATGCATTGATCCTGCTGGATCATGCATCATGACAATTCTGCCTCAATGGGGAAGGGGTGCTCTTTCCCCAGCGACATGCGCTGTCGCGTCGGCTGAAGCGATTGTCACGCCTGCGAGGCGGGCGCCGTATACTGCTCTTGTGGGGGTGCGAGTGGAAGACAACCGCCACATTTCCTTGGCTATTCCGTGCGCTAGAGCGACATCTTTCCAAGACGAATCCTATTGCCGCGCTATCTGCCGCACAGGGTTTGGATTTCCCGAAAAGCGGTTTCCACTTTTCGGGATCATGCACTAGACCTCATTTCGGGATTCCTCATTGCGGGAGGCGCTGGTGGAAGGCCAGGACAGACAGACGACCGGCGCCGCGCCCGCCGAGGAACACCATGCCGACATCTATGGCGAGGACGGCGCTGTTCGCGCCTCCTTCCTTGCCCAGATCGGCGCGGCCATCGCCGACCGCGATACGATCACCCTCAAGCGCGAAGTCGACGACCTGCACCAGTCGGAGCTCGGCGACGTGCTGGAGGCGCTTCACCCCGAACAGCGCCGCGCACTGGTCGAACTGCTCGGCTCCGATTTCGACTTCTCCGCGCTGACCGAGGTCGACGAGGCGATCCGCCTCGACATCGTCGACAACCTGCCCAACGCGCAGATCGCCCAGGCGGTGCAGGAGCTCGATTCCGACGACGCCGTCTACATCCTCGAGGACCTCGAGAAGGAAGACCAGGACGAGATCCTGTCGCAGCTGCCTTTCACCGAGCGCATCAGGCTGCGGCGCTCGCTCGACTATCCGGAGGAGACCGCCGGCCGGCGCATGCAGACCGAGTTTGTCGCCGTGCCGCCGTTCTGGACGATCGGCCAGACCATCGACTACATGCGCGAGGACAAGAACCTGCCCGAGCGCTTCAGCCAGATCTTCGTCATCGACCCGAGTTTCAAGCTGCTCGGCGCCATCGACCTCGACCAGATCCTGCGCACCAAGCGCGCGATCAAGGTCGAGGAGGTCATGCATGAGACCCTGCACGCGATCCCGGCCACGATGGACCAGGAAGAGGCGGCACGGGAGTTCGAACAATACAACCTGCTTTCCGCCGCCGTGGTCGACGAGAACGTGCGGCTGGTCGGCGTGCTGACCATCGACGACGTGGTCGACGTCATCCAGGAGGAGGCGGAAGAGGACCTTCTGCGCATGGGCGGCGTCGGCGACGAAGAACTGTCCGACACGGTGCTCGCCACCTCGCGCTCGCGCGTGCCCTGGCTGCTGGTCAATCTTGTGACCGCCTTCCTCGCCGCTTCGGTGATCGGCCTGTTCGACCGCACGATCGAGCATATCGTGGCGCTGGCGGTGCTGATGCCGATTGTCGCCGGCATGGGCGGCAATGCCGGTTCGCAGACCATGACCGTCACCGTGCGCGCGCTGGCAACCAGGGATCTCGATATCTACAACGCGGCCCGCATCATCCGCCGCGAGGTCGGCGTCGGTTTCATCAACGGCATGGTGTTCGCGGTGCTTATCGGCATGGTCGCCGGTTTCTGGTTCCGCGACCCCAATCTGGGCGGCATCATCGCGGCGGCGATGATCATCAACATGTTCGCCGCCGCGCTGGCCGGCATACTCATCCCGCTGGTGCTCGACCGCTTCAAGATCGATCCGGCGGTGGCCTCCGCGGTCTTCGTCACCACCGTCACCGACTGTGTCGGTTTTTTCGCGTTCCTGGGGCTGGCGACGTGGTGGTTTAGAGTGCCCTAAACCAACATGCCCGGCGTTAATTGACTTTTACGTAAATGCCGTGCGAGGTTGCCCTTGGGTCACGCGCCGATTCCGGCGCGGGATGGGTCTGATCGGAGGGAAGGGCGACGCTCCAGCGGCGATGCCCGGGCTTGGGAGCAGGAATGCGGGAATATTATACGATCACCGAGCTGACACGCGAGTTCGACGTGTCGACGCGGACGTTGCGTTTTTACGAGGACGAAGGGCTGGTGCAGCCTGTAAGGCGCGGCCGCACGCGGCTGTTCCGGCCGTCCGACCGGCACCTGATCCGCCAGATCATGCGCGGAAAAAGGCTCGGCTTCTCGATCAACGAGATCCGCGAGATCATCCAGATGTACAAGGAGCCGCCCGGCGAGATCGGCCAGCTCAAGCTGATGATCAAGCGCATCGAGGAGAAACGCGAGGACCTGCGCCAGAAGCGGCGCGACCTGGAGGAGACGCTGGCCGAACTGGACCAGGCTGAAGAGTCCTGCGTGGAGCGGCTGGCTGAGCTGGGTGTGAATACGTGAAGCGCGGTGAGCAGGAGTTTTGCAGGGCCACTATCGCAAACGTTCGAGATTAGCCGGTGCCTCTCAGCTTCGTCATCCACGGGCGAAGCGGACGCGGAGACCCGAGGATCCATTCCGTGACCTTGATCGAAGAGCGCAGCAGAGCAGAAGTCTGCACCGTTGCAACGCCTTGATGTCACCTGTGGTCTGCGAGCGTCGCTTCGCTCCTTGCTCCGCCATAGAATGACGACGGGAGAGACGTTGCGCCTAAAGGCGAAGCACCCAACCTTAGCCGCTAAAGAAGCATGACCCCGCACCGATCCAAGCGAGGCAGCCCTCAAATCCAGCGTCGGACCCGCTTGGCGTAGTCGCGGTATTTCTTGCCGAACTTCGCCGCCAGGATCTTTTCTTCCTTCTCGATCGCCAGCTTTTGCGTCGCGAAAGCGGCGAGGAAGGCAAAGAGCAGGAACCAGGCGATGCCGGTGATGAAGGCGACGCCGATCAACAGCAGCGTGTTGGCAAGATACATCGGGTTGCGGGTGATGCCGAAGGGGCCCGACGTCACCAGATGATCGGGCTCGGCGTTCGGATCGAATGTTGTTTTCGCCCGCATCATGACGCGGATGGCCGTGATCCACAGCATGGCGACGCCGAACAGCGCCACCCAGCCGACGCCGAACAGGAGATCGCCGAAGATGTCGCCGATCCAAGGCAGCGGGTAGAGCATGCCGAGGGCGACGCTGAGCGCGATCGCCACGACATAGATCACCGGCGGCCAGGGAATGATCCCGTGTCTGGACTTTACGATGCCCGTCATTGCTGCCCTCCCTCCATCTGGTCCTCCGTCGCGGCGGTGCAGGTTTCCGCCAGGTCGGCCAGATGCGATTTCCAGACGCTGGACTGGTCGTTGGCGTAGAGCTTGTCGAGAGACCCTTCGCCCTTCAGCGTGTCCAGCATGCAGCCACAATAGCTCGTACAGAACTTGCTGTCCCGCTGCTGTTCGCACTGCGCCTGGCAAGCCGGCAGGAAGCCGGCTTCCCTATCCTGAGGGGCTGCCGGCATGACCTGCGAGAACAACCATACCGAGCCGAACAGAAGCGGTTGGTGGATGAGGTAGAAGGCAAGGCTGTGCCGGCCGATGAAGGTCAGCGGGTTCGACCAGCGGTCGGGCGCCCATGTTCCCAAGCGGGCGAGCAGGCCCGACGCCGAAGCGAGCTTCACCGTGGCCACGCCCGCAAGCACCGCGCCAAACCATGGGAAAAGCGGCACATAGTCGTTGGAACGCGGGTTGCTGGCGGAAAGGCCCACCCACCACAGCGCCGGATGGTCGAACAACTCCGACCGCAGATAGTAGGGTGCCGCAATGACGGCCGCGGCGATGATTGCCGTCAGCAGCCAGGGCAGCCTGAGAAAGGCGAGGCCGAGCAGGCTCGCCAGCGCGATCTCGTGCAGGATGCCGAAGAAGATGAAGCCGTCCGGGGTGACGAAATAAGTGACCGTCGAAATGGCGATCGCCGCCACGGCGACCATGGCAAAACGCTTCCAGAAGCCTGGCCAGCGGATCTGACGGCCATGGGCGAGGAAGAGGCTGACGCCGACCAGGAACAGGAAGGTCGAGGCAATGCAGCGCGCGTAGAACTTCCACCAGCCGAAGGCGGTGAGGGCTGGCGCGGTGTAGCCGAAATTTTCGAGGTCCCAGGTGAAGTGGTAGCTCGCCATCGCGATCAGTGCGATGCCGCGCAGGATGTCGATGGCCTGGATGCGGCCGCGCTTGGGGGGATCCTGAACGGGTTCGCCGGTCGTTTGAACGCTCATTGATCTCGCAATCCGATTCAGTCCTGCCGAACGACTATCACGGTTCAAGCCGACGACAGAAGCAGGCGGCCATCAATGCGTTTCATGGCAGCCATGAAATTTCGCTTTATGCCAGCGCCGGAAAGCCTTTGGCAGGCTTCGCTTTTCGGCCTCTGGGGGTCGGTTTCCTGCTACAGGCCAGCAACTGGCCCGGCCAGATTTGAGGGGTGATTCACGTCCCGGAGGGCCGATGTCCACCCATGTGCGCCATCCGATCTGGCTTCCGGCCTTGCGGCCGGCGGATGCGCGCACCTTCGCTTCACTCTATGCGGTGGAATCCTTCGCTCGCGCCACCGTCTCCAGCGTGATCCCGATCCAGGCCTACGAGATCCTCCACAATGAGCGGATCGTCTCGATGCTCTACACCATCGTGTCGTTGATGGGCCTTTCGGTCACGCTGTTCATGCCGATGCTGATCCGCCGCTTCGCGCGGCGCTGGGTCTACACGGCCGGCTGCGTGCTGCTGGCGATCGGCTCCGCCTTCTTCGTCACTCATACGCTGCCCGGACAGATCGCCGGCATGCTTTGCCGCGTCATGGGGGCGAGCGCGCTGTCGATCACGCTCAACCTCTACATCATGGACCACATCCGCAAGACCGACTTCATGCAGGCGGAATCGCTGCGCATGGCGTGGTCGATGTTTGCCTGGACTGGCGGCCCGACGCTCGGCATCTTCCTCTACACGCATTTCGGCATCTATGCCGCGCATGGCGCGGTCGTGGTGTTCGCGTTCGCGCTGCTTTGCCTGTTCTGGTTCTACCGATTGACCGACAACCAATCGATCCGGCCCGGCAAGTCGCGCCCGGCCAATCCGCTTGCCAATATCGGCCGCTTCGTGAAGCAGCCGAGGCTCAGGCTCGCCTGGCTGATCGCCTTCGGCCGCTCCTGCTTCTGGACGACGTTCTTCGTCTACGGTCCGCTGTTCATGGTGATCACCGGCCAGGGCGAGCTCGCCGGCGGACTGCTGGTTTCGGCCGGCAACGCGCTTCTGTTCGTGGCGATCTTCTGGGGCAGGGCCGGCAAGCGCTTCGGCGGAAGGCGGGTCATGACCTTCGCCTATTTCGCCATGGCCGCCATGCTGTTTGCGGCAGGTGGCGTCGGCGAGGCCGCACCGCTGCTCACGGCCGCGCTGCTGCTGGGTGGCGCGCTCTTCACCATCGCGCTCGACGCGCTCGGCTCGACCGCCTTCATGCGCTCGGTGCGCACTTATGAAAGAGCGCAGATGGCGGCGGTCTACCGCACCTATCTCGACTTCTCCGAACTGACGCCGCCGCTGGTCTATTCGGTGGTGCTCGCCTTCTTCGGCCTCGGCTCGGTGTTCGTCACGCTCGGCATCCTGGCCGCCTTCTGCGGCTTCGTCACCTGGCGCTATCTGCCGAAGGCATTTTGAACGCCGCGTGACGGCCGCGCACCCAATCGTGGAAGCGGTGCAGGTCGTATTCTTCCGGCATCAGCACACCGGCCTCGTGGCGCATCGAGCGCAGGCCTTTCTGGTTGACCTCGCAGATCGCGGCGTCTTCCTCCAGCACCTGGGTGCCGAAGGCGACGATGTTGTCGATGTCGGTCTCTGCCAGCGCATCCGGGGCGAACAGCCATTCGGCGGTGAGCTCGGTCTGCTCGGGGCCGAGCGGGGAGAGCCGCACGGTGCGCATGTAGTCGACATGGCCGACGATGAACATCGAGGGCAGCGAGGTGGCGTAGGTCTGGCCGGCGGCGCGCTCGGCCGGGGTCAGGCCGGAAAAGACCGGGCCGTGCACATGGCCGTCCTTAGACCAGGTTTCGGCGCCGGCGCGCAGGCGGCCCGAGAATTCCGGATCGTCATTGTCGGCATGGCGCGACCATTCGGGATCGTCATGCCTTGCCATCAGGCCGCGGCCATAGATCGGCACCAGCCGCGACAGGTCCTTATGGACGCCCGGGCAGTGCAGGCATTCGTTGAAATTTTCCCAGAAGATCTTCCAGTTGCAGTTCATCACCTTAGTCAGCCGGTAGCCGGTGACGAGCGTTTCCAGCGGCCAGTTGGAAAGGTCGCCGGAGGCGCGATCGAAAGAGGTTTCCGCCGAGCCCTCGGGCTCCTCGGCGAGGTTGATGAAGACGAAGCCGCGCCAGAGCGAGAGCGCCACGCGGTAGAGCGGATAATCGGCCTTGTCGAAGCCGTCGGGCAAAGATTTCGACGGCACGCGCACGAGATCGCCGCGCAGCGAATAGGACCATGCGTGGTAAGGGCATGTCAGCAGCCTGGCCTTCAGCCGCCCGGCGCTTTCCTGGCAAAGCTGCGAGCCGCGATGCCGGCAGGTGTTGTGGAAGGCGCGCAAGACGCCGGTCTCGTCGCGCAGCACGACGATCTCCTGGCTGCCGATACCGAAGGTTCGGAAGGCGAGGGGCTCCGCCAGATCGGTCTCGCGGCAGACCATCAGCCAGCTCCGGTACCAGATGGCGCCCAGATCGCGCCGGTAGGCGTCGGCGTCCCAATAGGCTGCCGACGGCAAGGTCGGCTGCAGGCTGGTCAGGCCGTTGTAAGGGTCGCGCTCGCTCGGATTGGGCTGCATCGGCTTCTCCCTGCCAGAGCAGCCCAGCGCTCAATGGGATCGCTGACCTGCTCTAACTCTTTGTTTTTATGCAATTCCGGACGGTTACGCACTTTTCCTGGAATTGCTCTGATGCCAGCCGACACCCGGGCAAAGCTGTTGTCAATTGCCGGCTCCGCGCATTGTGGCGGCCACGGGAGGACCTTAAGGTCGAACGCATGCTGCCAAGAACCATGTCGCTTACCGAGGAACTGGTCGCCCGTTGCTTTCGCACGGTCGAGGATGCGGGACCGGATCCCGATGCCGCGCATCTGGATGACGCCGACTATGACGCAATGGCGCGCATGCTGGAGGCTCAGCTTCCAGCCACCGAACCGCTCTGGCTGTTTGGCTATGGCTCGCTGATCTGGAAGCCCGAGATCGAGCATGTCGAGGAGCGGGTGGCCCTGCTGCGCGGCTGGCATAGGTCCTTTTGCATGAACATGACGCGTTGGCGGGGGACCAAGGCAAGTCCGGGCCTGATGATGGCGCTGGACCGCGGCGGGCAGTGCAAGGGCGTCGGCTTTCGGCTCGGCGACGGCCACAGGCGAGAGCAACTCGACAAGATCCTGCGGCGCGAGGTGACGCTGAAGCCGACCAGCTACCATCCGCGCCTGCTCAATATGACGAGCGATGGCGGCGCGCTGCGGGCGCTGGCCTTCGTCATCAACCGCCAGGGCACCACCTATGCCGGCCCGTTAAGCGAGGAGGCGATTGTCGAAAGGCTGGCGACCTCCTGCGGCCATTGGGGCTCGGGCGCCGACTATCTCTACAACACGGTGAAGAATCTCGAGCAGCGCGGCATCCACGATGCGCATCTGTGGCGGTTGCAGCAGCTCGTCGCGGCGCGGATCGCCGCCGCGTAGCACCCGTGACCTGTGCCGCAATCGCGCCGGGCGGTGGCGGAATTTGGTTTGCCGGCCGGAGGGCTTCTGCCTAAAGTCGCGCCGTCGGCCTGATGGCCGCGACAATATTCATCCAACGGTGAAGGCAGGGAATGACTGGCGCGACAGCCGCGAGCGCAGCTTCCAATCGGAAACTGACTTTCGTCCTCGGCGGCGCGCGCTCGGGGAAGAGTTTGCATGCCGAAAGTCTGACGACGGCCTTTTCGTCACCCTGGGCTTACATAGCCACGGCACAGGCTTATGACGACGAGATGCGCGAGCGCATCGCGCTGCATCGGTCGCGGCGCGGCGAAGGCTGGGTCACCGTCGACGCGCCGCTCGAACTGGTCGGCGCAATCGAAGCCTTGCCGGACCACCAGCCGGTGCTGATCGATTGCCTGACGCTGTGGCTCACCAATCACATGCTGGCCGAACATGATGTCGAGGCCGAATGCCAGCGGCTGGCGGATATGCTGTCGCGGCCGCGCGGGCCGTGGTTCGTGGTCTCGAACGAAGTCGGACTAGGCATCGTGCCCGACAATGCGCTGGCGCGCCGGTTCCGCGATGCCGCCGGCCGGCTCAACCAGCAGGTCGCGGCGGTAGCCGACAGCGTTCTCATGATGGTGGCGGGGCTGCCGCTCAAGGTGAAATGACATGGCCGAAATCGAAGACAAGACCATTGACGACAGGGACGTCGAACGCCACCGCGCCAAGATGGCGAAGCGCAAGGCGGTGCAGGATGCCGAAGTGGCCGGCAAGACGATCGAGAAAGGGTTGCTGATCGTCAATACAGGCCCGGGCAAGGGCAAGACCACGGCCGCGTTCGGTCTGGCGCTGAGGATGCTTGGCTATGGCAAGCGCGTCGGCGTCGTCCAATTCATCAAGGGAAAATGGCACACCGGCGAGAAGGACGCTTTCGCCGCGTTCGGAAACCGCGTCGTCTGGCATGCGATGGGCGAGGGCTTCACCTGGGAGACGCAGGACCTCAAGCGCGACATCGCCGCCGCCGAAGCCGCCTGGGCCAAGGCGCTGGAACTGATGGCCGATCCGTCGATCAGCCTCGTGGTGCTCGACGAACTCAACATCGCGCTGCGCTACGACTATCTCGACCTGGAAAAAGTGGTCGCGGCGCTGAAGGCGCGCCGGGACGATCTGCATGTCATCGTTACCGGCCGCAACGCCAAGCCGCTGCTGGTCGAGGCGGCCGATCTCGTCACTGAAATGGGGCTGACGAAGCACCATTTCTCGGCGGGCGTGAAAGCCCAGCAGGGAATCGAGTTCTAAAGTGCGCTGGCGCCCTGACCACTGATCTGGATGGTCAGATAGATCACAACCGCCGACAGGGTCGCGAACAGGCCGAGCAGCAGCCAGTCGGCCACGCGATAGAGCTTCAGCGCCTGGCGGATGTCGGTGCTTTCGGCCTCGCGGCGGCCGCCTTCGCCCATGAAGGCGTCCTCCACGACCTCGCCGTCATAGCTGCGCGGTCCGGCGAGGGACAGCCCGAGCGCGCCGGCCATCGCCGCCTCCGGCCAGCCGGCATTGGGCGAGCGGTGTTTCCTGGCATCGCGTCGCATGACCTGCCAGGCGCCGCGCGGATCGGCGCCTGGGACAAGAAAGGCCGCCAAGACGATGAGCAGGCCGGTGAGCCGCGATGCGGGCAGGTTGACCAGATCGTCGAAGCGGGCGGCGGCCCGGCCGAAGGCCTCATATTGCGGCGTGCGGTGGCCGATCATCGAATCGGCGGTGTTGGCGGCCTTGTAGGCCGCGCCGCCGCCAAGGCCGCCGATGCCGGTCCAGAAGGCAGGTGCGACGATGCCATCGGAGAAATTCTCGGCCAGGCTTTCGATCGCGGCGCGCGCGACGCCCGCTTTGTCGAGCTTTTCGGGATCGCGGCCGACGATGCGTGAGACGGCGATGCGGCCGAGCGTCAGGCCGCCGGTCTCCAGCGCGTCGGCGACCTCCTCGACATGCTCGGCGAGGCTTTTCTGCGACAGCAGCGAGGAGCCGAGGATCGCGGCAATGACGAGGCCCGTGGGGAACATCATCCAGAGCAGGACATGCAGCCCCAGGCCGATCAGGCCGGGCACCAGCAGAATGACGAGCAAGGCCTGGACGCCGCGGCGGCGACGCAATTCGTCGGAATCCGTCGCGCGGTTGAGCCGGCGATCGAGAAAGGATATCAGCCTGCCGATCCAGGTTACCGGGTGGCCGATGGCGTTGAACAGCCAGTCCGGGTAGCCGAGGGTACGTTCGACGGCGAGTGACAGGAAAGCGATCAGGATTGACATGAAGCTTCTAAGCGGAGCGATTGCAGCGGTTGATCATGGCGGCAGCCTTGGCCGCGCAAGCGCGCTTTTTCCTCATGCGCCAAAACCTTTCGTGGACCTCTCGACAGGTATCAATCCGCACTCCTATCCGCTTTTCGATCTGCCCGCCACCGCCCTGTCCCGATTGCCGGAGGCAGGACAACTGCGTGAATTGGCCGAAATTGCGGCTTCGGCCTATGGCGCGCCGTCAGCGGCACATGTGGCGGCGGCGCCCGGCACGCAGATTTTGCTGCCGCGCGTCGCTTCGCTGGTGCGACCCGGCAAGGCGCTGGTGCTCGGCCCGACCTATGCCGAACACGCCCGGGCCGCGGCCATCGCCGGCCATGCGGTTGCGGAGGTCAGCGATTTCGACGCGCTGGGCGAGGCGGACCTTGCGGTGCTGGTCAATCCCAACAATCCTGACGGGCGGCTGATCGAAAAGGCCCGCCTGCTCGACCTTGCCGCGCGGCTTCGCGCCAAGAGCGGGCTGCTCGTCGTCGACGAAGCTTTCATGGATGTCGGCCCGATCGAGCAAAGCCTGGCCGGCGATGTCGGGGCGGGCGGTATCGTCGTGCTGCGCTCATTCGGCAAGTTCTTCGGCCTCGCCGGCGTGAGGCTCGGCTTCGCGCTGACGGATCAGCTGACGGCCGAGCGGCTGGATGCGCAGCTGGGGCCCTGGGCGGTGGCCGGTCCGGCGCTCGAATATGGCATCCGCGCGCTGTCGGATGCGGGATGGCAGGAGGACATGCGGGTACGTCTCGCCTCCGATGCCAAACGACTCGACGCGCTGCTTGGAAAGTCCGGTGTGCCAATCTCCGGCGGCACATCACTGTTCCGCTATGTGTCTTTCAACGATTCTCCAAGCCTGTTTTCGGCGCTCGGCGAGCGTGGCGTGCTGGTCCGTCACTTCGCTGAGCGGCTTCACGTTCTGCGCATCGGACTGCCGGGCAGCGAGGCGGAATGGCAGCGCCTCGAAGGCGCCCTTGCCACGTGGGCCGCGTGGCGCAAGGATGCACCGAAGGAGTTCGGGCAATGATCCACGTCTGTTCGCTGTCGAAGGTCGACGAGACCGTGGCAAGGACCGGTGCGCAGCGGTTGTTGTCGCTGCTCGCCGCCGGCACCGAAGTGCTCCGCCCGGCCTCGATCCCGGCGGAAAACCACCTGCATCTCGTCATGCACGATATCGCCGTCGCGCAGGAAGGCATGACCATGCCCGGCGAGGAGCATGTGCGGGCCTTGCTCGATTTCGCCTATCGCTGGGACCGGGCAAAGCCGCTGGTGGTACATTGCTATGCCGGCGTCAGCCGCTCGACCGCGTCGGCCTATATCATAGCGGCGGCGCTTTCGCCCAAGCGCGACGAGATGGAACTCGCCCGGACGCTGCGTTTCCTCTCGCCGACGGCGACGCCCAATCCACGGCTGATCGCCGTTGCCGACATGCTGCTTCAGCGCGACGGCCGCATGATCGCGGCGATCGAGGCGATCGGGCGCGGCGCCGATGCGTTCGAGGGGATACCCTTCGAACTAACGATTGAAAGTTGAGTCGCGTTTTATCTACGACAGCCAGTCTGCAAGCTTTGCCTTGCGGACATCCCTGACCAGGTTGATAAAGCCGTCGGCTTGCATTTCCGCCGTCAGGCGGCCCTTCTCGGCCGTGGCGATAGAGGCATCGCCGACCACGCCATTCGGGTTGAGGTCGCTGGCGATCCAGGCGAAGGCGTGCGTTCCGGTGTGTCGCAGCAGGGCGAATTCCTTTTCGGCGCGGGCGACATTGGAGACGAAGTCATCCGCCTTGGTCATGTCGACGAGATCAGGGCGGAAGTGCAGCATCAACGAGGTCTCGACATCGCCACCATGGATGCCGTGGCGGTCCTCGAGCTCGGTGTACATGCCGGCCGGGCGGCCGAAACGCTGCCAGCTCGTCTTCACCGACAGCATTTTGGCGCGCACGCGCAATTCGCGCGAAACGATGCCCATGATCTCTTCATTGCCGCCATGAGAATTGACGATGATCAGTTTCCGGACCCCGGCGCGGGCGACGGAGAGGCCAAGCTCGGTCCAGGCATCGACCAAGGTGGTGGCCGGCAAGGTGAGTGTTCCCGGCGCGTGCAAGTGCTCGTTCGACTTGCCGACCGCCTGCACCGGCAGGATGCGGATGTCGAGATCGTCGGGCAGGCGCGCGACCACCGCCTCCAGCATGCCGACCATGATCGAGGTGTCGGTCGAGACCGGCAGATGCGGGCCGTGCTGCTCGATCGCCGCCACCGGCAGCACGGCGATAGTCGCTTCGGCGTCGATCGAGGCATATTCGGTCGTCCGGTAGTCGCCCCACCACACACGTCTTGTCGTCACTTTTCGTCTCCCGATTGGTCTGCTGTCCGGCCTGAGGTCTAAAGACTATCCCCGGCAACAGCTAGCCTGCTGCCAGAACTTCGACCTCGACCTTGAATTCCGGACGCGCAAGGCCGGAAACGATCATCAGCGTCGAGGCCGGCGCCGGGTCCGAAAACAAGCGGTTGCGGACATCCATATAGGCCTGCAGATGTGCGCGGTCGGTGACGAAGGCGTTGATGCGAACGGTGTCGTTCAAGGTCAGCCCGGCTTCGCTCAGAATCGCGGCGATGTTCTTGAAGCAGAGCTCGGCCTGGGCGCCGGCGTCCTCGGGAACATGGTCGTCAGCCCCGATGCCCAGTTGTCCGGAGCACAGCACCAGCCGTTTTCCGGCGGGTATCTCAACGCCGTGGCTGTAGCGGGCGAAGGGCGGCTTGATCGTCTTGGGGGCGAGGTATTTCAGCATGGCATTCTCCTGTGCGCCCGCAGACTAAGGCTCGATTCGTGAAACCTTCAAGATGCGGTGCATGCCGCCAGAGCGATTATGGACAGCCGTCCAAAAAATAGGCACGATGCCTCGCGTACAGCATGACCCTTCCGGTCTCGGCAATGACTGCCGCGCAAGCGGGCGGCCCGGGCGGTGGCATGTGTCTTGCTTCTTGAACCAATGGTATCGAGCCCAGCGCGTTGCGCGCCGGAGCCAAGAGAGGGTGAGTTTTATGATCGGAAATGGGAAGGTCCTGGCGGGCTCGATCGCCTTGCTGGTGGCGGGCACACTGAGCGCGGCCGCGAACGAGAAGGTGACGTTCGGCACCAACTGGCTGGCCGAGCCGGAGCATGGCGGCTACTACCAGGCCGTTGCCGACGGCACCTATGCCGCCTGCGGCCTCGACGTCACCATCATGCAGGGCGGCCCGCAGGTCAGCGGCCGGCCGATGCTGCTTGCCGGCAAGATCGATTTCTATATGGGCGGCAATCTGCTTTCGGCCTTCGACGCGGTGCAGCAGGGCATTCCGATGCGTGTCGTCGCGTCCGACTTCCAGAAGGATCCGCAGGTCATCATGTCCCAGCCGGGGCAGGGGCTCGACAAGTGGGAGGACCTGAAGAGCGCCGACCAGTACATCATGGGTGACGAGGGTGCGCAGACCTTCTTCCAGTGGATGGTCACAGATCTCGGCTTCGATGCCGCCAAGCGCGTGCCCTATACGTTCAATCCGGCGCCCTTCATCGCCAACAAGAAGTCGATCCAGCAGGGCTATGTGACGTCCGAGCCGTTCGCGGTGCAGAAGGCGGGCGGCTTCGTGCCGAACCAGTTCCTGCTCGCCGACTATGGCTGGGATACGTATTCGACCACCATCGAGGTGATGCAGGATACGATCGACAAGCGGCCGGAGGTTGTGCAGTGCTTCGTCGATGGCTCGGCCAAGGGGTGGTACAAGTACCTCTACGGTGACAACAAGGCCGCCAACGATATGATCAAGAAGGACAATCCGGACATGACGGATGAGCAGATCGCCTTCTCGATCGAGCAGATGAAGAAGTTCGGCGTCGTCGATTCGGGCGATTCGGAAAAGCTCGGCATCGGCACAATGAACGAAGCCCGCATCCAGAGCTTCTACGACAAGATGGTCAAGGCCAAAGTCGCGCAGCCGGGCATCGACATCAAGAAGGCCTACACGCTGGCCTTCATCAACAAGGGTGTCGGGCTGGAGCTGAAGAAGTAAGGCGGCCTGCCTGAGATGATCCAGGAGAAAGTGGCTGAGACGCCGGCGGCATCGGGAGAGACCCCGATGCTGCTTGCCCTGCGCAATGTCGGCAAGGTCTTTTCCAACGGCGTGACGGCGCTGAGCAAGGTCGACCTTACGATCCGCGAAGGCGATTTTCTAAGCCTGCTCGGCCCCTCCGGCTGCGGCAAGTCGACGGCGCTCAGGCTGATCGCCGGCCTGTCGACGCCGACCTCCGGCCAGCTCGACTGGCGCGGCTCGATCGACCGCTCGAACACCGGCTTCGTCTTCCAGGAGCCGACGCTGCTGCCCTGGGCCAGCGTCTTCAACAATGTCTGGCTGCCGCTCAGGCTGAAGGGCGTGTCGCGCGCCAAGGCGGAGCCGGCCGTGATGGAGATGCTGTCGCGCGTTCATCTCACCGGCTTCGAGAACGCCGTGCCGCGTGAGCTTTCGGGCGGCATGAAGATGCGCGTCTCGATCGCGCGGGCCATGGTGACCAAGCCGCGCATCCTTCTGATGGACGAGCCCTTCGCCGCGCTCGACGAGATCACCCGCTTCAAACTCAACAATGATCTCTTGGAGCTTTGGCAGGACGAGCGCTTCACCGTCGTCTTCGTCACGCACAGCGTGTTCGAAAGCGTGTTCCTGTCCAGCCGCGTCGTCGTCATGGCCGCGCGTCCGGGCCGCGTCTTCGGCGAACTCGCCGTCGATGCGTCTTATCCGCGTGACGAAGCGTTCCGGACCTCGCCGGACTATGCCGCGCTTTGCCGGCAGGCCTCGGACGTGCTGGTGAACGCCATCAACTCAACCGCCGGACCGCGCCATGACGGCCATTGAAGACGCCACGCTGAAGCTCGATCCGGAAGAGGCGCGCCGCGCCCGCCAGGAGCGGCTGGAGCGCATCGGCAGATGGGTGCTGCCGCTGGCGATTATGGTGTTGGCGATCGTGCTGTGGGATCGCATCTGCGTCTGGAACGAGATCCCGCAATATATCCTGCCGCGGCCGGGAGTGGTGCTGCAGACGCTGCACAACGACGCGGGGCTGTTGTTCTCGTCGCTCTTGGTGACGCTCAGGATCACCTTCCTCAGCTTGGCTCTCGCCGTGATCGGCGGCGTCGGGCTAGCGGTGCTGTTCGCGCAATCGAAATGGGTGGAGATGTCGTTCTTCCCCTTCGCCATCGTGCTGCAGGTGACGCCGATCGTCGCCATCTTCCCGCTGATCAACATCTATGTGAACAACCAGACCGTCAAACTGCTGCTCTGCGCCTGGATCGTCGCTTTCTTCCCGATCCTGTCAAACACCACGCTCGGTCTGAATTCGGTCGACCGGAACCTGCGCGACCTGTTCAAGCTCAACGGCGCGACGCGCTGGCAGCAATTGCGCTATCTGCGCCTGCCGGCGGCGATGCCCTATTTCCTCGGCGGGCTGAAAATCGCCGGGGGCCTGTCGCTGATCGGCGCGGTGGTGGCCGAATTCGTCGCCGGTGCGCAGGGGCAGTCGTCCGGGCTTGCATCGCGCATCATCGAGGCCGGCTATCGGCTCAACGCGCCGCGCCTGTTCGCTGCGCTGATCCTGATCTCGCTGACCGGCATATTGATCTTCCTGGTGCTGTCGCTGGTGTCGCATCTCATCCTGCGCCGCTGGCACGAGAGCGCGCTGAAGCAGGAGCGCTAGGGTGGTTCGTCTCGTCACCCAAGGGGGTTGCAGTTGATTCCGGACAAAGCGTCATACCGGCTTGCCAATGTCCGGCTGCATGCATCGCTGACGCCCGGCCTCGCCACGGCCTTCGACAGCGACGGCTTCGCGCTTGCCGACATATCTGTCGCCGACGGCAAGATCTCCAGCATTGCCTCGCATGGCAAATCGAAGCTCCCGGCCGACGCGATCGACCTTGCCGGCCGGATCGTGCTGCCGTGCTTCGTCGATTGCCACACCCATATCGACAAGGGCCATATCTGGCCGCGAAAGCCCAATCCGGACGGCACTTTCATGGGCGCGCTCAATGCCTCCGGCGTCGACCGCGCCGCGCGCTGGAGCGCCGAGGACGTCGCGCGGCGCATGGATTTTTCGCTGCGCTCGGCCTACGCGCATGGCACCAAGGCCGTCCGCACGCATCTCGACAGCGTGCCGCCGCAAGAGGAGATCTCCTGGCCGGAGTTCGAGGCGATGCGCGAGAAGTGGCGCGGGCGCATCGAGCTGCAGGCCGCCTGCCTGCTCGGCATCGAAGGCGTGCGCGACAAGAAATGGTTCGAGAAATTGGCGAAACGCGTCGCCGCGGCCAAGGGGGTGCTCGGCGTCGTGACCTATATGGTGCCCGACCTCGAGGAACTGCTTGACCAGGTGTTCGCCCAGGCGATCGAGCATGGGCTTGATCTCGATTTCCATGCCGACGAGACCGACGACGTCGCGGCCATCTCGCTGAAGAAGATCGCCGAGGCGTCGCTGTGGAACGGCTTTGAGGGCAACATCCTGGTCGGCCATTGCTGCTCGCTCTCGCGCCAGCCGGACCTCGAGGTTCTCGACACGCTGGACAAGGTGGCGAAGGCGCGGCTTGCCGTGGTGTCGCTGCCGATGTGCAATCTCTATCTGCAGGACCGCCGCAGCAATCACACCACCCCGCGCTGGCGCGGCGTGACGCTGCTGCACGAGATGAAGGCGCGCGGCATCAAGGTGGCGGTTGCTTCCGACAACACGCGCGATCCCTTCTACGCCTATGGCGATCTCGATATGCTGGAGGTCTACCGCATGGCGACGCGCATCCTGCATTTCGACCACCCGGTCGGCGACTGGCCGAAGGCTGTAGCGGCGACGCCGGCCGAAGTGATGCGGCTCGACGGCGCCGGCACGCTGGCCGCCGGCGGCAGCGCCGACTTCGTTGTCTTCAAGGGGCGGAGCTGGACCGAATTGCTGTCGCGGCCCGAATCGGATCGCATCGTGGTGCGCGACGGCAGGGCGATCGAACGCCAACTGCCCGACTATGCCGAACTCGACGAACTGATGGTGTGATGATGGATATCGCAGAGCTGAAGCGCGATCTCGACGGGATCAAGGTCGACGACCATCCGGCCATCGTCCAGCAGAAGAGCCGCGACTTCTATTGGTACAGCCCGGTGCTGAAGGCGCAGCTCGACCATGTCACCGGCGATCTGATCGTCACGCCGAAGAACGAGGACGAGGTCATTCGCGTTCTGGCTGCCTGTCATCGGCACGGCGTGCCGGTGACGCCGCGCGGCAGCGGCACCGGCAATTACGGGCAGGCGATGCCGCTGTCGGGCGGCGTGGTGCTCAACCTTGCCGAGATGAACGAAATCAAGACGATCGCGCCGGGGCGCGTGGTGACTGGACCTGGCGCGGTGCTGGCCGACATCGATAAGGCGACGCGGGTGCAGTCCGGCCAGGAACTGCGCATGTCGCCTTCGACCTACAATACTGCTTCCATTGGTGGCTTCGTCGCCGGCGGTTCGGGCGGCGTCGGCTCGATCCGCTGGGGCGGCTTGCGCGACCTCGGCAACGTCATTCGCCTGCGGACCGTGACGATGGAGGCCGAGCCGCGCGTCATGGAACTGACCGGCGAGGACGTGCTCAAGGTCATGCACGCCTACGGTACCAACGGCATCATCACCGAGGTCGAGATGCCGCTGACGGCCTCCTACGATTGGATCGACGTCATCGTCGGCTTCGACGATTTCATGGATGCGGCCGGTTTCGGCAACGATCTCGCCGTTCAGGACGGCATTTTGGCCAAGCTGATCACACCGATCGCCGCGCCCATCCCTTACGACTATTTCAAACGGCACCAGAAATTCTTCCGGCGCGAGCAGAGCATCGTGGTGTGCATGATCGCGCCGCACGCGATGGACGCCTTTGTCGCATTCGTGCGCAGCGGCAAGGGCGAGATCGTGTTCCGGGCCGACCAGGGGGCCGATCTCAAGGGGCTGCCGCCGGCCTATGAGCTGACCTGGAACCACACGACCCTGCGGGCGATCCGGGTCGATCCGACGATCACCTATCTGCAGACTCGCTATCCGTCGCCGGACCATCTCGCCCATGTCAAGGCGATGGTCGACCGTTTCGGCGACGAGGTGCCGGCGCATTTGGAATTCATCCGCTTCGACGGCGCCATCGGCGTCGCAGGACTGCCGCTGGTGCGCTACACCACAGAAGAAAGGCTCGACGAGATCATTCGCATCCATGAGGACAATGGCTGCTGGATTTTTAACCCGCACCGCTACACGCTGGAGGAAGGCGGTATGAAGCGGACCGATGATGTGCAGCTTGCCTTCAAGCGCGATACCGATCCGCAAGGCCTCCTCAACCCGGGCAAGATGATCGCCTGGGAGAATCCCGGCTACGACTACCGCTCCGGCAAGCCGTTCCTGTTCAAGGGACTGCAGGGAGCTGGGTGAGGAGAGGTTTGCGCTTGAACACCCCCCTCTGTCCTGCCGGACATCTCCCCCGCAAGGGGGGAGATTGGCAGCTTGGGCGCTGCGGCCAACCTGCCGCGCTGATAATTGGCGAAAGCGATGCGGCAGTCCGATCTCCCCCCTTGCGGGGGAGATGCCCGGTAGGGCAGAGGGGGGTGCCTCGCGCTGACGTTCGGGATGTTGTCCCGTGAAAATCCTCGTGCTCTTCGCGCATCCGGTGGAGACCAGCTTCAACGCCGGCCTGCACCGGACGATCGTCGAGCGGCTCGCCGCGGCGGGTCATGCTGTCGACGATTGCGACCTCTATGCCGAGGATTTCGATCCGCGGCTGACGCGCGCCGAGCGGCTCGGCTACCACGACCCGCGCGGGCCGGACGACCCGGTCGCCCCCTATGTCGAAAGGCTGCGGAATGCAGAAGCGCTGGTGCTGTCTTTCCCGGTCTGGAATTACGGTTATCCGGCGATCCTGAAGGGCTTTTTCGACCGGGTCTTCCTGCCCGGCGTGTCGTTCAAGCTGGTCGACGGCAAGGTGCGGCCGACGCTGCACAATATCCGTAAAATGGCGGCCATCACCACCTATGGCGGCAGCCGTTTTCGCGCCATGCTGATGGGCGACCCGCCGCGCAAGATCGTCAAGCGCATGCTGCGGGCCACGATCAAGCCCGGCGCTTCCGTCTCCTATCTCGCGCATTATTCGATGAACCTCTCCACCGACGAGACGCGCGACGCCTTCATGGCGAAGGTCGCCGCCACGATGGACGCCTTCTGATGCGCGTGCTGGTGGTCTATTGCCATCCGGTGCCGGAGAGCTATTGCGCGGCGATCCGCGATACTGCCGTCGAGGTGCTGAAGGCAAAGGGTTGCGATGTAAGATTGCTCGACCTCTATGCCGAGAATTTCGACCCGGTGATGAGCTGCGAGGAGCGGCGCTTCTACAACGACCGGGCGCCGGAAGACCCGGCGCTCAAGCCGCATTTCGAGCATCTGAAATGGGCGCAGGCGATCCTCTTCATCTATCCGACCTGGTGGTACGGCCTGCCGGCGATGCTGAAGGGCTGGTTCGATCGGGTCTGGGCGACCGACATCGCCTTCCAGCTGCCGGCCGGAAAGGGCCGCATCAAGTCGCTGATGACGCATGTCACCAAGGTCGGCGTCATCACCACTTGCGGCGCGCCGACCTGGTGGAGCGTGGTCGTTGGCCAGCCCGGCCGCAAGACCATCCTGCGCGGCATGCGGGCGCTCTGCGCCACGCGCTGCAGGACGTTTTTCCTCGCCCACTATCTGATGGATTCCTCGACGCCGAAGAGCAGGGCGGCGTTTTTGGCGAAGGTTAGGGCGAGGCTGGAGCGGTTTTAAGATTAGCGTCCTTCTCCCCGTTCAACGGGGAGAAGATGCCGGCAGGCAGATGAGGGGCGGCGCTTCACTTGCAGAACTTGGCGCTGCCCCTCATCCGCCCTTCGGGCACCTTCTCCCCGTAAACGGGGCGAAGGGAAGGTGGCGCTACATCCTTACCCGTTCCGCCTTAGGATCATACATCGGCTTCAGCGAGGCTTCCGCCGCGAAGCGCTCGCCGGCGATCTCGATCTCGTAGGATGAGGCAAGCACGTCCGCCTCGCTTTCGCCCTCGCACGGCACGTAACCCAGGCCGATCGCGCCGCCGAGATGGTGACCGTAATTGCCGGAGGTGATCGGGCCGACGATCTTGCCGTCGCGCAGGATCGCCTCGTTGTGGAAGAGCAGGGGCTCGGGGTCTTTCAGGCGGAACTGCACCAGCCGGCGTGACAGGCCGGCTTCCTTCTTCCTGAGCACCGCGTCGCGGCCGATAAAGCCGGCTTTGCTCGTCTTGACGGCAAAGCCCAGGCCGGCCTCCAGCACATTGTCCTCGTCGGTGATGTCGTGGCCGAAATGGCGGAAGGCCTTTTCGATGCGACAGGAATCGAGCGTATGCAAGCCGCAAAGCTTCAGGCCGACATCGGCGCCGGCTTCAGCGATCGCCTCGAAGACATGGGCGGCCTGCTCCGTCGAGACGTAGAGTTCCCAGCCGAGCTCGCCGACATAGGTGACGCGATGCGCTCGGGCGAGGCCCATGCCGATCTCGATCTCCTGGAAAGTGCCGAACGGATTGGCTTCGTTGGAAAAATTGTTCGGGCTGACCTTCCGGATCAGGTTTCGCGCTTCCGGTCCCATCAGGCAGATGACGGCTTCGGCGGTGGTCACGTCGGTGATGACGACGAATTCGTCGGCGACATGCTTGCGCAGCCAGGCAAGGTCGCGCTGCAAGGTGGCGCCCGGCACGACGAGGAAATAAGCTGTTTCGGAAAGTCGCGTCACGGTGAGGTCGCTCTCGATGCCGCCCTTGGTATTGAGCATCTGCGTGTAGACGATCTTGCCCGGAGCCACGTCCAAATCGTTGGCGCAGAGACGCTGCAGGAAGGTACAGGCATCGCGGCCCTCGACGCGGATCTTGCCGAAGGAGGTCATGTCGAACAGGCCGACGCCGTTGCGCATGGCCTGATGCTCGTCGCGCTGGTTGTCGAACCAGTTCTGCCGCTTCCAGGAATAGCGGTATTCGCGCTCCTGGCCGTCACGCGCGAACCAGTTGGCGCGCTCCCAGCCCGCCACCTCGCCGAAGACGGCGCCGCGCGCCTTCAAATGTTCATGCAAAGGCGAGCGGCGCACACCGCGCGAGGTCGCCATCTGGCGATAGGGGAAATGGTCGGCGTAGAGCAGGCCGAGCGTTTCCGACACGCGCTCCTTGAGATAGCGGCGGTTCTTCTGGAAGGGCTGGGCGCGGCGGATGTCGACTTCCCAAAGGTCGAAGGGCGCCTCGCCGTCGTTGATCCATTGCGCCAGCGCCATGCCGGCGCCGCCCGAGGAGACGATGCCGATCGAATTGTAGCCGGTCGCCATCCAGTAGCCGGCAAGTTCCGGCGCCTCGCCGAGATAGTAGCGATCGTCGGGGGTAAAACTCTCCGGACCGTTGAAGAAGGTGTGGATGCCGGCGGTGCCCAGCATCGGCATGCGGTTGACGCCCATTTCGAGGATCGGCTCGAAATGATCCATGTCCTCGGGCAACTGATCGAAGCAGAAATCCTCGCGGATGCCGTCCATGCCCCAGGGCTTCGCCACCGGTTCGAAGGCGCCGAGCATCATCTTGCCGGCGTCCTCCTTGTAGTAGGCGCACTCGTCCGGCACACGCAGCACCGGCAGGCGGGAGAGGCCGGGGATCGGCTCGGTGACGAGATAGAAATGCTCGCAGGCATGCAGCGGGATGGTGACGCCGTTCTGCCGGCCAAGCTCGCGCGCCCACATGCCGGCGCAGTTGACGACGATGTCGGTTTCGATCGTGCCTTGCTCTTCGCCCTGCGCCCAGGAGACGCCGGAGACGCGACCGTTCCTGGTGTGGACCTTGGTGACCTTGACGTTCTCGATGATCGCAGCACGCCGCTGGCGTGCGCCCTTGGCCAGCGCCATGGCGATGTTGGCCGGATCGCACTGGCCGTCGAGCGGCAAATGCACCGCGCCGACCACGTCCGAGACATTGAGATGCGGGTACATCTCCTTGACTTCGCTCGGCGAAATCTCGCGCACGTCGACATCGAAGGCGCGGGCGAGCGATGCCTGCCGATAGATCTCGTGCTTGCGCTCTTCGGTCAGCGCGACGGTGATCGAGCCGACCTGGCGCATGCCGGTGCTGACCTCGGTCTCGGCTTCGAGCTTGACGTAGAGGTCGGCCGAGTATTTCGCCAGCCGCGTCATGTTCTGCGAGCCGCGCAATTGGCCGATCAGTCCGGCTGCATGCCAGGTGGTGCCGCTGGTGAGCTGCTTGCGCTCCAAGAGCACGATGTCGGTCCAGCCGAGCTTGGCTAGGTGATAGGCGACCGAGCAGCCGGAGACGCCGCCGCCGATGATGACGGCGCGGGCCTTACTGGGGATGGCCTTGGTCATGCTGCCTCGCGGCGGTAGTTGGAGGCGAAGCGGCGCACGCGAAGCGCTGCTTCCTTGAGGATGGGTTCGGGCTGGCAGAGGCTGATGCGGATGTGCCCGGCCGCAGCCTCGCCGAAGCTCGATCCGGGCATCACGCCGACCTTTTCCTTGTCGAGCAGCGCCCAAGCGAATTTCTCGTCGTCGGGCTCGACGGCGGAGACATCGAGCATGATGTACATGCCGCCTTCGGAGCCGCGCACGGTGACTTCGTTGGCGCCGCGTATGGCATCGAGGAAGACGGTGCGTCGCGCGGCATAGCGTTCGGCGATGTCCTTCACGCCATAGTGGTTCTCCAACGCCTCGGCGCAGGCGATCGAAATGAAGGCCGGCAGGCCATAGGTCGTGACCAGATTGAGGTCGGTCATCAGCGCGATCATCGCTTTCGGCCCAGTCAGCCAGCCCATGCGCCAACCGGTCATGCCGTGGCTTTTCGACATGGAGTTGATGACCAGCGTGCGCTCGGCCATGCCGGGCAGCGAACGCGGCGAGATATGCTCGCCGCCGCCAAGCGTCCAATAGACTTCGTCGGACAGCAGCCAGAGATCGTGCTCCTTGCAGACTTCCGCCAGTTGTTCGAGCCGCTCGCGCGAATAGACGGCACCTGTCGGATTGTTCGGCGTGTTGATCAGGACGGCGCGCGTGTTGGGCCTGAGCGCCGCGCGGATCATGTCCGCGCGGGGCTGGAAGCCATCTTCGGCAGGCGTCTCGACCACGGTGAAGCTGGCGCCCGCGGCGCTGAAGGTGTTGGGATAGGTGGCGTAATAGGGCGCGACGACGATGGCGTGGTCGCCAGGGTCGAGCACGCCCTGCACGGCAGCGTAAAGCGCTGCCTGGCCGCCAGGCGTGGCGATGACCTCGTCGGGTTCCGTGAGGATGCCGGCGCAAGCGGTCGCGGCGGCGGCCATCGCCTTGCGCAGGCGCGGCAGGCCAGGCAGCGGCGTGTAGTGATGGTTGCTGCCGCGGACGGCGGTGACGCAGGCTTCGATCGTTTCCGAAGGCGTGTCGAAGTCGTGGTCGCCGACCGACAGCATGATGATGTCCTCGCCGGCCTGCTTGCGGGTCCAGGCGGAGAAATGAACCTCCCAGCCATCCTTGCCGGAGGGCACGATGCCGGTAATGCGCTTGGACGGTCTGGGCATCAGGAAACTCCCGAAATCTGGTGGCCGGCCCGCGTGAGCTTGTCACGCAGGGCGGCGATATGGGCGGGGCCGACCTCGCAGCAGCCGCCGACAATGCCGGCGCCGGCATCGACCCAGCCGATGGCCTGGTCGGCATAGGCTTGCGGATCGAGATCATGGCGGGCGTGCAGCACGTCCACCGTCCCGCCATGCTTCAATGCCTCGACCGAAGTGAAGCCGTTGGCATAGGCACCCACCTGTCCCCCCAGGGCAACGAGTTCGGGCAAGGCGGCGGCGATGGCTTCGGGCCGGCAGCAGTTGAGCAGCCGGGCCGCGACCGGCAGGTCGTCGAGAGCGTTGACGGCGGCAGCAATGGTTTCGCCGCTGCGCAGGCGGGGCGTGCCGTGGTCGGCGAGCGTCCAGGACACCCATACGGGCTTGCCGCTTTCCGAGGTGGCGATGACCGCTGCGCGGGCCTCCTCGGCGGAAGCCATCGTCTCGCACAGGAACAGATCGACGCTGTCGGCCTGCTCGGCGACGATGCGGCGATAGATATCGAGCGTCTCTTCGAAGGAGATGGTCAGCGCCGGCGCGTAGCTTCCGAACAGAGGCGACAGGCAGCCGGCTATGGCTGCGTCGCCCGCTTCGTCGCGAGCCTGCCTCGCCAGTTCGATGCCGCGCTTCTGCAACGGCTTGAACAGATCTTCGGCGCCCTCGCGCGCCAGGCGTTCCGGCGTTGCCGAATAGGTGTTGATGGTGATGACACGTGCGCCGGCACGGATGAATTCCGCGTGCAGGTCGCGCACCAGGTCCGGTTCGTCGATCAGCACCCTGGCCGACCACAACGGCGTCGGCTCGGACCTGCTGCGCCGAACCAGTTCCTGGCCCATGCCGCCATCGGTGAGGATGACGGAGGTCATGCCCGCAACCTCTCATTCTTCGGATCCCACAGCGGCTCGTCGTTCTGGACGACGGCCTTGAAGCGATCGCCAAAAATCTCGATTTCGATGGCCGTGCCCGGTTGCGTGAGATCGGCGCGCAGCATGCCAAGCGCAATCGACTTGCCGACGCGGTGGCCCCAGCCGCCCGACGTCGTCTCGCCGACGATGCTGCCGCCGTGCCAGAGCGTCGACATATAGGGCGCGTCGCAATCGCTGGGATTTTCGACGACCAGCGTGACGAAACGCTTCGTCACGCCCTGCTGCTTTTCATTGAGCAAAGCCGCCTTGCCGCAAAAGTCGGGCTTGTCCCATTTGACGAAGCGCTCCAGGCCGCCCTGCAGGATCGAATAGTCGGTCGAGAGATCGCCCTTCCAGGCGCGGTAGCCTTTCTCCAGCCGCAGCGAATCCAGCGCATACATGCCGAAGGGTTTCAGCCCGTGCCTCTGGCCGGCGGCCCAGACGGCATCGAAGACTGCCGTCGTGTCGGCGACCTTGGTGTGGATCTCCCAGCCGAGCTCGCCGGCGAAGGAGACGCGTACCAGTTTCGCCCAGCGTCCGGCGATGGTCGTGTCCTGATGCGTCAGCCAGGGCAGCGTCAGGTCGGCCTCGCAAACCTCGCCCAGAATCTTTCGCGAATTCGGACCGGCGAGGATCTGGGTCGAGTATTCCTCCGTCCGGTCGGTCAGCGTGAAAGCTGCGTCGGCGGGCATGCGCGACTTCAGCCATTCGAAATCGTGCCACTGCGCCACCGCGGCGGTGATCAGCGTCATCTTGTCCTCGCCGTGGCGTACCACCGACATTTCGGTGACGATGCGGCCCTTGTCATCGGCGAAATAGACGAGGCCGATGCGGCCGGGCTTCGGCACCAGGCCTGTGACCTGCCTTGCCAGCCAGTCGGTCGCGCCCGGACCTTCGAGGTTGAAACGCGAGAAGCCAGGCAGGTCGAGGATGCCGGCGGCGTCGCGTACGGCGAGGCATTCTTCGCGCACCGCGCGGTGCCACGGACCTTCGCGGCGGAAAGTCAGCGTCGCTTCCTCGGACGTGTCGTCGCCCGGCCCGGCATACCAGGTGGCGCGCTCCCAGCCATTATAGGCGTCGAACTGGCCGCCCAGCGCCTTGATGCGCTCATGCAGCGGCGAAAGCTTGCGGTTGCGCCCTTCGGGCCAGGCATGACGCGGGAACTGGATGGCGTATTCGTTGCCATAGATTTCCATGCCCTTGGCGACGCAATAGTCGGGGGCCGAGGCAAAGCTCGTGAACCGGCGCGGATCGCAGGACCACATGTCCCATTCGGTCTGGCCCTCGGTGACCCACTCGGCCAGCACCTTGCCGGCGCCGCCGCCTTGCGCGATGCCGAAGGTGAAGACGCAGGCCTCGAAGGCATTCGGCACGCCGGGCATCGGCCCGATCAGCGGGTTGCCGTCCGGCGCGTAGGGGATCGGCCCGTTGATCACCTTGGAGAGGCCGGCGGTGCCGAGGATCGGCACGCGGGCGACGGCATCGGCGAGGTAGTGCTCGAGGCGGTCGAGATCGTCGGGGAAAAGCTGGAAAGAAAAATCCTCCGGCATCGGATCGTTGTGGGTCGCCCAATGCGCGCGGCAATCGCGCTCATAGGGGCCGAGATTCATGCCGGTCTTTTCCTGGCGCAGGTAGTAGGAGGTGTCGACGTCGCGCAGCAACGGCAGTTTCTTGCCCTGTTCCTTCGACCATGCGGCGAGTTCGGGGATTTCCTCGAACAATATGTACTGGTGGCTCATCACCATCATCGGCACTTCGCGGCCGAACATTTTTCCAACCTCGGCGGCGCGATAGCCGGCCGCGTTGATGACGATCTCGCAACGGATTTCGCCCTGTGGGGTGGTAACCACCCATTCGCCATTCTCGCGGCGCACGCCGGTGACCGGGCAGAAGCGGATGATTTTCGCGCCCATGTCGCGCGCGCCCTTGGCAAGCGCCTGGGTCAGCTGCGCCGGGTCGATGTCGCCGTCGCTCGGATCGTAGAGCGCACCCTTCAGCTCATGCGTCTCGATAAAGTGGTAGCGGCGCTTGATCTCGTCGAGGCCGACGACGTCGATGTCCATGCCCTGGTATCTGCCCATGCCCTTGGCGCGCTGGAATTCCTGCATGCGCTCATTGCTATGGGCAAGCCGGAGCGAGCCGGTGACATGGTAGTTCATCGGATAGTCGACCGCTTCGGCCAGACCCCGGTAAAGCTCGGTCGAATAGCGCTGCATGTTCATCAGCGACCACGACGAGGAAAAGGTCGGCACGTTGCCGGCGGCATGCCAGGTCGAGCCGGAAGTCAGCTCGTTCTTTTCCAGAAGCACGCAATCGGCCCAGCCGGCCTTGCAAAGGTGGTAGAGCGATGAGCAGCCGACGACACCGCCTCCGATGATCACCACGCGTGCCGTGGTCGGCAAACCCGCCATGTTCTTCCTCCAACTCAAAGCGCGACACGTCGCGCTTTGCTTCCTGTTGATGCTTGCCGTTGTCCCAAAACCGCTGGGCACTTTTGGGCGGCATGCAGTGTTCAATAGACAGGCGGTGAAACCACCCAAATGACGACCGCTGCCTCGACCCCAGGATTGCGCCAGCGGAACGGCTTGCCCTCGAAGCGGAACGAATCGCCTTCGCCGAGACGATGCCAGACGCCGTCGATCTCGATCTCGAACGTGCCCGACGCGACATAGCCTGCTTCTTCCGTCGGGCGGCGCGCTTTGGTCTTCAGCTCCGCGCCCGGCGCGAAGACCGAGCGCAGCATCTCGAAGCTACCGCCGAGATCGGGCGACAGAAGCTCCTCCACCAGGCCGGATTCACTTGTGCCAAGCGAACGGCGGCTGCCGGCGCGCACGACCACGCCGCGCTCCTGCTCGATAGGGACATCATGGCTGAAGAACAAGCTGATCGGAACATCGAAGAGGCTGGCGAATGCCCTCAAGTCACCGAGCGAAGGAACCGAGAGGCCGCGCTCGACCTGGCTGACCCAGCCGACCGAACGGCCTAACTTGAGCGCAATTTCAGCGAGCGTGAGGCCGCGCGCCTTGCGGAGCGCACGGATGTCGCCGGCCAGCAGCCGGTCACCATTGTCCTGCTCCGATTTGGTCGCGGTCGGGGTCAAAGGTTGCTCGTGAAAAAATCTGGATAAATTTCATGAGAGGGTAAAACCATGAAAAAATCAAGGAGATTTTCATAGGCCACAAGATTTGCTTGCGCGTTTTCGGCGGTTGATGCAAAGGCTCGCGCACGAGCGGCGAGTGGGGCGTCCGGTCAGGGACCAGTTTTAGCTTATAGTCTGCGGATGGTCGTTAAGGAAACCGGGTTGCGGGTTTCTGGCCATGCCGAAAGGGACGACCCATGCTTGAGAAGAACATCCGGATCGCGTCGGATGCGGAGATCGTCGATGAGGCGATCATGTCGCGCCGGTCGGTGCGCGCCTTCCTGCCCGATATGGTCGATGACGACACGATCCGCGCGATCCTGGCCGTCGCCGCGCGCGCGCCGTCCGGCACCAACATGCAGCCCTGGCGCGTCTATGTGACCAAGGGCGAGGTCAAGCAACGCATCAGCGACGCCATCCTCAATTCCGGCATCCGCGCCGAAAAAGCGGAGTGGGACGAGTACCGCTACTATCCCGACCAGTTCTTCGAACCATACCTCACGCGCCGCCGTGCCAACGGCTTCGGGCTCTATGGCGTGCTAGGCATCGGCCGCCGCGAGGTCGACAGGATGCGCGCCCAGCACGACCGCAACTTCATCTTCTTCGACGCGCCGGTCGGCATGATCTTCACGATCGACCGGAGATTGAACCAGGGGTCGTGGATCGACTACGGCATGTTCCTGCAGAACATCATGGTGGCGGCGCGGGGCAGGGGGCTGCATACCTGCCCGCAGGCGGCCTTCGCGCCCTATCACCGCCAGATCAGGCCGGTGCTCGGTATTCCCGACGAGGAGATCGTCGTCTGCGGCATGGCGCTCGGCTATGAGGACACGTCGAAGCCCGAAAACGAGTTCCGCACCGACCGCGCGCCGCTCGAGGACTGGGTAAGCTTCGCGGAATAATGGCACCGAGTTTCTCGGTCGGCTAATCGGTGCTCATATGCGCGCCGTGCCCGCTGACATGGGCGCCATCCTGCGGCGTCAGCCTGAGATAAGCCGACAGCGCGCAAAGCGTGATCAGCCCTTCGATGACGAACAGGATGCGATAGTCGTTGACGCTGGCCTTGCCGCCGCCGGCAAGCAGCGACAGCAGTGCAGCGGCGAGGCCGACGCTGATCGCCACCGCAAGCTGCCACAAGATGTAATAGAGCGCGCTGAAGCGCGCGAGCTGCTCCGGCGCGATATCCGAATAGGAAAGGTTGCCGGTCGAGGCCCATTGCACCGAACGGAAGACGCCGAAGGCGAAGATGTAGGCCAGGACGATCCAGGCCGGCAGGCTCTCTTGCATCAGGGCAAAGCCCGCGACCAGCAAAGCGACGATCGGCGTGTTGGTGACCAGCACGCGCCTGAAACCGAAGCGGTTCAACAGGCGCGGCATGAAGAAGCGCATCATCAACGACCCGATCGCGGCGACGAAGGTCAGCGATCCGGCCTGCACGGCGCTCATGCCGAAGCCGAGCTGGAACATCAGCGGCAGCAGGAAAACCACCGAGCTCAGGCCGATCGTGTCGAGGGCGCCGCCGGTGAGGAAGGAGATGCGGAAGGTGCGGATGCGCAGCAGGTTGAGATCGAGCAGCGGGTTGCGGGCGCGCAGGCAATAGAAGGCGGCAACCGCCAGGATGACGATCGCCAGGCCAAGCTCGATGCCGATGAGACTGCTTGCGGCATCCTTGGCGGCAAGCGAATCCATGCCGAAGACCAGCAGCCCCATGCCGCTGCCGACGAGCAGGAAGCCCGGAAAATCGAACGGCGTGCGGACCGGCTTGGTCGTCGTGGGAAACATGGAGGCGGCCAGCATCGCGGCGGTCAGCGCGATCGGGATGTTGATGTAGAAGATCCAGCGCCAGGAGACGTAAGTGGTGAGCGCGCCGCCGACGAGCGGGCCGACAAGCGGCCCGGATTGGCCGGCCAGCGAGATATACATGTTGATCTTCAGCGTGCGGTCGCGCGGGAAGCTCGACAGGATCACGACCTGGCCAAGCGTGCCCATCAGCGCGCCGCCGCAGCCTTGCAAGGCGCGCGAGCCGACCAGCATCCAGATGTTTTCCGAAAGGCCGCACAGGGCCGAGGCGCCAGCAAAGACGAGCAGCGCGAAGCAATAGACGTTGCGCAGGCCGAAGCGGTCGGCCAACCAGCCGCCGAGCGGCATGGTGACGATGAGGCTCGCGACGTAGACCGTGATCAGCAGGCCAAGCTGGCTTGGCGGGCGATCGAGGCTCTCGCCGATGCCGGGCAGCGCGGTAACCACGACATTCTGGTCGAGGCTGGTCATGAACACGCCGCAGGCGACGGTCGCCGGCAACAGCATCGACGGACCCCCCGCCGGAGCAAAGCGGGTCGTGGCCGTCGCCGAAGTCTCAACAGTCATGGAAGAGTATGGTCGAACTGGTTGCCTGAGCGGACGTTTGCCCTGGCAAACGCCGATGATTCCTATCTATCGTCCCTGCTGGCCCAACGCTCAAGCAGCAGTTGTAATCGTCCGTAGTGCCAGATGCCGGCTGGACCATTCCTGATCTTGCCGCGCCGGGCTATTGCACTTCGTAACCGACCTCCTCCGAGGCGTGGCACAAAGCCTTCCAGAACGAGCGCGCGAAAGAGCGGAAGACGTAGATGTCGAACTGGTCGGCGCCTGTGCGCTGGATCTGCGCAAAGACGTCGTGATGGTTGGTCGAACGTCCAGCGCCGAGCGGGAAGGCCGGCAAGGCGAAGTCGATGGCGAAGAATTTCGCCATTACCCATTCGGCCTTCGGGCCGGCGATGCGGATCGCGGTGCGGCCGTGCGAAAGGTCCGTCAGTGTGCCGATGGCCGGCGTGATCGATCCGGCAAAGGCCTGAGCCAGGCCTTCGGCCTCGTCCACCACGGTGAATTTCCCCGGCGCGAAGCCGAAAACGGCGCGGGCGCCGTTGCTCGCGCCGCCGCCGGCGCCGTCGGGCAGCGCGAGCCCGGTGACCTTGCGGACAATTTCGATCAGCCGCTTCTCTTCGCCCGGCCATGCGGCGAGCTGCAGGATCGAGCCCGGCCGCGTCTCGGACAGGATGACATCGACGCCATGTTCGAAATTGCCGTGCGACCCCGGATGATAGTCGGGCTCGAGCGGCGATTGGCGTTCTGGCAACTGGTGCTCAGCCATGCATGCGGCTCCCGTCCGGATCGTAGAAGTGGTTGGAGACGATCTCGATCGGCCCGAACCGGTTGCGCAGCGGATCCGAGACGAACGCGCGGGTCCCGTGACGCGCCTTGCCGCCCTTGACCAGGGCCAGCGCGACATATTTGCCCAGCGCCGGCGAATAGCAGCAGGCGGTGATGTGGCCGAGCGAGTCGTGCGGATTGGCCTCGTCCAGTTCCTCGACGATGTGTCCGCCGCCGTTGAGCGGCCGGTTGTCGAGGGCGATCAGCCCGACCAGTTCGAGCCGGTCGGGCGCGATCAGGCCTTCACGGTCCATCATGGCCGAGCCGATGAAGGGCTTCTTCTTCGACAGCATCCAGTCGAGATGCAGATCGCGCGCGGTGGTGCGGCCGTCGATCTCGGCGCCGGTGACATGGCCCTTCTCGATGCGCATCGTGCCCAGCGCCTCGAGCCCGTAGGTGACCAGGCCGAAAGGCTTGCCGGCCTCGATCAAGGCTTCCCAGACGCGGGTGCCGTAGCCGGCGCCGGAATAGACCTCGAACGCCATTTCGCCGGAGAAGGACAGCCGGCAGATCATCACCGGAACGCCGGCGATCCGGCCATGGACGATGCCCATGAAGGGCAGGCTGGCGTTGTCGACGGCGGTGCCGGTGACGCAGGAGGCAAGGATGGCGCGCGCGTTCGGTCCGCCGATCGCCGCGCCCGCCCATTCGTCGGTGACGGAGGTGACGGTGACCTTCAGCTCCGGCCAGATGACGTCGAGGAAATATTCCAGATGCTGCATCACCTTGCCGGCATTGGCGGTGGTGGTGGTCATCAGGAATTCCTGCTCGCCAAGCCGCCAGGTGGTGCCGTCGTCGAAGGCAAGCCCATCCTCGCGCAGCATCAGGCCGTAGCGGGCCTTGCCGACCGCGAGTGTGGAAAACATGTTGGTGTAGACGCGGTCGAGGAACTCGGCCGCGTCGGGCCCTTGCACGACGATCTTGCCCAGTGTCGAGACGTCGACGATGCCGGCGCTTTCGCGTGTCGCTTTCGCTTCGCGGACATAGGCCTGCTCGACCGTCTCGCCGGCAAGGCCGTAGATCATCGGGCGGTACCAGAGGCCGGCCGAATACATCCTCGCGCCATTGGCAAGGTGCCAGTCATGCATCGGCGTCAGTCGTTCGGGCTTGAGGTCGCCGAAGCGCTCGGCGGCCAAGGAGCCGATCGACACCGCCGTGTAAGGCGGGCGGAAGCGCGTCGTGCCGACTTCGGGGATCGGCTTGCCGAGCGCCTCGGCCATGATGGCAAGGCCAGGCACATTGGAGTTCTTGCCCTGGTCGGTCGCCATGCCGAGCGTGGTGTAGCGCTTCAGATGCTCGACCGAGACGAAGCCTTCGCGATGCGCCAGCCGCACGTCCTCGGCGGTCACGTCGTGCTGGAAGTCGACAAAGCTCTTGCCCTTGGCCTTGATCTCGAAGACCGGCGCCGGGTCGGGATCGCCGGGGGCCGCCTCGACGACGGGCAGGGGAGCGGATGACGCTGCACCGCCAGCCGCCTGAAGGCCGGCCGCGCGGCCTTCGGCGATGGCTTCAGCAGTCGAAAAACTGCCGGTGAAGGCGCCGGCGCCAATCCATTGCTGATTTGGCCAGCGCTGCGTCGGCTTCGGCGGCAGGAAGGCCTGCCGGGCCGGGTTCCATTCGGCCTTCGCTCCGGCCTGGCTGGCAAGATGGATGGTCGGCGACCAGCCGCCGGACATCAGAAGGCTGTCGGCATGGATGCTGCGTTCGTCGCCGCTCAGCGCACCGCTCGTGGCGTCGAAGCGCTGCACCTTGAGGCCGGTGAGGGCCTTGCCGCCCTCGGTCGCAACCACGGCGTGGCCGTCCAGCAGCTCGGCCTCGGCCTCGCCGGCGAGCCGGCGCATGTCGTTCGAGACGTCGGCGCGGACATCGACGATGGCAACAATGGTCGCGCCGGCCTTCTTTAACGCAACGGCCGAGCGGTAGGCGCTGTCGTTGTTGGTGAAGAGCGCGATGCGCTGTCCCGGCAGCACGCCATATTCATTGACGTAACGTTCCGCCGCATGCGCCAGCATGACGCCGGGACGGTCGTTGCCCGGAAACACCAGCGGCCGCTCGAAGGAACCGGTGGCGAGCACCACCATGCCCGCGCGGATCGCCCAGTAGCGCTGGCGCGGCTCACCCTTGGCGGCCACTTCCTTGTGATCGGTGACGCGTTCGAGCGCGGCCAGCGTGTTGCCGTCGTAATAACCCCACACCGTCGTGCGCGGCAAAAGGCGGACATTGTCGTTGCCTTCGAGCTGGCCAACGGTGCGCTGGGCCCAGTCGGCGGCAGGCATGTCGTCGATGGTTTCGCCCGACCAGTTGGCGGAGCCGCCGAAGTTGGCCTCGAGATCGGCGAGGATGACGCGGGCGCCCTGGTCGGCGGCGGCCTTTGCCGCCATCAGGCCGGCCGGACCGGAGCCGACGACCAGCACGTCGCAAAAAGCGTTCATGCGCTCGTAGCGCGCCGGATCGGGCGCGGTGCCAGCCTTGCCGAGGCCGGCGGCGCGACGGATGAAATGCTCGCAGAACATCCAGAAGCGCGTGCCCTTCAGCGGGCCGATCACTGGCCCCATGAAGGTCTTGTAGTAGAAGCCGGCCGACAAGATCTTGCCGCCGAGCTGGTTGATCGCGCTTACATCCCAGGCAAGCGAAGGCGTGCGGTTCTGGCTGACGGCGACGAGACCGTCGTAGATCTCGACCATGGTGGCCGGGATGTTCGGCTCGCGCACTTCGCCGCGCAGCACCGTCACCAGCGCGTTCGGCTCCTCGACGCCGGCGGCAAGCAGACCGCGCGGGCGGTGATATTTGAAGGAGCGGCCGAACAGCGTCACGCCGTTGGCGAGCAGCGCCGAGGCCAGCGTGTCGCCGGCATGGCCGGTGTAAGGCGCGCCGTCGAAGGTGAAGCGGATGGTGCGCAGCCGGTCGATCCGGCCGCCGGTCTCCGTGCGGCGAGGGCTCACGAGCGGCCCCCCGCCTTGTGGCCGCCACGAGCGAAGGCGGTGCTCAGGATCTCATGCGTGATGGTGTTGCGCACGACCCTCAGATGCGCGCGGCAGCCGCCGGAATGCTGCCAGATCTCGTTGTGATCGCCGGCCGGGTTCAGCCGGTCGTAGACATAGGCGTTCCAGGCGTCGAGGTTCTGCGAGGCCGGCTGCGGCCGCTCGCGGTTACCGTCGCCCTGGTAGGTGAATTCGATGACGTCGCGCGGCCCGCA
Organism: Mesorhizobium sp. B3-1-6; assembly: GCF_006439555.1. NCBI lineage: Bacteria > Pseudomonadati > Pseudomonadota > Alphaproteobacteria > Hyphomicrobiales > Phyllobacteriaceae > Mesorhizobium > Mesorhizobium sp. B3-1-6. The sequence continues at coordinate 53,641 of NZ_VFTM01000027.1, read as the reverse complement.
ATAGGGACAGGTGATAAGCATTCTCTTTCAAAACCCTAATGCAGCCGCGGGTTCGCGCCCTGGCCTTTGTCGTCGATGATCAGGCCACGATAGAAGCGGTCGAGCGTGAAGGACGCGTTGAACTCGTGCGGCTCGTCCTTGGCAATCGTGTAGGCAAAGCACCAGCCCGACGCGGGCGTCGCCTTGAAGCCGCCGTAGCACCAGCCGCAATTGAGATACATGCCCGGCAGCGGACCGGTGGTGATGATCGGCGAACCGTCCATCGTCATGTCGCACAGCCCGCCCCAGGAGCGCAGCATGCGCACGCGGGCCAGGCCGGGGAACAGCGCCAGCATCTCGCTCATCACCTCGTCGACAATCGGCAGGCTGCCGCGCTGGGCGTAGCTGTTGTAGCCGTCGAGGTCGCCGCCATAGACGAGGCCGCCCTTGTCGGATTGCGAAATGTAGAAATGGCCCATGCCGAAGGTGAGAACGGTGTCGACGATGGGCTTCAGCGATTCCGAGACGAAGGCCTGCAGCACGTGGCTTTCGATCGGCATGTGCGAAATGCCGGCAAGCTGCATGACCTGGCCGGTGCTGCCGGCAACCGCAAGCGCGACCTTCTTGGCGCGGATTTCGCCGCGCGTCGTCGAAACGCCGGTGATGCGGCCGCCGTCGCGCAGGAAGCCGGTAACCTCGCAATTTTCGATGATGTCGACGCCACGCCGGTCGGCGCCGCGCGCATAGCCCCACGCGACCGCGTCGTGCCGGGCGGTGCCGGCGCGCGGCTGCATCAGCCCGCCAAGAACCGGGAAGCGCGCCGAACCCGAGACGTCCAGCGCCGGCACAAGCCGCTTGATCCGGTCGACGCTCATCAGTTCAGCGTCGACGCCGAGATGCCGCATGGCGTTGCCGCGCCTGGCATAATCGTCGAGCTGGGCGGGCGTATGCGCGAGGTTGAGGCAGCCGCGCTGCGAGAACATGACGTTGTAGTTGAGGTCGTGCGAGAGATTCTCCCACAGCTTCATCGAATGTTCGTAGAAGCGGGTGTTTTGCGGCAGGAGATAGTTGGAGCGCACCGCCGTGGTGTTGCGGCCGACATTGCCGGAGCCGAGCCAGCCCTTTTCCAGCACCGCGACGTTGGTGATGCCGTGTTCCTTGGCGAGATAATAGGCAGTCGAGAGGCCGTGGCCGCCGCCGCCGATGACGATCACGTCATAGGAAGCCTTGGGGTCCGGCTTGCGCCAGGCGGGCTTCCAATCCTTGTTGCCGGTCAGCGCGTTCTTGAGCAGCGAGAAGGCTGAATATTCCGCCATTCTTCCTATCGTCCTTATGATGCGAGCGGCAGACTATAGAGCAGGCGGGAAGCGCAAAGCCAAGATTGCGCCATCGCTTTTCGACAGGCCGACTCCCGCCGATGCGGCTGGACGGCTTGCCGCCCGATATGGCGGTCTTTATCAAGGGCGGAAATTTCGAGGATTTTTCGGCTGCGAGTCGCCAACAAACTCATGTTCTTCCGCCTGCTGCGCCTGATCCTGGTCGTCATCGTCGCTGTCTTCGGGCAGCCGGCGCTGGAGGCGTCGGCGCAGGCGATCGGCCATGGCTCATCGCAGCTCATCGCCGACCAGACCAAGGCCATCCAGGACCTGACGGCCAAGACCGACGGCCTGGAGAAGAAATTAGGCGACCCCGATGAGGACGATGCGGGGCTGGTCGACATCCGGTTGCAGCTCGAGGATATTTCGCGGGCGGCGCTGAACAGCGCGCTGGCATTCCGGCAGCGCCTCACCGACATCAACAACCGCGTCGAGGTGCTCGGCTTGCCACCGGCGCAGGGGCAACCTGCCGAGCCGGCGATCGTCAACAACGAGCGCAGCGCGCTCTCCTCGGAAAAGGCTCAGATCAACGCGGTCGTCGCCAGCGCGCAAAACCTGTCGATCCGCGTCAACGGGCTGGTCGACAAGATCGCCGTCATGCGCAGCGAGCTTTTCCGCAGCGTCATCACCAAGCACTATGACCTGACCGAGGCGCTGAGCCCGCAAGCCTTTTCCGACGCGCACGACCAGTTCTCGGGCCTCTACAAGTCGGTGTCGTCGTGGCTGAGCTTCGCCGTCAGGTTCAAGTTCCAGGCGATCCTCGCGGCGACGCTGATGGCGCTGGCGCTGGCGGCGGTGCTGTTGATCGGCGGCAGGCGCCTGTTCGGCCGCATATTCGAGGCCGACCCGACCGTCGAGGATCCGTCCTATCTCAGCCGCCTGTCGGTGGCCTTCTGGTCGACGCTGCTGCCGACCCTGGCGCTCGGTGTCTTCTTCGCCTCGGCGGTGTTCTTCTTCAATTATTACAATGTGCTGCGGGGCGATATCGGCACGTTCCTCAATGCCTTGCTGACGGTGATCGGCATGGTGTTCTGCGTCAACCGGCTGACCAACGCGGCGCTCGAACCGCGCCTGCCCAACTGGCGGCTGATCCCGGTCGCGACCGGTCCGGCGCGCTGGCTCGTCGGGCTGACGACGGCCATGGCGCTGGTACTCGGGTTCAATTACTTCCTGTCGGTCGTCAACGAGAAGATGGGTTCGCCGCTTTCGCTGACGATCGCCAGGGGCTTTGTCGCCACCATCATCGTCGGCGTCATCCTCATCCTGATGGGGTTGCTGCGGCCTTTCAGGGCCGCCGACGGGTCATGGCGCCCCTGGCCGGCCTGGCTTCGTTTCATCGCCATCGGGCTCGGCCTATTCACCATCGCGGCGGCACTGCTCGGCTATATCGGCCTGGCACTTTTCGTCTCGTTCCAGGTCGTGGTGACCGGCACCGTTCTGGTGACGGCCTATATCGGCTTCCTGTCGGCACGTGCGATCGGGGAGGAGGGTGGTTTCGCCGACACTTCGGTCGGGCGATGGCTTTCGGAAAATTCCAGCTACGAGGATACCGCCCTCGACCAGCTCGGCCTGGTGGTCAGCATCGCCATCAACCTGATGATCGTGCTGGTGTTCCTGCCGCTGATCCTTTTGATGTGGGGCTTCCAGCCCGGCGATATCGAGGCCTGGGCCTACAAGCTGGCGACAGGGGTCTCGATCGGCTCGGTGACCATCTCCTTCCTCGGCATCCTCAGCGGTATCGTGGTCTTCGTCATCGGCTATTTCCTGACGCGCTGGTTCCAGGGCTGGCTGGATGGCTCGGTGATGGCGCGCGGCAAGGTCGATGCCGGCGTGCGCAATTCGATCCGGCTCGGTGTCGGCTATGCCGGCGTGGCGATTGCCGGCCTGGTCGGCATCTCGGCCGCAGGCATCGATCTTTCCAATCTCGCGCTGGTTGCCGGCGCGCTTTCGCTGGGTATCGGCTTCGGCCTGCAGAACGTCGTGTCGAATTTCGTTTCGGGCCTGATCCTGCTTGCCGAGCGTCCGTTCAAGGTCGGCGACTGGATCGTCGCGGGCGACGTCAGCGGCACGGTACGCAAGATCAGCGTGCGCGCCACCGAGATCGAGACCTTCCAGCGCCAGGCGGTGATCCTGCCCAACTCGAACCTGATCAACAATGCGGTCGGCAACTGGACGCATCGCAACAAGCTCGGGCGCATCGACATCAAGGTCGGCGTCGCCTATGGCAGCGACGTCAAGCGCGTCCATGCCATCCTGATGGACATTGCGCGCGCCCATCCGATGGTGCTGAAGAATCCCGAGCCGTTCGTTCTCTTCGCCAATTTCGGGGCGGCCGCGCTCGAATTCGAAATCCGCGTGTTCGTCGCCGACATCATGAACGGCAGCGTCGTGCAGAACGACATCCGCTTCGCCATCTTCGATATCTTCGAGGAGGAGCGGATCGAGATACCCTCGACGCCGCGCGCCGTGGTCGAAACGAAGAAGCACGAGGCCTGGCCGATCGACGACGACAAGATCGAGGCCGAATTCGCCGAGCGGCAGAGGCTGGAGGCGGAAGCTGCGGCAGAGCGGGAGCGGCTGGCCAAGATGAAGCGCAAGGGCCGCAAGCCCGATCCTAGTTAAGGTGCACCAATATTCGGGTGGGGCCGGCCTGCAGACCACGCAAGCTGCGCTCATCCGACGCCGAAACCGATTGTGGCATGAATGCGGCATTCAGTTGCGGTTCAGGTAACATCTCATATAAGCTTCGATGCAAAGGGCGAGAATGCCTTGCAAATTTGAACAGAGGCGGTGTGTGAACACCGGAAATGCAATGTGGAAGTCTGTCGTTGCCGCCATCGCTTTGCTGGCTCTGGGCGGTTCGGCTTTCGCCGCCAGCGCGATCAACAGGGACGCTCAGACGCGGACCCTGGTCGTGACCGAAGGCGGCGCCAAGAGCGAGCTGACGCTTGCCGCCGGCGAGACGGTGGAATTCTGCTCGAACGGCTGCTTCGTCACCCTGCCCAATGGCGACCTCGAAGCCCTGACCGGCTCGGAAACGGTCGAAATTTCGGGCGGTGCGGCCCGCATCAAGTAACCGTCGCCGCAAGATTGGCGCAGCAAGATTTGGCAAAGGCCGGACCGATGTCCGGCCTTTTATCGTTTTCGGTAGCCGTCGCTTAACGATGACGCCCGAAAACCGGTATGACCACGCGCTGCAACCGGGCGTTTTAACGTTCGCTGCGTCATCACCCGCTATATCCGACCCGAGGACGCCGGCACGCGGCGTGGGTTGAGTTGGCGCGTGGTCCCTTTCCGGGATCTTGCGATCGATCGGGGCAGGACAATGGACGCGAGGTCGGACAGGAACGCAATCCCGCTTGCGGTCGATCTCGACGGCACGCTGATTGCGACGGACCTTCTGTGGGAAGGGCTGTTCATCCTGTTCAAGAAGAACCCGCTCTATCTCTTTCTTGTGCCGCTCTGGCTGACCGGCGGTCCCGCACGGCTGAAGCAGGAGATCGCCAGGCGCGTCGACATCGATCCGGCCTCGCTGCCCTACCGCCAGGACCTGCTCGACCGGTTGCGCGCCGAGCACCGGGAGGGTCGCGTGATCGTGCTGGCGACGGGAACGCCGCACAAGTTCGCGGAGGCGATCGCGGCGTATCTCGGCATCTTTGATCAGGTGCTGGCGACCGATGGCCCGCACAACATGACGTCGGGCAGGAAATGCGCGGCACTTGTCGCCGCCTATGGCGACGCGGGCTTCGACTATGCCGGCAACAGCCGTCATGACCTCAAAGTGTTCGACGCCGCGCGCAACGCGCTCGTGGTGGCGCCCGACCGCAGCGCCCGGCGCTGGCAGGCGGCGCATAGCGCCGAGGCCATGCCGGCGCCGAAGCCGACGCTGAGGACCTACGTCAAGATGCTGCGCATGCATCAGTGGCTGAAGAACTCGCTGATCGCCGTGCCGATGGTGCTGTCGCACGAATATTTCAACCCAAACATGATCTGGCAGTGCCTGCTGGCGTTCGTCTCCTTCAGCGCCATGGCATCCGCCATCTATATCCTCAACGATTTCTTCGACCTGGCGCTCGACCGCAAGCATCCGACAAAGCGCAACCGGCCCTTCGCCAGCGGTGCACTGTCGATCCCGTTCGGTCTCGGCGCGATCGTCGCGCTGCTTGCGATCGGCGTCGCCGCCGGCCTCTTCCTGCCGATCGAATTCCTCGGCGTGCTTGCCGGCTACTTGGTCGTCACCACCGCCTACTCGCTGTCGTTCAAGCGCATGCTTCTGGTCGACGTGCTGACGCTTGCGGGCCTCTACACGATCCGCGTGCTGGCGGGCGCGGCGGCCACCGGCGTCGACGTCTCCTTCTGGCTGCTCGCCTTTTCGATCTTCTTCTTCCTGTCGCTGGCGCTGGTGAAGCGGTTTGTCGAATTGCGCACCACGGCCATTCCTCCGGGCGAGCGCATCGCCGGTCGTGGCTACCGCACCGAGGACCAGGAAATCGTCGCCCAGGCCGGCATGGCCTCTGCCTTTTCCTCGGCGCTGGTCCTGGCGCTCTATATGGATAGCCCGGCGGTTCGCGAGCTCTATCCGCATCCCTGGCTGATATGGCCGCTGGCGCCGATCGTGCTCTACCTCACGATGCGCGTCTGGATCCTCGCCCGGCGCGACGAGATGCATGACGATCCGGTCGTCTTCATCATCCGCGACTGGCGCAGCCAGATCGTCGTCGCCATCGGCGCGGTCTTCCTCGTCGCCGGAGGCTGGTGATGAGGAACGAGCGCTTCGGCAGCTTCGGACTGGCGACGGCGCCGGCGCGCAGGGCGATCCCGGCGGACGAGGCGATCGCCTTGCTGAGGCGCGGCGAGGCGAAAGCCGGATCGCTGCTCGGTTACGGCAATGGCCGCTCCTATGGCGACAGTTGCCAAAACGATGCCGGCATGGTGGTCGACATGCGGCCGCTCAACCGCATCCGTTCCTTCAACGCCGAGACCGGCGTGCTCGAAGCGGATGCTGGTACGCTGCTTTGCGACATCATCGCGCACGCCGCGCCCTACGGCTTCTTTCCGGCCGTGGTTCCAGGCACGCAGTTCGTCACGCTGGGCGGCGCGATCGCCAATGACGTCCACGGCAAGAACCACCATCGGCGCGGCAGCTTCGGCTGCCACGTCGAGGCCCTGACACTGCTTCGGTCCGACGGCCGAACCTATCGCTGTTCGCAAACCGACAATGTCCGTCTGTTCGCGGCAACGATCGGCGGCATGGGGCTGACCGGGCTTATCCTTTCGGCATCGATCAAGCTGATGCGGGTGCCCTCGCTCGACATCACGGAAAAGGCGACGCGGTTTCGCGATCTCGGCGAATTCTTCGATCTTGCCGAGGCTGCCGACCAGGCCAACGAATATGCCGTCGCCTGGATCGATCAGCTTGCCGGGGGCAAAAGGCGCGGGCGCGGGCTCCTGTTCACCGGCAATCATGCCGAGCACGGCTCGCACGCCGCCGCGCGTGCCGGCAGCCGGCTTTCCGTGCCGGTGCAGCCGCCCTTCAATGTCCTCAACCGGCCTTTCCTCACCGTCTTCAACGCGGCCTACCGCTGGAAAAAGGGCAGGTCCGCGGCTCCGCGCCAGGCGGGCTATCAGGGTTTCTTCTTTCCGCTCGACGGCATCCGCGACTGGAACCGGCTCTACGGGCCGCGCGGGCTTTTCCAGCACCAGAGCGTGGTGCCGGAGGCCAATGCGCGCCGCATCGTCCCGGCGTTGCTCGAGGCGGCACGGCGGGCGAGCGAGGGATCGTTCCTGACCGTGCTCAAGCGCTTTGGCGATGTCCGCTCGCCGGCGCTGCTGTCGTTCGCGCGGCCGGGCTACACGCTGACGCTCGATTTCCCCAACCGGGGCGAAAGGACGTTGCGACTGCTTGCCGAACTCGACCGCGTCGCCGTCGAGGCGGGTGGGGCGGTGAACCCTTACAAGGACGCCCGGATGGGTCCAGAGACGTTCGCCGCGTCGTTTCCGCAATGGCAACGCCTGGAGGCACTTCGCGATCCGGCTTTCACATCAAGCTTCTGGGCGCGTACCGCCAAGAGATTGGAGATCGGACAAGGGAGAGCTGAAGCCGCAGAATAGATAAAAGTCGAATAAAACATGGTAAATAAATCGTTACGCCATGGTTTGTTCAAAGCACTATCGTGGCTTCACGAAATATTTGCAGGTTTGTAATAGGACCGCCCAAGGGGCGGGGTGGCAACAATGAAATACATAATCTTCATTCTCTTCACGGTCATGACCAATGCCGCGGCGCAGCTGATGCTGAAGCAGGGCATGATGTCGATAGGCCCTATCTCCTTCGAAGGCGCCAATCCGCTCGTCAAGCTCCTGCAGATCGTGTTCAGCCCCTGGGTGTTCCTGGGCCTCTGCACCTTCGTCATCTCGATGGCATCGCATCTTTATGTGCTGTCCAAGGTCGAGCTCAGCTTCGCCTATCCGTTCCTCAGCCTCGCCTATGTCGCCGTGGCGATCTTTGCCTATTTCGTCTTCCGCGAGGACCTCAACGGCTGGCGCATCGCCGGCATCGCCTGCATCTGCGTCGGCACGATCCTGATCGCGCAAAGTGGCCATGAGGACCAGACGGCTTCCATCGCGCCTGACAGAACCCAAGCAAGCGAGATCGTTCGATGAGACATGTGATTTTCGGCGGCGACGGCTTCGTCGGCCGTCACCTTGCCCCCAAGCTTGTCGCGGACGGGGAGAACGTCGTCGTCGCCGACATCGTCAAGAGCGACCTACCGCACTATCGCTCGGTGCGCTTCATCACATGCGACGTCACCGATCCGGCCTCGGTCGCGGCGGTCGGGCTCAAGGCCGACGACATGGTCTACAATCTGTCGGCCAAGATGCTGTCGCCGATCCAGGTGCGCGCCAAGCGGCATGATTTCTTCTTCCCGGTGAATTTCCACGGCACCGAGCACATCATGCAGGCGATGGACAAGGCCGGCGCCTCGAAGCTCGTCCACTACACGACCGACATGATCTACGGCCACACGGTGGTGCTGCCGATGACCGAGGATCATCCGGTCTCGCCGCTCGGCGAGTACGGGCTGTCGAAGCAGAAGACCGAGGAACTTGCCGGCGAATGGCGCAAGCGCGGCATGTCGATCTCGCTGTTCAGGCCGCGCCTGATCATCGGCCCTGGACGCCTCGGCATCCTGGAAAAGCTGTTCAAGCTGATCGACTGGAACCTGCCTGTGCCGATGATCGGCTCGGGCAGGAATCCTTACCAGTTCATCTCGGTGTTCGACTGCGCGGAAGCCGCCCGCGCGGCCTGGAAGGCCGGCGTGCCGAACGAGGCCTACAATCTCGGCTCGCTCAGTCCGCCACCAGTCAAAAAACTGCTCGGCGACCTGATCCGCCATGCCGGCTCGAGGTCGATCCTGTTGCCGACGCCGGGCTGGGCGGTCAAGCGCACGCTCGACCTGCTCGACCTATTGAACATGCCGATCATGGATCCGGAACAGTATCTGATCGCCGACGAGGAATGCGTGCTCGACGTGTCCAAGGCCGAGCGCCAGCTCGGCTGGGTGCCGCAATATCGCGACGAGGACATGCTGATCGCCGCCTACAGCGAATATCGCGCCAAGCAGGACGGCCAAGCCGTCGCCACCAGACACGTTCCCGCCGAATAAGGCGACGAAGGGAGATTTTTCAGATGACCGTCATGGCCAAGCCGGAACATACCGGAACGCGCACGCTGGTCGATGCGCCGGCGCTATCACCAGCGACCATCGCCAAGCCCGACCTGATCAGCGTCGAGCAGGCCAAGGCGCTGGATGTCGCCCGCATCACCGACCTGTTCAAGGCGCATCTCAATCCCGGACAGCTGCATTTCATGAAGCTGCTCGGCTTCCACAAGATCAAGATCGAGCGCGCCGAGGGCATGTTCTACATCGACCAGAACGGCCGCAAGATCCTCGACTTCTTCGGTGGCTTCGGCTCGCTCGCCTTCGGCCACAACCATCCGCGCATTCTGGAAGCGCGGAAAAAGTTCCAGGAGGAGAAGCGCCAGGAAATAGCCATCGCCTTCATGTCGCAATATGCGGGGGCGCTGGCGCACAACATCGCCAAGTGCTCGCCGGGCGAGCTCGACATGGTGTTCCTTGGCTCCTCCGGCTCGGAAGCGATGGAAGCGGCGGTGAAGCTCGCCGAGCGCTCCGCCGGCCCTAAGCGGCCGAAGGTGGTCTATGCCGAGAATTCCTTCCACGGCAAGACGAAGGGCGTGCTGGCGATCACCGACGGCCAGCTCTACCGCGCCGACTTCAAGGTGGCCGACAATGTCGTGCGCGTTCCCTTTGCCGACATCGACGCCGTCGAGCGCCTGTTCAAGAGCGATCCGGAGATCGGCGTCATCGTGCTCGAAACCATCCAGGGCGGCGGCGGCATCATCCAGGCGCCGGCGCAATATTGGCAGAAGCTGCGTGCGCTTTGCGACCAGCATGGCGTGCTGTGGGTCGCCGACGAAGTGCAGTGCGGTTATGGCCGCTCGGGCCGCTTCTATGCCTTCGAGCATTACGGCGTGGTGCCGGACGTGACGGCGCTGGCGAAATCGCTGGGCGCCGGCAAGGCCGCGGTCGGCGCCATGATCGCCAAGCGCGACGTCTACATGAAGGCCTATGGCACGCCGAAGACGGCGATGATCCATGCCATGGCGACGTTCGGCGGCATGGGCGAGGCCTGCGTCACCGCGATCGAGGGCATCAACGTGCTTTATGACGAAGGCCTGATCGACAATGCTGCGTCGACGGGCGAGTACCTTCTCCAGCGGTTGCGGGCGCTCAAGGAGAAATACCCCAAGATCATCAAGGACGTGCGCGGCAAGGGTTTCATGATCGGGCTCGAGTTCCACGATTTCTCGCAGACCCTGCCGATGGTGCTGCGCCCGGTCGTGAGCGTGCTCGACGACAAACTGAAGGGCTCGCTGTCGGGCTTCGTCGGCTCGCTTTTGTTGCGCGACTACGACGTGCTCGTCGCCTTCACCGAATACAACCGCAACGTCATCCGGCTCGAGCCGCCGCTGATCTGCCAGTCCGAGCATGTCGACCGCTTCGTCGATGCCTTCGACAGCCTGTTGTCGCGCGGCATCGTGGCGATCGTGAAGGATTTCGTAAAAAGCCAGGTCGGCAAATAGAGGCCGCTGAGCATGCTGACCAAGCCGTCCGCTCCGACCAATCCGCTGGAATGGCTGACCGGCGCCGGCCTGGCGTGGGGCGAGGGGGCTTACGCGAAATGGGCGGCATCGATCGGGGCGACCGCCTTCTCGCTCTATATCCTGCTCACCGCCGCGACCGCCTGGTTCATGCCCGACGCCAACTGGGACATGCTGCCTTATCTGGCGATCGCCGAGGAGGGCGCCTATCCCGATCCGCAGGCGCTGCATGACTATGCCTATGAGACGGTCAAGGCGGGCGTATCGACAGGCGATTACAAGACGCTGACCGACGATGGCGGCGGCTTCCGCAGCCACATGACGGAGAATGCCGCAGACTTCCATTCGCTGCTCGGCATGTACCGCATCAAACTCCTCTATGCCGAGATACTGTCCGGTCTCAGCCATGTCGTGTCGCCGGTCGAGGCGATGCGGCTGGTTCAGGTGTTCTCTGTGCTGCTGTTCGGCGCCATCGCGCTCGCCTGGCTGCGCGCGCAAGGCGCGCTGGCGCTGGCGCCCGTGGTCGGCGCGATCCTGATCATGGCCGATTTCGGCGACGCGGCACGCGCTTCGACGCCGGACCTGTTTTGCTCGGCACTGTTCCTCGGCGGGCTCTTCGCCTATGTGCGCAAGCGCGAGGCGGCGACGGCGGTCCTGCTTTTCCTGGCGTTCATGGCCAGGCCCGACAACATCGTCTTCCTCGCCATTTTCGCGATGCTGCTCGTCGCTTTCCGCGAGAGGGCGTGGGGCGCGTTGGCCGGCTTTGCCGCGTCCTTCATCGCCTATTTCGCCATTTCGCACTGGGCCCAGCATCCCGGCTGGTGGCCGCATCTTTGGTTTTCCAGCATCGAGCAGCACTACAACATGGACGGGTTCGAGCCGCCGCTCTCGGTGGCCGCTTATCTGAAGGCTTTCGCGGCGTCGGTGGTGCGCGCCGTCAGCGTCAACAACTGGGTCGGCGTTTCGGTGCTGGCGCTGGCTGGCTGGTTCGGGCTCGAGCGTGCCGGCTTCCGGCTCGACCGCCGCGCCGGCATCCTGCTGGCGGCGCTGGTGCTTGGCGTGCTGGCGAAGTTCGCCGTCTTCCCGATCCACGACACCCGCATCTATTTCCCCAACCTTCTGCCGCCCTTCCTCCTGCTTGTCGCGCCGCTCATGGCGCTGTGGGCATCGGCAAGCCAAAGCGGCCGCCGCGCGGCGCTGCAGGTCATTTCCGGAGACAAGTCATGAGCTCGCTTTCCAACCTGGCGCGCATCTTCCTGTCACTCGGCCTGCCCGCCGGACTTCTCGACCGCAGCCCCTCGCTCCACGGCACGAAATTTCTGGCCAAGGCGGCGTTGAAGGCCCGCTTCGGCGGCCGGCCGTTCCAGATGGTCAATGTCGGCGCCTGCGACGGCGCGCTGTTCGACGACGTGACGCCGTGGCTGCACCGCATTCGCGGCGCCCGCGCCATGCTGGTGGAACCGATCCCGTATAACCAGAAGCGGCTGCGCGCCAATTACCCGGATGCCGAACGCTTCGTCATCGAGCCGGTTGCGGTGACGAGGACCAAGGGCACGATCACCGTGCACACTTTCGATGCCGCCGCGCTCGAGGCCGGCACGCTGCCGCTCGAGTTCATCGGCTGCTCGTCGGTCACCGACACCAATCTGATGTCGGGCAAGAACGCCTGGGGCGAGGCGGATGCCAACTTCAACAAGTTCGCGCCGCATCTGAAGGATATCGAGGTGCCGTCGGAGACCTTGCAGACGCTGCTCGACCGCAACGGCATCACCCACATCGACGCCTTCCTGGTCGACTGCGAAGGCGCCGACTGGATGGTGTTCGAGCAGCTCGACCTCGGGCGCTACCGCCCCGGCATGGTCAAGGTCGAGGTCGGCGCGCTTCCGGCCGCCGAGATCGGCCAGGTCGTGGTCAAGCTGAAGACCGCCGGCTACCAGCTCGGCTTCCAGGCCGAGGATATCTGGGCATTCGTCTGAAGTGTAACCGCACCCAGTGCCACGCTTGCGCGCGGGGTCGCGCCGTACCTGCGACGTGTCGCAAACAGGCGGTAGCTCAATCCGCGACCTCTGCATATTGTGCGCCATTCGAAGGGCGCGCAAATGCGCCGGTCCATCATTCCGGAGTCGCGGGCAATGGCAGAGTTTCCGAAAAAGGCGAAGGTCGTCATCGTCGGCCTGGGCGGTATCGTCGGCGCTTCGGTCGCGCATCACCTGATCGAGCGCGGCTGGGATGACATCGTCGGCATCGACAAGTCGGGCATCCCGACCGATATCGGCTCGACAGCGCACGCCTCGGACTTCTGCTACACGACCAGCCACGATTTCCTCTCGTGCTGGACGACGCTCTATTCCATCGATTTCTACGAGAAGATGGGCCACTACGCGCGCGTCGGCGGCCTCGAGGTGGCGCGCGTCGGTGACGATGCCCGCATGGACGAGATCAAGCGCAAGATCGCCTCGGCCAAATCCTTCGGCACCCGCGCGCGGCTGATCGAGCCGGCCGAGATCAAGCAGAAATTCCCGCTGATCGAGGAGCATCTGGTGCAGGGCGGCCTGTGGGACCCGGATGCCGGTCTCGTCATCCCGCGCTCTCAGACGGTCGCCGGCAAGCTGGTCGACCAGGGCGTCGCTTCCGGCAAGCTGCAGGCTTTCGCGAACACTTCGGCCAAGTCGCTGGTCGTCGAGAACGGCCGCATCAAGGGCGTGGTGACGGAGCGCGGCACGATCGAGGCCGATTATGTTGTGGTCTGCACCGGTATCTGGGGCCGGCTCACCGCGGCGCTGGTCGGCGAGGATTTGCCGGTGATGCCGATCGACCATCCGCTCACCTTCTTCGGCCCCTACAATGAGTTCGCCGGAACCGGCAAGGAGATCGGCTGGCCGCTGCTGCGCGACCAGGGCAACTCGGCCTACATGCGCGACACCGGCGATCCGAAGACCGCCGAGGGCGGCCAGATCGAGTGGGGCTATTACGAGGAAACCAATCCGCGTCTGTGCCATCCGCGCGACCTTCTCGAAAAGGACCAGGCGCGGCTGTCGCCGTCGCAGCGCGACCTCGACATGGAGCAGATCATGGCGCCGCTGGAGCGCGCCATGGAGCTGACGCCCGTTCTTGGCGAGCTCGGCTACAATGAGGGCCATTCCTTCAACGGGTTGCTGCAGGTGACCACCGATGGCGGCCCGTCGATGGGCGAAAGCCAGAAGGTGAGGGGCCTGTGGTACGCCGTCGCCATCTGGGTCAAGGACGGCCCGGGCATGGGCAAGCTGATCGCCGACTGGATGACGGATGGTAGGACCGAGGTCGACCATCATGCGATCGACTATTCGCGCTTCTATCCGCACCAGACGCAGGAACAGTTCATCTGGGATCGCTGCACCGAGACGGCGATGAAGGTCTACAATCCGGCGGTGCATCCGCGCGAACCCTTCTCCAAGGGCCGCAACATCCGCCGCTCGCCGTTCTGGGAGCGCGAGAAGGAGCTCGGCGGCTATTTCATGGAGCTGGGCGGCTGGGAGCGCGCGCATGGCTACGCCGCCAACGAGCATCTGCTGGAGAAGTACGGCAACCGCGTGCCGGTGCGCGAAAATGAATGGGACAATCGCCATTTCTGGCGCGTCTCCAATGCCGAGCATTTGGCGATGAGCGAGGATTGCGGCATCGTCAACCTGTCGCATTTTTCCATGTACGACGTCGAGGGGCCTGACCATGTCGCGTTGCTGGAATGGCTGTGCGCGGCCAAGATCGGCGGCGACAACAATATCGGCAAGGGCATCTACACGCACTTCCTCGACGAGGAAGGCATGGTGCGCGCGGACTTCACGGTCATCCGCATGGCGGACCGCTGCCGGGTGATCGACGGCGCCGACGCCGGTCCGCGCGACTTCCGCTACATGCAGCGCACCGCGCAGGACAAAGGCTTCAACGCCACCGTCACCGACGTGACGGAAAAATACGTCACCATCGGCATCTGGGGGCCGAATGCCCGCACGACCCTGCAGAAAGTGGTCGAGAATCCGGACGGCCTCTCGCTCGAGAATTTCCCGTTCGCGGCGATCAAGCCGATCAGGATCGGCGGCAAGGACGTCACCGCCTTCCGCATCTCCTATGTCGGCGAGCAGGGCTGGGAACTGCATATGCGCTACGAGGATGGTCTCGCCGTCTGGGACGCGCTGTGCTCGACCGGCGTCATGCCTTTCGGCGTCGAGACCTACGCCAACACGCGCCGTATGGAAAAGAGCCTGCGGCTGCAGAACGCCGATCTGCTCACCGAGTACAATTTGCTCGAGGCCGACCTTGCCCGCCCGAAGGTCAAGGAGAACGACTTCTGCGGCAAGGCCAAGCACCTGGAGTATCGCGCCCGTGAGCACCAGCCGGCGATGCTGTGCACGCTGGTGATGACCGAGAACAAGGACGCCAAGGGCGTTGCGCGCTATCCGGTCGGCATCATGCCGGTGCAGGATCCAGCGACCGGCGAGACGCTGGTCGACGAGCTCGGCCGCCGCTCCTTCACCACCTCGGTCGCCTACGGCCCGACGATCGGCAAGAACATCGCACTCGCTTACCTGCCCTGGGCTTTCGCCCAGGAGGGCCGCAAGCTGCAGGTCGAGTATTTTGGTGAGACCTATCCGATCGCGGTCGCCGGCGTCGGCTACAAACCGCTCTACGACCCGGAGAACCTCAAGCCGCGCAGTTGAGATCGTGGACGTTGAAGCACGGATGCGAAAGCCCGGCTTCGACCGGGCTTTTCTCTTTTGTGTGCCAGGATTCTCGCATAGCGTTGCGCCGGGCGGAGTAGGCAAGCTTGCAACGGTTCGGCTGGGACAGGAAGAACGACGCATTCGTCTTCACGATGAAGGGGGACGTTCCCGTTCGTGTCAGCTGGACCTTTGCCATTCCCGCCGCCTTGCCGTTCCTGCATGAATGGTCGAGGTATCCCAGCAGCGCGCTGACTCATACGGTCATCTTTGCCGCGCTGCTGTTCCTGTCGGTGTTTCTGCATGAACTCGCCCATGTCTGGGCAGCGCGGCGACAAGGCATCGGCACCCAACGGATAGATCTGTACCTCTTCGGTGGAATTGCCTGGTTCAAGCCCGGCGCGGCTTCGCCTTACGGCTGGGCGTGGATCTCCTTCGCCGGGCCGCTGGTGAACATCGTCCTGGCGGCGGGCTTTGCCGCTGCCTATTGCCTTTTTGCCCGGCCCTTGTTGCCGGCCGAGCCAGACGGTCTTTTCAGTTGGCCGCCGCCGAGACCGGACACGCTTCTTGAGTGGACGCTTTGGCTTGGCGCCCTGGTGAACGCGGTTCTGGCCATTCTCAACCTCCTTCCGGCCTATCCGCTCGATGGTGGCGCGATCGCCAGGCATCTGCTCGCGCCGCGCTTCGGCGCGGAGACCGCCACGCGGATCGTCGGCTTCTGCGGCGTCGTGCTTTCGATCCTGCGTTTTGCGGTCATTGTGCCCGCGGCCACAGCCGGTTTCCTGATCTGGATTCCGCCGTCTTTCAGGCCGAACTGGAGAGCGTTTCGCGCTGCCGGCAATAAGAAGCCCGCTCCGCAGCATCCGGCTTGATGTGCAGGGGGCCAGCGGCTTATGTGGCCGCATCAGAAGCCCGCGAAAGCAACACGCCCATGCGCATCCTGTCCGACGCCTTCATTCCCGAGCTGCCCAACCGCTACAATGGCAAGGTGCGCGAAAACTACGATCTGCCGGACGGGCGCCGCATCATCATCGCCACCGATCGTCTGAGCGCATTCGACACGATCCTGGCCTCGATCCCGTTCAAGGGAGAAGTGCTCACCCAGACGGCGCGCTACTGGTTCGAGGAAACCGCCGACATCTGTCCCAACCATGTGCTGGAATATCCCGATCCCAACGTCGTCGTCGGCACGCGGCTCGACATGCTGCCGGTCGAGATCGTGGTGCGCGGCTATCTGGCGGGAACCACCAGCACCTCGATCCTGACCAAGTACAGAAAGGGCGAGCGGAGTTTCTACGGCCACAGTTTTCCGGACGGGCTGCGCGACAACGAAAAATTGCCGGAAGCGATCATCACGCCGACCAGCAAGGCCGCCCATGGCGGCCATGACGAGCCGTTATCGGAAGCCGAGATCATCGCAGAGCGGCTGCTCACGCAGGCGCAGTGGGACACCGTATCGCGCTATGCGCTTCAGCTGTTCGCTCGCGGCCAGCAGCGCGCGGCCGAACGCGGCCTGATCCTGGCCGACACCAAATATGAGTTCGGCACGGCGCCGGACGGCGCCATCGTGCTTGCGGACGAAATCCACACGCCCGACAGCAGCCGCTACTGGATCGCGGCGAGCTACGACGAGGCGTTCGAAGGCGGCGGGCGGCCGCAGAGTTTCGACAAGGATTTCATCCGGTCATGGGTGTCGGCGCGTTGCGATCCCTACAAGGATCCGATCCCCAACATTCCGGACGAGATCGTCAACCAGGCCTCGGCGGTCTATATCCAGGCCTACGAGGCGATCACCGGCGCGAAATTCGCGCCCGATCTTTCCGGCGATACGGTGCTGGAGCGCATCCGTTCGAACCTCGCGCGGTATTTTTAGGAAGGTTCCGCCGCCGGCAGAATCCGATGCCCCGGATTCCGGGCTTTTGCGCGCGGCGATTTTCGCCTAACCTTGCTTCATGTCTGCTTATGCCCGCGCAAGGCATATCTTTTCAGGCAGTGCCGCGCTGGCGCTGGCGCTCTGGCTGACGCCGCCAGCTTCTCCCGCAGAACCGGTCGATGTCGAACTGGTGCTGGCGGTCGATGTTTCGCTTTCGATGTCGCCGGCCGAGCTGGAGATCCAGCGCCACGGCTACGCGGCGGCGCTGACCCATGAGAATGTGCTGAAGGCCATCGCCGACGGCGCCTATGGCAAGATCGCCGTCACCTATGTGGAATGGGCGGGTACCACCTGGCAGCGCGTGATCGTGCCGTGGACGGTGATCGCCAACCGCGCCGATGCCGAGAAGGTGGTGGCGCAACTCAACGCGCGGCCGCCGGACAGCGCCCGGCGGACCTCGATCTCCGGCGCGCTGAGCTTCGGCAGCGACCTGTTCGCCGAGAGTGGTTTTGAAGGCACGAAGCGCGTCATCGACGTCTCGGGCGACGGACCCAACAACCAGGGCGCGCCGGTCGACCTCACGCGTGACGCGGTGGTCAAGCAAGGCATCACCATCAACGGTTTGCCGCTGATGACGCGCGGCGGGTTCAGCGGCGCCTTCGATGTGGAAAATCTCGACCGCTACTACAGCGACTGCGTCATCGGCGGACCGGGCGCTTTCATGATCCCGGTCAATGACTGGACGCAGTTCCCCGAAGCGATCCGCCGCAAGCTGGTGCTCGAGCTTGCCGGTCCCGCCTCGCCGCGATGGGCGGCGGAAGAGGCCGCGCATCCGCCGGTCGTGCTCGCCGACGACGCGCCGGCCGCCGACTGCATGGCGGGCGAGAAGATGTGGCGCAATCGCGGCTGGGGCATGCCGTGACGGATCGAGAAGCCGCTCCAGGCGCGCCGCCCGGCATTAGATCAGAATGACGAATCGTCATCCCGATCTAACTCTTTGGAGCATGATCTCTTCCGAAAACCGGATCCACTTTTCGGGACCATGCTCCAGCTTGGACCAAGGTCGAGTGCGGCTTCTGCTTCATTGACAAGCCTTTTGGCGTCTGTGAGACAATTTGCGCTCACCACAAAAAAGGGGAACCACAATGAACAGAACCTCCATCTTCGCGGCGGCGCTGACGGCGGTCGCCGTGCTCAGCGCGCCGGCCATGGCCGCTACGTCGCTCACCATCGGCATCAGCGGCTGGACCGGCTTCGCGCCGCTGACCTTGGCAAAGCAGGCGAGGCTCTTCGAAAAGCACGGGCTCGACGTCACGCTCAAGAAAGTGCCGCAGGCGAGTCGCCCGCTGGCCATCGCCAGCGGCGACCTGCAATGCGCGGCGACCACGGTCGAGACCTGGATGGTGTGGAACGCCAGCGGCGTCTCCACCAAGCAGATCTTCCAGCTCGACAAATCCTATGGCGCCGACGGCATCGTCGTGCGCAACGACATCAAGACCGTCGCCGATCTTAAAGGCAAGAATGTCGCCTCGTCCGCGCCCGGAACCTCGCCTTATTTCCTGCTCGCCTGGGTGCTCAACAAGAACGGCATGTCGACCAAGGACGTGACGGTGGTCAACCTGGAACCGGATGCGGCGGCGCAGGCCTTTCTCGCCGGCCAGAACGATGCCGCGGTCACTTACGAGCCCTTCATCTCCGCCGTGCGCGACAAGGCCGACCAGGGCCATATCCTGGCGACCACGCTCGACTACCCGATGGTGATGGATACGGTCGGCTGCACACCGGACTTCCTCAAGACCAATCCCGACGCAGCCAAGGCGCTCGCCGACAGCTATTTCGACGCGCTCGACATGATCAAGAAGGACCCGCAGAAATCCTATGAGATCATGGGCGCCGACGTGAAGCAGTCGGCCAAGGAGTTCGAGGATTCGGCCAAGTACCTGAAATGGGCCGACAAGGCAGAGAACAAGCAGTTCTTCACCAAGGATTTCCAGGATTTTTCCAAGACGGCCGCCGAGCTGTTGCTGCAGATGGGGTTGATCAAGGAAGCGCCAGATGTGACGACGCTTGCCGACACCAGCGCGGTCGCCAACTGATCGCGCATTTTTCGATCGACGGCGGCGACAAGCCGCCGTTCTTCCTCTTCAAGGACAGGGCCTGATGCTGCGTCCCTTGCACCCCGTTGCGCCGGGCACGCGAACCGTGCTCGGCATCGCCTTCTTCGTGCTGTTCGTGGCCTTCTGGGCATGGATCACGCTCGGCGGCCATGTGAACCGGATCTTCCTCGCCGATCCGCTGTCGATGCTGAAGGATGGCTGGCGGCTGCTCACCGAGGATCGTTTCTGGCTCGACATCCTGATCACCATCTGGCGCGTCTTCGGCGGCTTTGTGCTGGCCTCTATCGTCGCGGTGCCGATCGGCATCGCCATGGGCGCCTGGAAACCGGTCGAAGCCTTTCTCGAACCGTTTGTCTCCTTCGCCCGCTACCTGCCGGCGTCCGCCTTCATCCCGCTGCTCATCCTGTGGGCCGGCATCGGCGAGATGGAGAAGCTTCTGGTTATCTTCGTCGGCTCGGTGTTCCAGATCATTCTGATCGTGGCGGTCAAGGTCGGCAGCACGAGGCGGGACCTTGTCGAGGCCGCCTATACGCTTGGCGCGACCGACAACGGCATCGTCAAGCGCGTCATCGTGCCGGCCAACGCGCCAGAGATCGCCGAGACGCTGCGGCTGGTGCTTGGCTGGGCCTGGACCTATGTGATCGTCGCCGAGCTGATCGGCTCGTCGTCGGGCATTGGTTACATGATCATCAACAGCCAGTCGCGGCTGGCGACGGGGCAGATCATCTTCGGCATCATCGTCATCGGGCTGATCGGGCTTTTGTCCGACTTCGCCTTCAAGGCGCTCAACCGCTGGCTCTATCCATGGAGCCTGGCGTGAGCAAGCTTCTCATCGAAGGCGTTTCGCGGACCTTTGCCGGGGTCGGGGGCGGAGAGCCGGTGCGGGCGCTGCAGCCGGTCGACCTCGCGGTCGCGGCCAATGACTTCATCACCATCCTGGGGCCGTCCGGTTGTGGGAAATCTACCCTGCTCAGGATCGTCGCCGGGCTGGAGGCGCCGAGCACCGGCCGCGTGCTGCTCGACGGCAAGGCGGTCACAAGGCCGGGACCGGACCGCGGCATGGTGTTCCAGTCCTATACGCTGTTTCCCTGGCTGACGGTCGCCGAGAACATCGGCTTCGGCCTGCGCGAGCAAGGCAGGCCCGAGCGCGAACGCAACGAGATCGTCGCTTCCTATGTCGATCTCGTCGGGCTGAAGGGTTTCGAGAACCATTGGCCGAAACAGCTGTCGGGTGGCATGCAGCAGCGCACGGCGATCGCGCGGGCGCTGGCCAACGATCCCGAAATCCTGCTGCTTGACGAGCCGTTCGGCGCGCTGGACAACCAGACGCGCGGGCTGATGCAGGAATTGCTGCTCGGCATCTGGGAGCGGCGCAAGAAGACGGTGCTGTTCGTCACCCATGACATCGAGGAGGCGATTTTCATGGCGTCGCGGGTGATCGTGATGAGTGCCCGGCCCGGCCGCATCAAATCGGACGTGCCGGTCGACCTGCCGCATCCGCGCCATTACACGCTGAAGACCAGCCCCGAATTCTCGGCGCTCAAGGCGCAACTCACCGAAGACATCCGTGTCGAGGCGATGCGGACGGCGCAGGGGCAGTCGATCGGGGCTTGATCCGGAACCTTCGGATCAAGCAGCCAAGAGTTGCTTGCGGTCGACGCGCTCCTGCTGGGGCGAACGGGCGTAGAGCTCGCGGTAGCATTTGGAGAAATGCGAGGCGGAGACAAAGCCGCAGGCGACCGCCACTTCGACCACCGGCATCGACGACTGGATCAGCAGGTGCCGGGCGCGGTCGAGCCGGATCTCCAGATAGTAGCGGGCAGGGGAGCGGCCCATCTCGGTGCGGAACAGGCGCTCGATCTGCCGCCGGGAAAGATCGACATGGTCGGCGATCTCGATCAGCGACAGCGGCTCGGAAAGGTTGGCCTCCATCAGCTCGATGATGGTCAGCACCTTGGAGTTCTGCACGCCGAGGCGGGCGCGCAGCGGCAGGCGCTGGCGGTCGGTCGGGCTGCGCACGCGGTCGGTCAGCACCTGCTCGCAGACGCGGTTGACGAGGCTCTCGTCGAAATCGTCGCCGATCAGCTTCAGCATCATGTCGAGCGCGGCGGTGCCGCCGGCGCAGGTGTAGACGTTCTGGTCGACCTCGAAGAGGTCGGCAAAGACATTGGCCTTCGGGAACGCCTCGGAAAAGCCCGGCAGGTTCTCCCAATGGATGGCGCAGCGCTTGTTGGACAACAGGCCGGCGGCGGCCAGGATATGCGCACCGGTGCAGAGGCCGCCGACGGCGACGCCGCGATTATACTCCTCGCGCAGCCAGGCGAAGGCCGACTTGTTCTGGTAGCGCTCGACATTGATGCCGCTGCAGACGATCGCCATGTTCGGCCGATCCGGCCCGGCCATCTTCTTGCGCTCTTCCTCGAGCGAGGTGTTGACCGCGCATTCGACGCCGTTCGAGGCGCGCACCGGCTTGCCGTCTATGCTGGCCAGCCGCCAACGATAGGCTTCGTAGCCGAGCATCCGGTTGGCCGAGCGCAGCGGATCGAGCGCCGTCGCGAAGGCGATCATGGTGAAATCGGGAATGAGGAAGAATACAAACGATCTCTTGATCGGATGCTTTACGGCATTCACGGGGAAACCTCACGCAGCCATGACGCGAACAGGATGTCGCGAACAGCATAGCGACAACAGGAAAAACCATTCCTGTCAATCGGGTAGGCGGCTAAGTGAAGATTAAATTTGCGACACGGGTCGCAAATGGGCAATTCATGCAACCGAAAGGCGTGAGGACACCGACGGCAGCAGCAAACGACCAAACGAAAACGCCGCCTCGGCGGAGCCGGGCGGCGTTGAATTCGGTATGCCGGATTGTCTCAGGCAATGAAGCCGAGACGGGCAGCAGCCACGGCGCCGGTCTGGCCGGGCATGGTCTTGGCGAGGCGCTGACGCTCCAAAGCGGTTGTCAGGTTCATTTCGCGGCGGGCAAACAGGCGGGCAAAAAGCTTCATTGTCATCTCCATTGGGTTGCTCAGACGGGTCGCCTTCGCTTGATGGAGTGGGGCAGCTCGTTTGCTGGCGTGGATATAGGCTCACTTCAGCAGAAACTAAATCGCAAAAACGAACCGCTTGATATGAAAAGCGACATCATTTGCGACGTTTTTGGGCAGCCTGCCCAAGATTTCCTATTATTTACAAGGCTTTAATCGGCTTGTTAACCCGCTATGCGGGTGGTTCATATGCGTCATGCTGTGATCGCATGGCTGGAAAAGTCGTTTGAGTGCAAACAAAGGCGCTAAAAACAAGCAAAAGGCCTGCCGAGCTGACGCGGCAGGCCTTCAGAACTCCATACACACTTGATTACTTCGCTCCGGCCCAACTTCCGACGCCGAAGCGCAAGCCGGTCTTGGCATCGGCAGCTTCCGGCCAGCCGATATCCTTCTGCAGTTCGATCGGCAGCGCATGGATGGCGCGTTCGGTCTGGTAGCGGGCGCGGGCCGCGCTGAATTCGGTCGCAAGCCGACCGATGGATGACAGGATAGACATTTCTTTCTCCTCTATGCGGGCAGGGAGGCGCCCGTCACTGCGTTAAGCCAGGTCTGTTTCAGCTTCATTTCACGTCGATTGCAGGACTGTGTCAGGGTCGTTTCATGGCTGCTTTTGGCAGCATCCTGCATCGATCGAGTTGACTATGCGCCTGGAGTGATGTTCAATCAAACGAAATGAAATGATGGATTGCATCAGAAAAATTGAAGGCAACCTGCCATGAACGCCCCGCTCAATCATCCCTTGCCGCTGCTTGATCTCGATGTGCTGCGCACTTTCGTGGCGATCGCCGAGACCGGCAGCTTCACCACCGCCGCCAATGCGGTGTTCCGCACGCCATCGGCCGTCTCCATGCAGATCAAGAAGCTGGAGGACATCCTCGGCCGTTCCGTCTTCGCGCGCGACGCGCGTTCGGTGACGCTGACCACCGATGGCGAGATGCTGCTCGGCTATGCGCGCCGGCTTTTATCGATCAACCGCGAGGTGGTGTCGAAATTCATCATCCCCGACATCGTGGGCGTGGTGCGGCTCGGTTCCCCGGACGATTATGGCGAGCGCGTGCTGCCGCATGTGCTGAAGCGTTTTGCCCAGTCGCATCCCTCGATCGCCGTCGACGTCACCATCGACCAGAGCATCAATCTGCGCCGCCGCATGGACGACCGCGCGCTCGACATCACGCTGCTCACCAATTCCTACAAGACCAGCGCGATCGGCGCCGAGGTGCTTTTGACCGAACCGATCGTGTGGGCGGGCGCCAAGGGCGGCTGCGCGCATCTGCGCGAGCCGCTGCCGGTGTCGCTGTGGGAAGAAGGCTGCGCATGGCGGGCAGGGGCGCTGGAAGCGCTTGGCCGCGAGGGCCGCAACTACCGCATCGCCTATATGAGCGCCCACACGGCCGGCCAGCGCGCCGCCATCATGGCCGACCTTGCAGTGGCGCCGCTGCCGAAGTCCTTCCTCGGCGACGAGATGGTCTCGCTGGGCGCCAAGGACGGCATGCCCGAGATCGGCACCTACAATCTCGCCATGGTGGTGGCGCCCGATGCGAGCGCGCCGGTGAAGGCCGTCGCCGACCATATCCGCGCGACGTTCGAACTGTTCCGGGAAACCGGCAAGTTCTGAGCTATTCGGCCGCCGGCGCCGGGCGCCCCGCGAAAGCGGCTTTCGTCCTGCGTCGCGCACGAGCCTGGCGCGCTGCTGGAACATTATCGAGAAATGCAACGATGCTGTCGCGCGCGCGGCGCGCCTCGGGCATCTCGATCAGGGGCCAGACGTGGAACATGCCTTCCTCGTAGACCAGGTCGACCTCGACGCCGGCAGCGCGTGCGCGTTCGGCGAAGATGAGATTATCTGGTGTCAGCATGTCGCGTGAACCGGTCAGCAGCAGCGTCTTAGGCAGCACGGACAGGTCGCCGTAAAGCGGGCTGATGTGCCAGTCGGTGCGATCGAAACCGGCGCTGTAGAGCCGCACCGCTTCTAGCCCACCCGCAATACCCAGCCACGGATCCTGCCGCTCGGCCTCGAAGACTTCCGGATTTGCAAGCGAAACGTCGAGACCGGGCGAGATCAGCACATGGCGCGACGGTGCCGGCAGGCCCTCCTCGGCGGCTATCATGGTCAGCACGACGGCCATGTTGCCGCCGGCGGAATCGCCCATGAAGACAATGTCTTGCGCCTCGGTCTCTTCGAGCATGCGCCGGTAGACGTCGCCGACCATGCCGAACATGTCATGGAAATCGTGCTCCGGCGCGATGGGGTAGACCGGCACGGTGATGCCGAAGCCGAGACGCTCGGCCATTTCGGCGATCAGCCCCCAATGGTAGGAGGTGATCTGAAAGACATAGGCGCCGCCATGCATGTAGAGGATGCGCCGGCTTTCGCCCGCCTTCGGCGCGATCTCATAGACGGGAAAGCCGTCGATCTCGGTCTCGGCGATGTCCAGCCGTGCCTTGAGCAAGGCCGGCGGATGATAATCCTCTGTCTTGCGGGCGTAGGCGATCCAGCGCTGCAGGTTCTCGGGACTGGAAAACGCCTTCTTGCGGCTGTGCCTGAGAACGAACGAAACGAGATGGCTTTTCAAACTGGGCATGCAGATACACGCACTTCGGCAGAGCCGACTAAGAGAATTCCCCCCGCTCTGCGAAGATTGTACCTCAGTTAAAAATGTCAAGGATTCACGCTGGCACATCGGCGTGATCCGATGGTGCCAGTTCTTTGTTTGCGCGATTTCGGGCGGAAGGCTACGGCGAATTGCCGAGCCTAACCGCTGCGCACGTTTCCTGGAATTGCTCTAGCGCCGCTTCGACAGCAGCGCCGCGCGCAATTTGTTGTCGACGTTCGCCGAGGCCGCGTCGCGGCCACGGCGCTTGCCGAGCAGCCTGCATTTGTCGGCGAAGGTCATCAGCGCGGTGTGCCCAGAAGCAGCGCATGAAGGGCTGCCTGCGGATCGCTCGGCGGCGAAGCCGGCCAGCCGATATCCTTCTGGACATGCGCCGGCAGGCTGTTCAGCGCGCGGATCGCCTTGTTCCTGGCGTGAGCCAGCCTGATGGTCACGCCGAAACGGCTGAGGTTGTCGTACATCGACATTTTCATCTCCCTTGAAGAGCAGCGGCGGCCGAGGATTGTCCGCAGCCGCCGTTCGATGTCGGTTAAATCGCTCACGCATGTATCGGAGCGATTTCGCGAAAACAGCGTTTCGGTTTCCGGACAGCGCGAATCCGGAAACATTTGCATACAAACGAATTGGACCGGCGGGCATTCCGGCTTCCATCCGGATAGAAGCCATCCGCGGGTTGACAGCAGCGCTCGGCTGCTTTGTTATTGTGCGATGCGATATCGACTGTATGCACTGCAGCATAGCGCGATCTGGACCAGAGCATCGTGACGAGCATCCACAGTATTCAATATCTGCGGGGCCTCGCCGCCTGCGCGGTGGTCTGCTTCCACGTCAGCGAACAGTTCGGCGGTCCGTTCCACGTCGGAGCAGCCGGCGTCGACGTTTTCTTCGTCATCAGCGGCTTCATCATGTGGGTGACGACGGCCGGCAGGCCGGCCGATCCTTGGCGTTTCATGGGTCGCCGGATCACCCGCATCGTGCCTCTCTACTGGATCGTCACGCTGCTGACCGCGGCAGGCATCCTGATCAAGCCGCAATTCTTCTACGGCCATTTCTTCAGTATGGCGAATTTCGTCGGCTCGCTGTTCTTCCTGCCTGTCCTGCAGGAGCGGGCGCTGCATCCCATCGTCATACAGGGTTGGACGCTTTGCTATGAGATGATGTTCTATCTCGTTTTCACCCTGGTCCTGTTCCTCGGGGAGCGCTGGCGGTTCGGAGTTCTCGTGGGCGCCCTTGTGGTCATCGTCGCGCTGCATTTCGTCTTACCCGTGGGATACGCGCATGCCTTCACCGATCCTGTCGTGCTCGAGTTCGCGGCCGGCGTCGTCGTGGGGCGCTTGTGGCTCCAGGGCGCCAGGCTGCCGCTCGGAGTGGCGCTGGCGATGGCTGTCTTAGGATTTCTGCTCCTTGCGGCCAGTCCGCTGTTCGATGCCGACATGGCTCGCGCCTTGCACTGGGGGCTTCCGGCCACGCTGGTCGTGGCTGGCGCGGTGTTTGCCGAGCGGGCGCGGCCGTTCAAGCCCGCGGCCTTGCCCAGCTTTCTCGGCGATGCGTCCTATTCGATCTACCTATGGCATGTCGTGGCCGGCGTCCTGGCGACGGGTGTCGTCTTGAGGGCCGGCCTCCCGGCGGTCTTGCAGCCGGCAGCGATCCTGGCCATCACGCTGGCGCTCTCGGCAGTGCTTTATCTGATCGTCGAAAAGCCATTGATCGGGCTGCTGCATCCGCAACGTCCCAAGGGCGCCGTGAAGGCAAGCACTGCCGCGGCCGCAGGGGCCGCGGAATGAGCTGAAACGTTAGTCGCGGCCGCGCCGTGCCGCGCGCTCCTCGCGTGAACGCCGGCGTGGGGTAGCGTCGCCGGCGTTGCCGTCCTCGCTCATCGCCTTGCGCGGCGGCAGCTTCACCGCGGCCGCCAGCTTCGGGAAGGGGTCAACCTTGTTCGGCAGCGCCATGGCGTAGACGAAGTGCTCCTGGAATTTCGGCTCCAGCGCCGTCTCGATCTTCTCGATCCGGCTCACCGTCTCCTCGATCTCGCGACGGTAGCCGCGATTGAGCAGCGCCATGCGCGCGCCGGCGCCTGCGGCGTTGCCGACGGCCGAGACCTTGTCGAGGTCGCAGTCGGGGATGAGGCCGAGCACCATTGCGTATTTCGGATCGATGAACGAACCGAACGCGCCGGCGAAATGGATGCGGTCGACGTGCTCGGTGTGCTGCTTTTCCATCAACAGCTTGGTGCCGGCATAGAGTGCTGCCTTGGCAAGCTGGATGGCGCGCACGTCGTTCTGGGTGATGGTGATCCTGGGTTCGCCTTCCTTCAGCACATAGGAGAAGGTGCGGCCGTTGGGAACGATGCGCGGCGAGCGCGCGGCCAGCGATCCGTCGACGACGCCATCTTCGGAGATGATGCCGGCAAGGTACATTTCCGCCACGATCTCGATGATGCCGGAGCCGCAGATGCCGGTGACGCCGGTCGCCTGCACGCTGTCGAGGAAGCCCGGCTCGTCCGACCACAGCTCCGAACCGATGACGCGATATTTCGGCTCAAGCGTGTCCGGGTCGATGCGCACGCGCTCGATGGCGCCGGGCGCGGCGCGCTGGCCGCCGGAGATTTCCGCGCCCTCGAAGGCCGGGCCGGTGGGCGAGGAGGCCGCGACCACACGCGTCGAGTTGCCGAGCACGATCTCGGCATTGGTGCCGACGTCGACGATCAGCATCATCTCGTCCTGGCGGTGCGGGCCTTCCGACAGGGTGACGGCGGCGGCGTCGGCGCCGACATGGCCGGCAATGCAAGGCAGCATATAGAGGCGCGCGCCCTGGTTGAGCTTCAGGCCGATGTCGGAGGCCTTGATGCGCACCGCGCCGGAGACGGCAAGCGCGAAAGGCGCGCCGCCCAACTCGGTCGGATCGATGCCGAGGAACAAGTGATGCATGATCGGATTGCCGACGAAGACGGAATCCAGGATGTCGGCGCGCTGGACGTTGCCTTCGGCGCAGACCTTGTCGACGAGGCCGGAAACCGCTTCGCGCACGGCGACCGTCATGCCTTCGCGACCGTCCGGATTCATCATCACATAGGAGACGCGGCTCATCAGATCCTCGCCGAAGCGGATCTGCGGATTGGACGTGCCGGAAGATGCGGCGACTCGGCCCGACAGCAGCGACACCAGATGCATGGCTATGGTGGTCGAGCCGATGTCGCAGGCAAGGCCATAGGCTTCGTTCTTGAGGCCGGGCCACAACGCGATGACACGCGCGATGTCGCTGTCGGCGTCCTTGTGGATGGCGGCCGTCGCGGTCCAGTTGCCCTTACGCAGGATGCCCTGCACCTGCGGCAGCAGATAGAAATCGAATTCGAGGTTCTTGAGGCCCCAGTCCTTCATCAGGGCGATCTTGAGCCGGTCGAGGTCGCCGAGCGGCTTGTGCATGTCGGGCTCCTCGATCTCGACATAGCACATGCGGATCGCCGTATCGCGGGCGATCACCCTGGTGTCGGCGTCCTTTCGGATGGTCTGGGCGTTGATGACCGTGTCCTGCGGCACGTCGATGACGAGGTCGCCGAGGACCTGCGCCGAGCAGGAGAGGCGGCGCCGTTCAGGCAGGCCGCGCACGCGCTCGTAGCGCTCTTCCTTGGCGCCCTTGGGCGAGATGTGGTCGTTGGACGAGACGATCTTGTGCTTGGCGAAATTGCCTTCCTGCACCTCGATCTGGCAGCGCCCGCAAGTGGCGCGGCCGCCGCATACGCTTTCGACATAGACGCCGAGCTGGCGCGCCGCATCGAGCACGGGCGTTCCAACGGGGAACCGGCCGCGCTTGCCCGACGGCATGAACAGCACGAGCGGATCGGTGATGTTGGGCGGAGGGTTCATGCTGGCACGCGTCTCGATGGCAATTGTCGATGCCGTTTAACGGATCGTTTTACTGTTGGGTGGAGAGTCTGCTGGTCCAGGGGCCAACCATGTCGGATCTTCTGCTTTCCGCCGTCTTCACCGCGTTCACCATGGTGCGCGTGATCAAGGGCTCGTGGCTGCGCAATCCGCAATACCTCGCCACCGGGATCCTCGGCGCGATCGTCGGTGCGCTGCTGCTGCACGCGTTCTGGCCCGCCTATGACGATGATTTCATCGTCGGCGGCGTAACAGGCCTCTTCGGATCGTGGGCGGGAATGGCGCTGTTCGACGCCATATTGGGCATGGCCTGAACGCAAAGCAGAGCTGTCCGGCCGCATCCACGATGCGATCGGACCAGCCTTGTTTGCGGTGCGGCTCACGATTGCGCGCTTATCCCCTGGCCATGCGGGCTTCACGGCCGCCGCGGCGACGGCCGCCATTGCCGCTGCCTTCGCCCGGCGCGTTGACGGCCGTTGGAGCCGCAACGGCTTGACCGCCTTCGACCGGCTTATAATCCTTGTAGGTGCGGATCCAGTTGGTGCAGTTCTCGTCGGTGCCGTTGAGCACATTGGCGCCGCGCACGGCTTCCATTTCCTGCGGACGGACCGGGTTCATGATGGCGCTGGTCATGCCGGCGCCGATCACCATCGGGATGAAGGCGGCGTTGATGCCGTGGCGGTGCGGCAGGCCGAAGGAGATGTTGGAGAGGCCGCAAGTGGTGTTGACCTTGAGCTCTTCGCGCAACCGGCGCAGCAGCGCGAACACCTGGCGTCCGGCATCGCCCAGCGCGCCGATCGGCATCACCAGCGGGTCGACGACGACGTCATGGGCGGGAATGCCGAAATCGGCGCAGCGCTGGACGATCTTCTTGGCGACGGCGAAGCGGACGTCCGGGTCCATCGAGATGCCGGTCTCGTCGTTGGAGATGGCGACGACCGGGACGTTGTATTTCTTGATCAGCGGCAGGATGGCCTCGAGCTTTTCTTCCTCGCCGGTGACGGAGTTGACCAGCGGGCGGCCCTTGGCGACCTTCAGCGCGGCCTCGATCGCGGCGGTCACCGAGCTATCGATCGACAGCGGCAGGTCGACCAGGCCTTGCACGATCTCCAGCGTCTGCACCAGAAGCGCCGGCTCGGTCGCATTGGGGTCGACGGCGGTGACGCCGGCATTGACGTCGAGCATGGTGGCGCCGCAGGCGGCCTGCTCCAGCGCGTCTTTGATGACGGTCTCGAAATTTCCGGCCACCATTTCGGCGGCGAGCTTCTTGCGGCCGGTCGGGTTGATGCGTTCGCCGATCACGCAGAAGGGCTGATCGAAGCCGATGACGATTTCTCGGGTCGCCGAGGCGACGATGGTGCGGGTCATGAAATCTCTCCGTCGGGATATAAAGAGTTCTTTATATCGTTATCTGATCTCGTTCAAGCGGATGGTGACTGGCCACGCTGTCAATGCGCGGTCTTCACCATATCCACCTGGGTTTCGGTAATCTCGTCGTGCAGCAGGTGGTCGAGTCGGTCGGCGACCAGTTGGTCGTCGCGCCGGCGCTCCCGCTTCCAGGGCTGGCGGCCTTTCAGCACGCCGGATTCATCGACGATCTCGGCGACATATTCCTCTTGGCGGTAGGCCATCACATGGATGCCGGCGACGCCGGGGATTTCCTTCACCTCGTTGATGATGTCGATGCAGAGCTGCTTGCCTTCCTTCTTCTGGTCCTGCGCGCCTTCCAGCCGCTTGATCACCGCGTCGGGGATATGGATGCCCGGCACGTTGGAGCGGATCCACTTCGCCGTCTTGGCGGAAGCGAGCGGTCCGACGCCGCAAAGCAGGAAGAGCTTTTCAGTGTGGCCGAGGTCGCGCGCCTTCTGCATGAAGGTTCTGAACATCGGCACGTCGAAGCAGTACTGCGTCTGTGCGAACTGCGCGCCGGCGGCGATCTTCTTGCCGAGATGGATCGGGCGGAAGTCGTAGGGCGGCGCGAAGGGGTTGACGGCGGCACCGAGGAAGACCTGCGGCGGCGTCGTCAGCTTGCGGCCGGACAGGAACTTGCCATTGTCGCGCATGATGCGGATGGTTTCGAGCAGCGACATGGAATCGAGGTCGAACACCGGTTTGGCGCCGGGCTGGTCGCCGGCCTGCACGCCGTCGCCGGTGAGGCACAGCATGTTGGCGACGCCCATGGCGGCGCCGCCCAGCACGTCGCCCTGGATGGCGATGCGGTTCTTGTCGCGGCAGGCGATCTGCATGATCGGCGCATAGCCCATGCGGGTGAGCAGCGCGCAGATGCCGACGGACGACATGTGACAATTGGCGCCCGAGGCATCGACGGCATTGATGGCATCGACCCAGCCATCAAAAATCTTGGCGCGGTTGTAGACGTCTTCCGGATCGGCGCTGTCGGGTGGATTGAGCTCGGTCGTTACAGCAAACTCACCGCGGCGCAGCACGCGCTCCAGCCGGCCGCGCGATGTGTGGCCGGGCAGGGGCTCAAGCGGCAGGTGGATGCCGGCCGGGTTCTCGTCGACCTGGCGGGCGGTCATGCCGAAGCTCCGGGGTTCGGGGTCGTTTCACGCGCGGCGGCGGCCTGCGCGGTCACCCGCAGCCACGCCGAGGTTTCGCGCAGCGACTGATCGACCGGCTTCTGCACGGTGAGGATATTGTCGCCATGCACCATGTTGCGCGAGCCTTCCCAGGCCTTGACCCAGACGCAAGGCATGTCCGGCTCGACCTCGCAATTGCCGTTGGCGCGCACGCCGCCGCAAGGCCCGTTGCGCAGCTGCTTGGGGCAATTCATCGGGCACGACATGCCGGTGGAGGAGAGCACGCACTGGCCGCACATGCGGCAGTCGAACATGAAGCCCTTGACCCGCTTCTCGACGAATTTCACCGGGGCTTCGACGCGGCCGTAGCCGATGCCCTTCCACAAAGGATGCAAGAGCAGGAAAATGTCGGCGAACCGGCTGTAGAACCATTCGAGCAATCGCGAATGCCGGATGGACCACAGGCGCACGGCGAAAGTGCGCTGGACGCGCCGCTGTGGCGACACGTCGGCAGGCTTGTAGTCGGATTTCGGCGCTGCCTTCTTGACCAAGGTGGCCTGGGTAACCGCCGGCTGCTTGTCAGACATTTTCTTTCCCGCCAGCCTTGACCAGAGCGACTAGCCGCTCGCGGTCATATTTCGCGTCGAGTTCCTGATAGGCCTTCTCGACCTCGGCCTCGATGTCGTCGCCGACCGGGATCGGGTCGGCCTTGCGCCATTCCGCCAGATAGTCGTCGGTGCCGCCGGCGCCGGTGCGCATGGCGCACATGTCGATCGCCTCGGTGAAACGCAGCGGCAGCTCGCGCTTGGCGTTCTGCCGGCCCTTCTTGACGATGACCTGGGCGGGGATGTCGCGCCAATAGACGACGATCAGATCGGCCATGAATTCTCACTCCTCGAGGTTGTCGAGCATTGCCGCATGCGCCGTTGGGCCGCTTGTTATGGGACGACGCGCGCGCCTTCAAAAGCGACGCTGGCGATGGCCCAAACGGAAGGGAGAAGTTCTTTGGTCGAGCATCCCCCTGTGTGCTGCACCGCTTGCTCTCGAAACTTGCCTTATTCGTAGCCGAAGCCGCTTTCCCTTAAGTCGGCGATACGCACGATCATGCTTCGTTTCGGATCGAATGGCAGGTCTACGAAATCGAAGCCGCGGTAGAAGTTTCTCACGGACTCATCAAGTGGGTGGGTAAGGACGCCAAAACAGCCGATCTCAGTGGAAAACCGAACCGCGGTCCTAAATGCGAAGAGGAACAGTGAGCGTCCGCATCCGCGACCTTGAAAGCGGATATCCACGGCCAGCTGGCCGAGCAACACAATCGGAATGGGATCGGGGCGATTACGCTGTGCCGACTTCGGCAGATAGGCCCGCTCGATCTGGCCGGCGCTCAGCGCAACATAGGCAGCAATCGCGCCGCTCGCCAAATCGCAGATGACGCTGGTGCGCGATGCCCCATCCTGCTGGTTGCGCCAGGCATGGCGACGAAGCCAATTGTTGAGCGACTCGCGGCCGCAGTCGAAAGCATCTCTGTTGTCGTCAACCGCAAGCGGTCGAGGCGAGGTCAGTCCTGCCATACGGGCCGTGACGCTGCGAGCCTTTGCAAACCAGGCAGCTTTTTCGGCGCCGATTTCGCCCAAGCCTCGAACCGCTCCCAGTCGGCTGCGGGGATCGTCACGATACGCCCATCCAACACCTCCATTTCGGCAGCTTCAACAGCCTTACGGCGGATGAAGTCGCTAAGATTGGTGTTAGCCTGACTTGCGGCGGCTTCGAGTATTTCGCGTTCGTCCAGAGTGACGCGGACGCTAAGAGGAGCCAGGTTCGACATCGTAATCTCGCTTTCTGTATGACAATAGCATACAAATCGCCAAGCCGACAATGTTACCAGACGCGCTTGGTCAGGCCGGTCCAGAGGTAGAACCAGATCGTCGGGTGGTACCACTGCTTCGACGGCAGGCCAGGGTCGATCGTTTCCAGTCTGCCGGCCAGCGCATTGCCGACCGCCTCGACGCAGATATCGCGCGAAAATCCTGCCTGCCGCAGCGCGTAGCTGGCGATCGTATCGCCGGTCCTGGGCTTGCCGCGCGCCTGCTTCAGCACGCCGCCGGTGTCGACGCCGGCATCGACCAGATGCACTGTGGTGCCGAAACTCCCTCGATCGCCGGAGGCCAGCGCCCAGTAGCCGCCATTCATGCCGCGATATTTTGGCGCGATG
The DNA here is from genome assembly GCF_006439555.1 of Mesorhizobium sp. B3-1-6. Taxonomy (NCBI): domain Bacteria; kingdom Pseudomonadati; phylum Pseudomonadota; class Alphaproteobacteria; order Hyphomicrobiales; family Phyllobacteriaceae; genus Mesorhizobium; species Mesorhizobium sp. B3-1-6. Next base: position 20,126 of record NZ_VFTM01000027.1, on the reverse strand, counting down.
CCAGCGTGATAGTTGAGCACCGGGCAAGGCATCTTGGCCAGCGTATCCTTCGACAGCAGCCTGCAGCCGGCAAGCAGCACAACGCCAGGATCGATGCTCACGATCCCCTTCAGGCATTCCGGCCCGTTGGCTGAAGGGACATGGATGATCGCCTGGCCTTGCCTCGGCTCGGTTGCGAGCTTCTCCTCGGCGATCAGTCGCTCGGCATGGCGAGCCAGGAAGCGCTTGCCAAGCCTGGTCAGCACCATGGTGCCGAGCTGGCCGATCGCCGAGATCCAGCCCTGGCGCCGGGCGCGGCCCATGAGCAGGCGCTTTTTGGATTCAGGGGATTCGAGGATGACGCTGACGGGGCCGACGCGATCGGCAAGCGCATTGACGATGGCCCAGATATGCGGGCCACCTTCGGTGACGACCACGATCGGTCGCGTAATCGATTCCGACGCTGCCATGGCAAGCACCCGCTCTGAAGATCGGGCGCATGCTATGCGGACCGGGTTAATCCCTGGTGTGCCGGAGGCGTTTCAGCCGGCGTCGAAGGGCCGGCTCAGCGCTTCAATTCCATGATGTCGAGCTTCGATTCGTAATAGGGCGCGGGGAATTCGATCCGCCATTCGGTGGCGCTGTTGCGGAAGGCATAGCCGACCTGGTCGCTTTCGGGGCCGCTGCCATAGGGCTTGGCCTTGTCGTCATTGACCGAGAACGAGCCGAGATAGATGGCGCGCTTGTCGCCATCGTCGAAGAAACGGCCGGCGGTGCGCTGCGAGCCGCTGATCTTCGCAAGCCGCCAGCCGGAGCCGTCGTCGGTCACCTTGCACTTGAACCAGCCATAGATGACGAGCGGGCTGATGCCGCCCGCCTTGATGGTGCGGCACTTCCAGTTGCCGGTGAGATCCTTGTCGGAGATGGCGACAAGTGGTTTGGCGAGCAGTTCATCCAACTGCTTGACCTCGGCCGGATCGCCGGCCTTTGCCTCTTCGAGGGCCGCCTTGCGCGTCTCGCCATACTTGTCCAATCGCGCCTTGTCGGCAGCCGTGATCAGCTTCTGCACTTCGCCATCGGCGAGGGACGGCAAAGTGAGGGCGACAAGACCGAGGGCGGCAAGGAGCAGGCGAGGCATCATGACGTGTTTCCTCAAATCAATGGCTGGAACAAAGTTCTTTCTATCACTGGCGCACAACTTACCGGTTCGCGATCGCCTGTCATCCGTGCTTAACAGCGTGTGCTCGAAAAATGGCGGTTTGATCGATGCGAATCTTGCTCACGGGATCGTCCGGCTGGCTGGGCAGCGCGCTCAGGCCGAGGCTCGATGCGCTCGGCCATCACGTCGTCGGACTTGATCCGGTTCTCTCGGCGCGCACCCAAGTCGTCGGCTCGATCGCGGATCGCGATCTTGTCCTGAAGACCGTCCGCGAGAACAGCATCGAGGCCATTATTCACAGTGGGGCGCTGCACAAGCCGAACATCGAGCATCATGAGACTAGCGCCTTCGTCGCCACGAATGTGCAAGGCACGCTCAACCTGCTCGACGCGGCCGTGGCCTGCGGCGTGCAGCGCTTCGTCTTCACCTCGACGACCTCGCTGATGATCTCGCAGGCGATCCGCGCCGGTTTCCGGGGTGGCGCGCGCAAGGCGGCCTGGCTGACCGAAGAGATGTCGCCGGAGCCGCGCAACATCTATGGCGTGACGAAGCTTTCCGCGGAGCATCTCTGTCGCCTCTATCACATCGAGCATGGGTTGCCGGTGGTGGTGCTGCGCACCGCGCGCTTCTTTCCCGAGACGGACGACATGGCACATGCCATCGAACAGTCCGATGCCAACACCAAGGCCAACGAATTGCTGTTCCGGCGGCTGACGGTAAAGGACGCGGCCGAGGCCCATGTGGCGGCCCTGGAGAAAGCGCCGAGCCTTGGCTTCGACGTCTTCATCATCTCGGCGCCAACGCCGTTCCGGCCGCAGGATTGCGTCGAGTTGATCGCCGATGCGCCGACGGTCGTCGCGCGCTATTTCCCGGACTATTCGAGGCTCTATGCGAGGAAGGGCTGGACGATGTTCTCCTCGATCGACCGCGTCTACGATCCGTCGCGGGCGCGAGAGCGACTGGGCTTTGTGTGCAGAACGAGTTTTGCCGATGTGTTGAGGGCGCTGGAAGCGGAGGCGTGAAGACCGACCTTCAGGCGCCCTGTGCCGCCCGCGCCAGTTCGCTTGTCAAATCGCCATATCCCGTCGGCCGGCGCTCATAGGCGAGGCCGAGCATGACGGCGGCTTTCTCGGCGACCTTGTCGAGCTCCGGATCGTCGGTCTGGGCGAGATAGATCAGCTTCTCGTAATTGCCGAAATAGTCCTTGATCAGTTCGGGATGCCGGTCGAGACCGAGCGGCTTGATGAAGAAGGCCTCGAACTGGCGGCAGAGGAAGTCGGTCATATAAAACGACATCATGTCGTCGTCGGCGATCTTCGCGTAGGCATCCATGCCCTGGTAGAAGGCAAAGCAATGCGGCCCGGCCATGCGCTCGACGCCGTGCTTCTCGATGACGCGGTCGAGCAGGCCGCCGGTGCCGCAATCGGCATAGCCGACGAAGATGTGCTGGTAGCCTTCCGCTCTGGCTTTCTCGATCGCCTTGTCCATCGCCGGCGCGATGCGGTCCGGATAGAAATGGAACTCGGCCGGCAGGCAGGTCAGCTCGAGATGGTCGAGCTTTAGCTGTTGCTTGACGGCCAAAACTTCGCGCGCAATCATTCCGCAGGCGATGACGAGCAGCCTGTCCATTTGATTCGATTTCGTTTTTTGCGTCTTGACCAAGTCGGGCCGGCTTTCGCTGCGGGGCTTAATATCTGTCGAGGGAGACACCGTCCATGAAACTGCTACGCATCGCGCCGATCGCCATCCTGGCCTGCGCGCTTGCCCTCACGGCCTTCGCGAACACCATCCGGGGCGTCGGCAAGGACGTCAAATCGACGGCAAGGGCGGTCAAAGACACTGTCAACTGATCGGCAGCCTCTCCCATCATCTGGGAACAAAAAAGCCGCGCTGCAAGGCGCGGCTTTTCTTGTCGATCCATCCTGATGCCTTGGGTCAGGCGGAAGCGCGAACGTTGTGCTTGCGCTTCATGTAGTCCTTGGCGGTCTCGACGGCCACCGCGGCATCGCGGCAATAGGCGTCGGCGCCGACGGCCTTGCCGAATTCCTCGTTGAGCGGCGCGCCGCCGACCAGCACGACATAATCGTCGCGGATGCCCTTTTCCTTCATCGTATCGATGACGACCTTCATATAGGGCATGGTGGTTGTGAGCAGCGCCGACATGCCGATGATGTCGGGCTGGTGCTGCTCGATCGCGTCCAGGTACTTCTCGACGGCGTTGTTGATGCCGAGATCGATGACATCGAAGCCAGCACCCTCCATCATCATGCCGACGAGGTTCTTGCCGATGTCGTGGATGTCGCCCTTGACGGTGCCGATCACCATCTTGCCCTGCTTCGGCGCGCCAGTGGCGGCGAGCAGCGGACGCAGGATGAACATGCCGGCCTTCATGGCATTGGCCGAGAGCAGCACTTCCGGCACGAACAGGATGCCGTCGCGGAAATCCTCGCCGACGATGCGCATGCCTTCGACCAGTGCCTCGGTCAGCACCTTGTAGGGCGCCCAGCCGCGCTCGAGCAGGATTCGCGTGCCTTCCTCGATCTCTTCCTTCAGCCCATCATAAAGATCGTCGTGCATCTGCTGCACGAGCTCGTCGTCGGAAAGCTCGGAAAGGATGATCTCGTCGTCGGACATTTCTCTCGGGCTCCTTGCTGCTCGGAATGACTGCGGCAGCCTAAAAATCGATGCGCCAATACCTAACCCGCGAGGGCAGGGCATCCATAGCTGATTTGCGACTTCCCGCAAAAGGAAAGCGACTGAAAAATTGGCGCTTTTCTTGTCGATTTTGCGACAGGCGTTGGCGCTGGCTGGCCGTTTCCAATAGGGTGCATGGCTACGATCCGGGCAAGAAGCGGCAGCGATGGGCCGCAGGCCAGTTCAGGCCAGATTTATAGGAAGAACGATCATGAGCGATAACGCGGCAGTCGAGCAGGAAGCGTCGGGCGGACGGCGCGGACGCGGCGCCAGCGGCGGCGCGGCGGCACGCCGGGCTGCCCGTTCGGGCGGCGGTCCGGGCACGCAGCTCACCTACATCAAGCGCAAGATCAACGTCTACGAGGTCCTCAACGAGGAAGGCCTGGCGTTGATCGAGAAGAACACCAACACGGTGCTGGAAGAAATCGGCATCATCTTTCGCGACGACGCCGAAGCGCTGGCGCTGTGGAAAGAAGCGGGCGCCGACGTCAAGGGCGAGCGCGTGCACTTCCCCAAGGGCCTCTGCCGCTCGCTGCTGAAGACCGCGCCTTCGATCTACACCCAGCATGCGCGCAACCCGGAGCGCTCGGTGCAGATCGGCGGCAACGCGACGGTGTTCGCGCCGGTCTACGGCCCGCCTTTCGTGCGCGACCTCGACGGCAACCGCCGTTACGCGACCATCGAGGATTTCCAGAATTTCGTGAAGCTCGCCTATATGGCGCCATCGATCCACCATTCGGGGGGCACGGTGTGCGAGCCGGTCGACGTGCCGGTCAACAAGCGCCATCTCGACATGATCTACGCGCACATCCGTTACTCGGACAAACCGTTCATGGGCTCGGTGACGGCGCCGGAGCGGGCCGAGGACACGGTGGCGATGGCCAAGCTCGTGTTCGGCGACGACTTCGTCGAGAACAACACGGTGCTGACAAGCCTGATCAACGCCAACTCGCCGATGGTGTTCGACGAGACCATGCTCGGCGCCCTGAAAGTCTATTCGCGCCACAACCAGGCCTGCATCGTCACGCCCTTCATCCTGGCCGGCGCGATGAGCCCGGTGACGGTTGCCGGCACGCTGACGCAGGTGCTGGCCGAGGTGCTCGCCGGCGCTTCGTTCACCCAGCTGATCAGGCCCGGCGCGCCGGTGCTGTTCGGCACCTTCGCCTCGTCGATCTCGATGCAGTCGGGCGCGCCGACCTTTGGCACGCCGGAGCCGTCGCTAGTCTCCTATGGCGCCGCGCAGCTCGCGAGGCGGCTCGGTTTGCCGTTCCGCACCGGCGGCTCGCTCTGCGCCTCGAAGGTTCCGGACGCGCAGGCAGCCTATGAGAGCGCCAACACGCTCAACTCGACGATCCTTGCCGGCACCAATTTCGTGCTGCATTCGGCCGGCTGGCTCGAGGGTGGTCTCGCCTCCTGCTACGAAAAATTCATGATGGATATCGACCAGCTCGGCATGCAGCAGAAGTTTGCCGAAGGCGTCGACCTGTCGGAAAACGGCCAGGCGATGGACGCCATCCGCCAGGTCGGTCCGGGCAGCCATTATCTCGGCTGCGACCACACCCAGGCGAATTTCCAGACGGCATTCTACCGCTCCAACATCGCCGACAACAATTCCTACGAGCAGTGGCTGGCCGAAGGCGAGAAGACCGCGCCGCAGCGCGCCAACGAGCTTGCCCGCCGCTGGCTGGAAAGCTACGAGGCGCCGCATCTCGATCCGGCCATCGACGAGGCGCTGAAGGATTTCATCGCCAAGAAGAAGGGCTCGATGGCCGACGCCTTCACGTGAAAGGAGCCCGAGTCAGGCGGGGCTAAAGTCGCCAACATCATTCACAAGGAAGTCTGGCGGAGCGCATTCTCCGACCCGGACCGGAAGGGATGATTTTTGCGCGCGACCTGGTCGGGCAGATCGCGACCGCGCTCGCGGTCGACGGCTTGATCCTCCGTGGCGGCTTCCGTTTCACTGATGGGGAGGCTGCGCCAACCGGTCCATCAGGCGCTTCCGCCAAATCTGCGCTGCTCGTCGGGCAAGCAGGCGCGGCGCCATGGCCGTATTTTCAGCGCTGGCTGGAACAGCAGGCGAGGGACATCGCCAATCCGCTCGACACTTGGTCGCGCGAGGTGATCGGCTCGGTCGCGCAAGGCTGCGACGCCCGCGCTGTTTCGCCTTCAGACCGGCCCTATCTGCCGTTCCAGCAATGGGCGATGCGGGCCGAAGGGTTGAAACCGTCGCCGCTCGGCGTTCTGATGCACCCGCAATATGGGCTATGGCATGCCTATCGCGGCGCATTGCTGTTCGAGGACGAGATTTCTTTTCCCGAACCTCATGCAGCGATTCATCTCTGCGACATATGTGTCGAAAAACCCTGCCTGAAATCCTGTCCGGTCGACGCCTATTCCGGGCAGGGCTTTGCCCATGAAGCCTGTCTCGACCATGTTCGCGGCTCCCGCGGCGAGCCCTGCCGGGTGGGCGGCTGCCTCGACCGCAACGCCTGCCCCTATGGCACAAGCTATCGCTATCCGCCGGAGGTGCAGGCCTTTCATATGGCGGCCTTCGCGCGGCTCTAGGAGGTAGGCCGGCCGCACGAAATCTTGAACGGCCTGGTCCGGGAATGGCTTGCCGGAACGGCGCGTGCCGATATCTAACGCGCGACAGGCAACGGAGAGCATCATGACTGGAAAGCAGATCGAGTTCGAAACCAGGGACGGCAAGGCAAAGGCTGGCCTTTTTCGACCGTCCACCAAGGCCAGCGCCGGCGTCATCCTTTATATGGACGCCTTTGGGCCGCGCCCGGCGCTTGACGAGATGGCCGAGCGGCTCGCCGGTCACGGCTATGCCGTGCTGGTGCCCGATCTTTTTTACCGCAACGCGCCCTACGGTCCGTTCGACGCCAAGACCGCCTTCACGGCGGAGGAAACCAAGACCAAGCTGATGGCGCTGGTTACCGGCACCACGCAGGAAATGACCATCCGCGACAATGCCGCCTTCCTTGATGCGCTCGCCGCCGAAGGGGTCGATGGGCCGATCGGCGTCGTTGGCTATTGCATGGGCGGCGCGCGGGCGCTCAATGCGGCCGCGACCCACCCCGACCGCATCGTCGCCGCGGCAAGCTTCCACGGCGGCAATCTCGCCAGCGACGCGCCCGACAGCCCGCACCGCAAGGCGGCCTCGATCGAGGCGCGCGTCTATGTGGGGGTTGCCGGCGTCGACCGCAGCTTCCCGCCGGAGCAGTCGGCGCGGCTGGCGGAAGCGCTCAGGGTCGCCGAAGTCGATCATGTCATCGAGAATTATGTCGGCGTCGGCCATGGCTGGTGCGTCAAGGACCACAGCGTCTATGACGAGGCGGGTGCCGAGCGCCATTGGAAGCGGCTGACGACGTTTTTCAAAGAGACGCTGGGTTAGCCTTCTTTCGCATATCGCGGAGGGGCGCCGTGCAGCGCGAGCCTTCGAATGTTCGCGCCGCCCCTCATCCGCCCTTCGGGCACCTTCTTCCCGTAAAACGGGGAGAAGGAAAAAGTGCCTTCTCAAAAAATCTTTGCATCGCCCCAAGGATTGGCCATTAGCCTTCGTCCAACAGGCAAATGATGGCGATGATGCTGGACGACAGCGAAGCCTCCGATGCCGAACTGATCGGGCGGGCGAGGGGCGGAGACAGGGGAGCTTTCGGCAAACTGCTCGAAAGGCACTATGGCTTCGTCTATCGCGCCGCCTATCGCTGGTGCGGCGGGAAAGCCGATGCCGAGGACATAGCCCAGGACGTCTGCGTGCGGCTTGGCCGCGCAATCTGCGACTATCAGGGCAGCGGCGCCTTCACGACATGGCTCTATGCCATGACGCTGAACGCGGCGCGCGACATGATGCGCAAGCGCGCCCGCGACACCGCCAAGACCGATGCCTACGGCGCCTATACGTCGATTGCCGGCGAAGCACCGGCTGAGGCCGACGATCCAACCGAGGCGCTGTGGGCGGCGGTGCGGATGCTGCCAGACAAGCAGCGCGACGCGGTTCTGCTGGTCTATGGCGAAGGTCTCAACCACGCTGCGGCGGCGGAGGTGATGGCGATCTCGGAGGCGACGGTTTCCTGGCACATCCATGAAGCGAAGAAACGGCTGAAAGTGCTGATGCGTTCAGCCGGGGAAGTGTGACCATGGTCGACGACAACGAACTCGAAAGGCTGCGCGACATCGCGGTACCGGCGCCGGGCGGCGTGGCGAAGGCGCGCGCGTTCGCCGCCGCGATGCAGGCTTTCGACTTGGACGAAAGAATTTCGGCTGTCTCCCAAGGAACGCCCGCAGGCCTTCGTCTCACGGAGCGAGCAAGAATGCTCTGGAGAGACATCATGCAACGGAAACTCATTGCCACGCCGGCCATCACCGCGCTGGTCGCGCTGCCTATTGCCGGCTATGCCGCTTTCGAGATGCTGAAGGAACAGCCGCGGGTCATCGGCGGCAACGGCAGCGTCACCGAGACGGTGGCAGACAAGCCGGCGGCGCAGAAGCCTGCGCCGGAACAGCCCGCGATCAACGAGCCGCTGGCAGCGGCGCCCGCAAATGAAAAGAAGACGGACGAGACCCGGGCCAATTCACAAATGACGCCGGCGGGGCCGCAGCCGGCGACAGAGGTCGACGGCCTGCTAAGGCAGGAGGCTGCGCCGGAGAGCAAGCGCGCCCTGCAGCCTGCGCCGGCGGAGAGCGGCCAGCTCGCGGCCAGCGGCAAGGGCGGGTCGTCCAACAGGGTAATCATGTCCATGACACCGCCGCCAAGCGTCGACGAGGTTGAGCGGGCCGACAAGACGCCGGCAGGCGGCGCGGCCGCCGTTCCAGCGTCTCCGCCCGCCCTCGCCGATTCCAAGCTGATGGTGCAGCCCGCGCCCATGCCGGCCGACCAGCTGCAGCCGCAGGAGGAAAACCGCGATCGCATCGAGACCTTCAAGACCAATCCGGTGCATGAGACTGCGCAGGATCCGGTCTCGACCTTCTCGATCGATGTCGACACGGCCTCCTATTCCTTCGTGCGGCGCTCGCTGAAGGAAGGCGCTCTGCCCGACCCGGACACGGTCCGCGTCGAGGAGATGATCAACTACTTCCCCTATGACTGGAAGGGCCCCGAATCGGCTTCAACGCCGTTCAACTCGACCGTCACCGTCATGCCGACGCCGTGGAACGAGCACACCAAGCTCATGCATGTCGCGATCAAGGGTTTCGACGTGAAGCCGGCCGAGCAGCCGAAGGCCAATCTGGTCTTCCTGATCGACGTGTCGGGGTCGATGGACGAGCCGGACAAGCTGCCGCTGCTCAAGTCCGCCTTCCGCTTGCTGGTGAGCAAGCTGAAGGCCGACGACACCGTTTCGATCGTCACCTATGCCGGCAATGCCGGCACTGTGCTGATGCCGACCAAGGCGGCCGAAAAGCAGAAGATCCTCGCGGCAATCGACAATCTGGCGCCCGGCGGCTCGACGGCCGGCGAGGAAGGCATCCGCGAGGCCTACAAGCTTGCCCAGCAATCCTTCGTCAAGGACGGCGTCAACCGGGTGATGCTGGCCACAGACGGCGATTTCAATGTCGGCCAGACCGATGACGACGACCTCAAGCAACTGATCGAGAAGGAGCGCAAGACCGGCGTGTTCCTGTCGGTGTTCGGCTTCGGCCGCGGCAATTTGAACGACCAGATGATGCAGACCATCGCCCAGAACGGCAACGGCACGGCAGCCTATATCGACACGCTGGCCGAAGCCGAGAAGGTGCTGGTCGAGGATGCCTCGTCGACGCTGTTCACCATCGCCAAGGACGTCAAGATCCAGGTCGAGTTCAACCCGGCCAAGGTCTCGGAATACCGTCTCGTCGGTTATGAGACCCGGGCTTTGAAACGCGAGGATTTCAACAACGACCGCGTCGATGCCGGCGATATCGGCTCGGGCCATTCGGTGACGGCTGTCTATGAAATCACGCCGAAGGGCAGCGGCGGCGAGCAGGTCGACCCGCTGCGCTACGGCCAGGCCAAGGTCGACAATGGCGGCATCGCAAATGCCGACGAATATGCCTTCGTCAAGATCCGCTACAAGCTGCCGGACGAGAATGTCTCGAAGCTCATCACCACGCCGGTGACCGCAGCCAACGAGGTATCGTCCTTCGACGCGGTCGGCGCCGACCAGCGTTTCTCGGTCGCGGTCGCGGCTTTCGGGCAGAAGCTGCGCGACGAGGACCAGACGGCGAATTTCGGCTACGACCGCATCGCGGAGATCGCCAATGCCGCGCGTGGCGCCGATCCGTTCGGCTACAGGGCTGAGTTCCTATCGCTGGTGCGCCTGGCCTCATCGCTGGACGGCAACAAGTAGGCCATTGCGGATTGAAGGAAGGCCCGGCGGGAGAAAATCCCGCCGGCCTTTTTGCGATCGTTAAACTGCGCTGCTTTTCCGGAACCTCGCCGCAACGAGCTTCTGTTAGTCAACGCTGATAGAGATTTGAGGGATCAGCAGTGCATATCACGACAATCGGGAACGCGAACTCGACGGCGCTCAATGCCCCGGTGCGCGGACCGTCCGCTCCTTCAGCGGAATCCGCGCGCATCAGGAACGATGTCGACGCGGCGCGCAACACAGCACTTTCGGCCCTCAACAACGACCGTTTTCGCGTGATGCTGGAACAGATCAGCGACCCCGGCGCATCGGGCGCCCTGATGACAATGGGCGCCGACAATCAGGGCAGTGCCGGCACCGATCTCAATACCGCGCTGTCGCGCTACGCTGAAAACAGCAAGTAGAAATCGTATCAGGCGCGACTGCGCCGGCGCTCGCGGCGGGCTTCGCTGGTCTCGGCGGTGTTTGCCGTCGCCACCTTGTTGCGCATCGGGCCGATGCGCTCGACGATCGTCTCGACGGTCGGGCGGGTCGACTTGGTGTGCGCGTCCAGCGCCTTGCGCATGGCGGCAAGGTGCGCGAACGAGGTGCCGCAGCAGCCGCCGACAATCCTGGCGCCGGCATCGACCGCCAGCCGCACATAATCGGACATCAGCTCCGGCGTGCCGGAATAATGGATCTCCGCGCCGCGGAATTCCGGAATGCCGCAATTGCCCTTGACGATCACGGTCGCGTCCGGCTTCGCCTCGGTCATGTCGAGCAGCGAAGCCAGGATATCGGAAGCGCCGACGCCGCAATTGGCGCCTACACCGAGGGGGGCCTGCGCCAGGCCATCGGCGACGGCGTGGATATCCTTCGGCAGCAGGCCCATCATGGTGCGGCCGGCCGTGTCGAAGGAGCCGGTATAGGTATAGGGCAGGCCGACACGGATGGCGGCTTGCGCCGCGGCGCGGATCTCGTCCGGCGCCGACATCGTCTCGATCCAGGCGACTTCGGCGCCGCCGGCCTTGAGACCCTCGATCTGTTCGGCGAAGGCCTCGACCGCATCGTCGTAAGTCATGGCGCCGAGCGGCACCAGCAATTCGCCGGTCGGGCCGACGGAGCCGGCGACGATCACCTTGCGGCCGGCCTTGTCGGCGACGGAGCGGGCAATCTCGGCGGCGCGCTTGTTCAGCTCGTGAACGCGATCCTGCGCATGATGCAGCTTCAGCCGGTGGCGGGTGCCGCCGAAGGAGTTGGTGAGAATGATATCGGCGCCGGCGTCAACGAAATTCCGATGCAGGCTGGCGATCGTCTCGGGCGAAGTCTCATTGAGCAGCTCGGGCGCCTCGCCGGCCTCGAGACCCATCGCGAACAGATTGGTGCCGGTGGCGCCGTCGGCCAGGAGCACGCCCTTTTCGGCAAGCAGGGCGTCAATCGGGTTGGTCGCGGTCATGACTTTGACTTTCGTGTTCGAATTCAAATAACGATATAAAGAAGTCTTTATGTCCAGTCAACGAGCTTGCGACTGCGAAGCCCTTACGAAGCCGGAGTGATCTCGACCTCGATCTCGGTGCAGGCATCGCCGTTGGTCGGGTGATGATCGACCGAGCAGGCGGTGACGACAAGCAGGAGGTCCTGTTCGGCGCGCAGCGTCACGTAGCCGCCCGGCGGATTGATCGATGCCTCGACCACCAAAGTCCCGTCAGGCTGCGGCATGGAGTTCTGGAAGAGATCGACCGGGTCGGGCGCGAAGGGCAGTTCGATGCCTTCCGCGCCGAGCGCCTTCATCAGATTGTCGCGGCAGTTCGGGTGGTTGGGCAGGCCGGCCCGTTCGTAGAGCGCGCTGTCGCAGGCCGGGTAGAGCATGTCGTGCGGTCCGGGCGAGGCGTCCTCGATCAGCGTCAGCACGATCTTGCCCGCGGCGCTGTAGAAATGGTCGCCGGGTTTCGGAAACAGCCGCTCGGTGATGTCGCGGGTCTGCGAGGTGCTCAGCCAGTCGAGCCTGCCTTCGGTCGAGAAGGCCCAGAGGTCCGAGACCTGCTGGCCCTTGGGATCGACGATGCGGATCAGATCGCCGCGCCTGACGCGCATGGAACGGCCCGACTGAGGAGGAACAACGATGTGACGCGGTGCTTGCATGGGTTTCCCGAAACGATGAGCGGCGGCCGGCCTAAAGCCGATCGCCAAGGTGGGGCCGATGGAGCCGATTAGACAGAGCCTGACAGGAAGGACATTGCGGCCAGCTTCTGCGCAAAACTCGCCGCCTCATGCGCGTTGATGTCGGCAGCCCGGATCAGGTTGTCGAAATGGCTGGTGAGCGTGCGGACCGGCTGGGTGGCGTTCAACACCAGGTACATGTCGCCGACATAGATAGCGGCGCGATAGGGGCCGAAGATCGTATAGGGGATCGAATAGCGCATGCGGCCGTCATAGAGAAACAGCCGGAAAGTCGGGTAAAGGTCGTCGAGCAGCGTTGCCATGTGCAGCAATTGCTTGCGCCGTTCGGCCTCCGGGAAACGGTCCCAGACACCGAGACCGCGCGCGAAAATCTCCAGCGTATGGCGCGGCATGCAGACCTCCATATCGGTCTCCGGCCGCCTTGTGTAGTCGATGCGGTATTGCGTCTCGCCGGCTTGCGCCTCACGGCTCTTGTTGGTGATGCCGGCCTCGTATTCCACCAGTGCCTCGGTGCGCAGAAGGTCGGGAATGCCGGCGGGCACGTAGCGGATCTTCGTGCCGGCGGCCTCGGCATGCCATTTGGCCAAAAGCGTGCGATCGAAGCCGTCGGGCGCCTCCTCGATCTCCAGGCTTTCTCTTATTTCGCCGGTGACGCCTTCGTCCTGGCTCAGGCCAAGCAGCCAGTCGAGCGACACCTTGAACTCGGCGGCGATGTTGAGGAGGGTCTCGGCGCGGGGCAGGCGGGTCGAGGCGCCGGACAGCAGTTGCGACAGCGCCGAACGGTCGATCCCGACCGCTGTCGCGAAGGCCGACTGGTTCAAGTCGGACCGTGTCAAGAGCAATTTCAGGCGCTCTCGAAAGGTCGTCGACAGATCGCGCTTGTCCACCACGCTGCTCCTGCTTCGGAGAGGAAAAATTTGCGCCGGAGCGTGGCTCAGGCGGAAATGAATCCCCATATTTGTTTACAATGTATAACATATGCAGCCAGAAATGCGCATTCGCAACAGTTTGTGCGCATTGTCGCGTTGATGTAACGCAAGGCTCCTGACACAATGTTGTCAGGAATCGAGTTGGTTCCGGCGACTGGAGGGCAGTGGTCGATAGCATGGCAAGAAGCATGAATACCGGCATGAACAAGAGACGTAGCACCGCACCGGCGGTCGAATGGCCGACAGTCTTCCTCACACTCTTCTGCTACGGCGCGTGGCTCGCCATCGGCTTCCTTCTGTGGCCATCCCATCCGCTTTTGGCGCTTGCCGTCCTGCCGTTTATCCTGGCTCTGCAATCGTCGATCATGCACGAAGTGCTGCATGGTCATCCGACCCGCAACGCCAGGATCAATGAAGCCTGCGTCTTCCTGCCGATCGGCATGGTGTGGCCGTTCCGCCGCTTCAAGACCATCCATCTTCGCCATCATGCGGACGAGCGCCTGACCGATCCGCTCGACGATCCTGAGAGCTATTACCAGGCGCTTTGGATGCATGACGGGCTGCCGCCGACAATGAAGCTTCTGCTCAAGATCAACAACACCATGATCGGCCGCTTCGTTCTCGGTCCGTGGTTGTCCTCGGTCGGTTTCTTCATCGACGACGCCAAGCAGATCCTCGCCGGCGACAAGGCGATCCGCAAGGCTTGGCTGCTGCATGCCATCGGTCTCGCGGTTGTGGTGCCGATCGTCACGTTTGGCTTCGGCATTCCGCTGTGGCTCTATATCCTGGTGCCGGTGTGGCTCGGCCAGTCGCTGATCTCGATCCGCACCTATGCCGAGCACCAGTGGTCGGAGCATCCGGAAGGGCGCACGGTGATCGTGGAGCGTTCGCCGCTCTCCTTCCTGTTCCTGAACAACAACCTGCATTTCGTTCATCACAAGAGCCCTACCATTGCCTGGTACAGGTTGCCGAAGCTGTTTCGCGAGCGCCGCGAAGAGTGGCTGCGGATGAACAACGGTTATGCCTATCCGAACTATTTCGCGATGCTGAAAGCCCACGCCTTCAAGGCCAAGGAGCCGATCGTCCACCCGGTGCTGCGGCGCGCGCCGGAGCCCGGTCGCGCCTTCAAGCCGCGGGTCAGGGCGCGCAACGTCAATGGGCTCGGCACGGCCCCGGTTCCGGCGGAGCCGCCGAAAGAGTAGTTTCGACTTTCCGCGACCGCTTTTTTCGCGGCGGAACGCAGGCGCCGAAGATCGCCTGTCTTTGAAAGCCATTCGACATGAGCAAGTACGTTGCGGCCCTGCCGATGTATGACTGGCCCGAGGCGCGTGGCGAAGTCGACGCCCAATGGGCGCGGCTCCGCGATGCCTTCCGGCAAAGGGGCATCGATGCGCCGGAGGCGGTCGTGCGCAGCAATCGCGAACTGCCGGCGGTGCCCGGCGGCATTCGCGATGACGCCGGCAAGCCGATCGCACCCGACCCGGCGACGCTACCCCCGGACGAGTTCGATTTTCTCCAGCTCTGGCTGAGCCCGGCGCTGCTGTTCGGGCAAACATGCTGGGGGCCAATGGAACTCGGCCTCGCCCCGCATGTGCAGGTGATTGCCCAGCCAAGCTACGATGCGTTCGAGGGCGGGCAGGGCGAGCTTTATTCCAGCGCGTTGGTGATGGTCGCGGACGGCGGACCGCCAGTCGTCTCGCCGGCGGATGGCAAGGCTGTCGTCCCGCTCGATCTCATTCGTGGCAAGCGCTTCACCTTCAACAATCCGGACTCGATGTCCGGGCTGATCGGGCTGACGCGCGACCTGCAAGCCATGGACAAAAGCCTGGACATCTTCGCCTCATGCAGCGAAAGCGGCGGCCACCGGTCGTCGATCGTGGCGGTCGCGGAAGGCAGGGCCGATATCGCGGCCATCGACTGCGAAAGCTGGGCGTTGGCGCGGCGTTTCGAGCTGGCGGCGAAAGGCGTGAAGGTGGTCGGCTGGACGGCGCGGCGCAAGGGGCTGCCCTACATCACCGCCAGAACGACGCCGGAAAAAATCGTTGCCGCGATGCGCGACGCCGTCGCGGCCGTCGAAAGCGGATCAGAGCAGCCGCTCGTCCAGCGGGTAGGCTGACAGCTTCTCATTGCCGCTCTCGGTGATCAGGATCTGCTCCTCGATCTTGACGCCTTCGCGTCCGCCCAGCCTGCCGATATAGCTTTCGACGCACAGCACCATGCCGGATTCGAGCACGCCGTCCGGCGTGTCGGCGGTCCAGTCGCCGGCATGCGGCAGCGTCGGATATTCGTCCGCCAGGCCGACCCCGTGATAGAGCACGCCGTAGCGTGTCGGATAGCAGTCGTTCGGCGGCACCGCCGAGCGCTCGACGAGGTCGCGGAAGGAGATGCCCGGCCGCATCAAATCCGTGTTGTGGGCGATCTGGCCGGCGGCGATGCGGAACAGATCGCGCTGCTCGTTCGACGGCTGCCTGTCGCCGCAGAGCCATGTGCGCGAAAGATCGGCGCAGAACCCGTATGGACCGATCAGGTCCGTGTCGAAGGCGACGAGGTCGCCATCCTCGACGATGCGCGAGGAGCATTCCTGAAACCAGGGATTGGTGCGCGGTCCCGAGGACAAAAGACGCGTCTCGATCCATTCGCCGCCGCGCGCGATGTTGCCTCGATGCAGCTCCGCCCATAACTCGTTTTCGGAGATGCCCGGCTTCAGCGCCACTTGCATCTCGCCCATCGCCGCCTCGCAGGCGACGATCGAGCGGCGCATGGCGAGGATCTCATCCGGCGATTTGATGAGGCGCGCATTCTCCATCACCGCCTCGCCATTGCCTGTCGCGATACCGCGGCGGGCGAGTTCTTCCACGCCTTCGGGATTGATGTGGTCGACGGCGATGCGGCGGTTGCCGCCGCCATGCTCGGCAACGAGTTCGGCGATGCCCGCGCCCCAGCGCCGGACCTTCTGCTCGGTCAGCTCGCCGCTGTAGAGATATATCCACGACACGGCCGGGCGCACCTCGTCGACGACACCCGAATGGTCGGACAGGTGCTCGCAGGAGAAATAGTCGAACAGCACCACCGGCCCTTCGGTGGCGACGAAACAATGGCGTGTCGGGTTGTGCGCGACCCAGAGCTGCATGTTGGTCGAGTCCGTCGCGTAGCGGATGTTGACCGGGTCGTAGAGCAGGGCGCCGGCATAGTCGCGGCGCTTCAGCTCGGCGCGAATGCGGTCCAGCCGGTATCTGCGCATGGCGGGCAGATCGGGCGCTGCGATGCCTGCCGCGACCCATTCCGCCTCAGCTGTCTCGCCATAGCCCAGCACATGCTGGTTGAGTGACGCCGCCTTCTCGCGCGAGGCATCGCGCAGCGCTTCGACCGAGCCTGGTTCGAAGGGCATGATCTTGCGGTGGCGGCCGAAGCGTTGCGTGTCCATTCGATCCCCTGAAACTTACTGCGCGGCCTTCTTGTGCAGTTTGGTGATTGTGACCTTGCGCGGCGGAAAGCCGAGCGCCTGCGGCACTTCAATAGTGCGGTGGACGGTGTCCATCGCGTAGCCGGCCCTCGCCAGCTCTTCGAAGACGTCCGAGGACGATTCCCTGTCATCGGTCAGGACAAGCACCGCCGGTTCGCGGATCGATCTGGCGAAGTCCGGCGTCTCGTCGTCGAGCGCGATGAGATCGGCATCGATCAGGCGCAGATTGCCGACCCAGAACCAGCTCGAGACCACGGTCTTGACCGGCCCGTCGGCATTGATCTGATCGTAGAGCGACCGGTAATCCGTGCGCACGATACCGCCGCGGCTATCGCCGCCATGCAAGTGCATGTACCAGCTCAGCGGCAGCACGAGGATGGCAAGCACTGCGCCGACGAAGACGATGGTGGCTTGGGTTTTTCGGCCCCTCTGGCCCATGGCGTCGAAGCGCATGGCAAGGACCGCGGGCAAGAGGATAAAGACGGGAAGCATCCAGCGGTCGCGAAACTGCGTGATGCCAGCCGCCAACACGACTGTGACCATGACCACAACACCAAGGACGATCGCCCGCCACAACAGCTTTTCCGGCCACCTTACCGGCTGAGGCGGCTCCGTCCGTCTTCTTATCGCCAGGGCGTAGGCGACGGCGAAGATCGCGACCGGCAGTCCAGCGAAATTGACGATCGCGTTGACCAGCCTACGGATGCCGAGAAATGCCGTTTTCGCAACGCTGCCGCCTCCGGCCACGCCCAGGCCCCCTTGATGCGAGAGCAGATCCTCCAGATGCGTGAGGCTCCAATAAAGCGTCGGCAGGCAGGCCAGGACCGCCACCGCCACGCTAATCAGGAAACGGCGGTCGAGGATCGCTGCGCGCGTTTCGCGAACCGAAAGAGCCGCCAGGAACAAGGCGGCAAGGAAGATGACGATGTTGTATTTCGACAGCATCGCGGCCGCCGCCGCCATGCCCAACAACGCATAGGCGATGGCCGATCGCCGCTTCTCAACCTCGGCCAGCGCCAGAAGCAGCACCGAGGTGAAACAGAATATGGCGACCGAGTGGGTGAGGGCGTGCTGCATCTCCCAGAAGATCTGGGGAAACAGAAGCAGCCCGAACATGCCGGCCGCGGCGGCGCGGTTCGAGTAGCCGAGGCGGCGTATGGCGGTGAAATAGGCGGCCAGCCCCGCGGCCAGCAGGGCGTATTTGACGATCTTGAGGGCAAGGACGCTGGTTCCGACCAGCGAGGCAGCGAGCATCGCCAGCCAGGTGTACAAAGGCGGCTGCGAACTGCCGTAGCCGGCAGCCAGGAACCGCATTTCCATCAATTGCTCGGAATCGTCGACGCCGACACCCGTGCCCGCAACATGGGACAACAGGGCCATCACGACGATCTGGGTCAGGCAGTAGAGGAGGACCGAGGCGACCGCGGCGCTGAATGGACCGACCCGTTCATCGCACAGCCAATCGGT
This sequence comes from Mesorhizobium sp. B3-1-6, assembly GCF_006439555.1. NCBI lineage: Bacteria > Pseudomonadati > Pseudomonadota > Alphaproteobacteria > Hyphomicrobiales > Phyllobacteriaceae > Mesorhizobium > Mesorhizobium sp. B3-1-6. The sequence continues at coordinate 1,922 of NZ_VFTM01000027.1, read as the reverse complement.
CCATTTCTCTAGCTGCCGCAAGGGGGTGGTCTTCTCATGCTGATGCGCCGGTAGCGGGCTCGGACCATGCCACAGCAACCGACGCAATCCAACAATTCGTAGGGCTTCAGGTCCGCATCTTCTCGCCGCTCGGGTCGAAAGGCGGCTCGACATTGATGCGGGCCGGGCGGCGGTGGCCGAGGATTTCGATCTCGAACAGGCCGGCGCTCTCGTCCTCGGCAAGGGCCGCGGGGACATAGCCCTGCGCCATCGACTTCTGGACGTAATGCGCATAGCCGCCCGACGTGACCCAGCCGACGACGCGCCAGTCTCCGTCGACGATGCCGCGCACGGCGGAAGCACCTTCCGCGGCTTTCGAGCCACGCACTTCCTTGCCGGATGTGTCGAAGCGCGGCGCGCCATAGCCATGCGGCTTCTCGACCGTGCCGTAGTCCTTGCCGACCTTGGCCCAGATCGGCTCGTCGCCCATCACGTCGGCATCCGCCGCGTCGACGATGAAGGAGACCCGGCGCAGCTTCGGACCCTCGGCATGCTCCTTCGCTGACGCCTCGCGGCCGATGAAGTCGTTCTTCTCAAGCTTGATGAAGCGGTCCATCGAGCCCTCGAACGGTCCGTAGATCGGGCGCAACTCGCGGAACCAGGTCGGGAAGTTCTTTTCCAGGCGCATCGACAGCAGCGCGCGCATGCCGAAATCGACCAGGCCGAATTCCGCGCCCGCTTCCTTGATCGCCTTGTAGACCAGACGTTGATAGGCGGGCGCCATCCAGATCTCGTAGCCGAGGTCGCCGGTATAGGTGATGCGGTTGACCATGCAGGGCGCGCCGCCGACCGCCATCTCGCGGAAGTCCATGAAGCGGAAGGCCTTGGTCGAGACGTCGACATCGACCAGCTTCTGCAACAGGTCGCGCGACTTCGGCCCGGCGATCGACAGGCCGACCAGCGTCTGGTCGAAGCGGTGGATACGCACCTCTGACACCCTTGGGCCGTCCTTCGGCAGGTGTTTCTCGAACCAGCGCATATGGTATTTCTGCGCGGCCGACGAACCCCAGATCATGAAGCGGTCCTCGCCGGACTTGGCGATGGTGAAGTCGCCGATCAGCTTGCCGAATTCGTTGACCATCGGGGTGAGCACGATGCGGCCGACCTTCGGCATGCGGTTGGTCATCAACCGGTTGAGGAAATCCTCCGCGCCCGGTCCCGAGACCTCGTATTTGGCGAAGTTGGCGATCTCGGTGACGCCGACCCTATCGCGCGTGGCGCGTACTTCCTCGCCGATCGGGCCGAAATCGTTGGAGCGGTGGAAGGAGACGATGTCCTTGGGCTCCGTCCCCTTCGGCGCGAACCAGAGGGGCGTCTCCAGGCCCCAGGAGTCGCCCATCACGGCGTTGTTGGCGAGCATGGTGTCGTAGAGCGGCGTCGTCTGCGCCGGACGGGCAGCGGGAAGCTCCTCGTTGGGGAAGCGAATCGAGAAGCGGCGCGAATAATTCTCGCGCACCTTGGCGTTGGTGTAGCGCAGGCTCGCCCATTCGCCGAAGCGGGCGACGTCCATGCCCCAGACGTCGAAGCCCGGATCGCCATGCACCATCCAGTTGGAGAGCGCGAGGCCGACGCCGCCGCCCTGGCTGAAGCCGGCCATGACTGCGCAGGCGCACCAGAAATTGGTCAGGCCCTGCACCGGGCCGACCAGCGGGTTGCCGTCGAGCGCGAAAGTGAAGGGGCCGTTGATGATCTGCTTGATGCCGGCCTTCTCGATGCCGGGGAAATGCTTGAAGCCGATTTCCAGCGACGGCGCGATGCGATCGATGTCGGGCTGCAAGAGCTCGTGGCCGAAATCCCACGGCGTGTTGATCGGCGACCACGGCTTGCAGGCCTTCTCATAGGTGCCGAGCAGGATGCCGTTGCGCTCCTGGCGGGTGTAGATC
>NZ_VFTM01000026.1:0-103503 GCF_006439555.1 Mesorhizobium sp. B3-1-6 | reverse complement strand
GCCAACTTCATGGGCTTCGTCAAACTCGCCGCTATCGCCATCTGGCTCAAATAGTTAAATCGTCACCACCGCCTAGAATGAGCTCATCGCCCATTTGCGTACGATTTCGTGCTGCTATATCTTATGACCACGAGGTGCGCAGATGAACGCTTCAGGTCCTAAGGAACGCGCTACGTTTTCTATCGACAGCGCGGTCAAGGAGACGCTCGAGAACCAAGTTCCGAAAAACAAGCGATCCCGTTTCGTCGAGGAGGCAATCGCAAAGGCATTGAAAGATGCCGCAAAGGAGCGCGCTTTAAAGATGATCCGGGAATTGAAACCGGGCTCGACAGGCGGCGAAAGCTCGACCGACGTGCTGCGTAGAATTCGCCAGGAGATGGACGGCCGACCAGAGGACATCCTCGAAGGCCGGAAAAAGTGATTATTGTCGACGCGTCGATTTTCATCAAACGCTTTCGGGACGAGGATGGTAGCGAACAGGCGCGAAACCTGTTCGCGAAAAACATCGCAGACGGTCGCGCCATGGCCGCCCCCAGCATCTTACTTTACGAGTCACTATCTGCCGCGCTTCACTATGAGCAATCCTTCGTTATGGTCGCAACGCTGATCGCCGGGCTGCGGGAAGGCGGTTTCCAGCTTCTGGAACCGGACATGGGCGAGCTGGCCAAAACGCAGGAGATCGCGACGCAGCTGAGCCCTGCGGCTATCCAACGCTCAACGACTGCGTTTACCACGCCATGGCAATCAATCGCGCCGCAACATTGGTGACAGCCGACCAGCGCCATTTTGCCAAAACGAAACATTTAGGCAGCATTGTGCTTCTCGCCGATTGGCGAGCGCGCCCTAAGATTGCTCTACTCCGCCGCGCCCTTGAAGGCGCTGGCTCCGGTCTCGAACTGGAGCTTCGCGAGCCGCGTGTAGATGCCGCCCTTGGCCACCAGGCTCTGATGCGTGCCTTCCTCGACGATGCGCCCGCCGTCCATGACCAGGATGCGGTCGGCCTTCAGCACCGTCGCCAGCCGGTGCGCGATGACGATGGTGGTGCGACCGCGCATCAGCCGCTCCAGCGCTCTTTGCACCAGCGTCTCGCTTTCGGCGTCGAGCGCCGAGGTTGCTTCGTCGAGCAGAAGGATCGGCGCGTCGCGCAGGATGGCGCGGGCGATCGCGATGCGCTGGCGCTGGCCGCCGGACAGCGTCACGCCGCGCTCGCCGACCTGGCTGTCATAGCCGTTGTCGAGCCTGGCGATGAATTCGTCGGCAAGGGCCGCCTTGGCCGCGGCCTCGATCTCGGCGTCGCTGGCGCCCTGCCTGCCGAAGCCGATATTGTCGCGAACGCTCGCGGCGAAGATGGTGACGTCCTGCGGCACGATCGCGATCCGCTGCCGGACAGCCGCCGGATCGGCCTCGCGCACGTCGACGCCGTCGAGGACGACGCGGCCGCTCTCGGGATCGTAGAAGCGCAGGATCAGCGAGAAGACGGTGCTTTTTCCGGCGCCCGAAGGCCCGACGATCGCCACCGTCTCGCCGGGTTTCACCTGGAAGCTCAGGCCATGCACGGCGGCACGGTCCGGCCGCGCCGGATAAGAGAAGGAGACGTCGTCGAAGCCGATCGCGCCCTTGGCCATGGCCGGCAACGGAACGGGGTCGGCAGGCCGCTGGATCGCCGGCGTCTCGGCCAGGATCTCGGTCAGCCGCTCTGCGGCGCCCGCCGCCTGCGACAGCTCGCTCCACACCTCCGACAACGCGCCGAGCGCGCCGGCGGCAAACACCGAATAGAGCAGGAACTGGCCGAGCGTGCCGGCCGACAGCGTGCCGGCAAGCACGTCGCGCGAGCCGAACCACAGCACCGCGACCACCGAGGAAAAGATCATGAAGATGGCAAAGAAGGTCAGGAACGAGCGCGCGAACACCGAGGCCCGCGCCGCCTCGAAGGCAGCGTCGACCGCCGCGGCGAAGCGGCCGGTCACCAGCTTCTCGTTGGTGAAGGCCTGCAGCGTGCGCACGGCGCCGATCTGCTCGCTGGCATAGGCGGTGGCCTCGGCGAGCGTGTCCTGCGCTTGCCGGGACTTGCGGCGCACCGAGCGGCCGAAGGCGACGAGCGGCAGCACGATCACCGGAATGGCCGCGATCACCAGGCCGGAGAGTTTCGGGCTGGTGACGACCATCATCGCCACCGCGCCGAGGCCGAGGATGACGTTGCGCAGCGCGACCGAGGCGGTGGCGCCGACCGCCGACTTCACCTGCGTTGTGTCGGCGGCAAGCCGCGACACGATCTCGCCCGAATGTGAGCGATCGAAAAAGGCGGGCGACAGCGTCGTGACATGGGAGAAAACGTCGCGGCGGATGTCGGCGACGACCCGCTCGCCGAGCGTAATGACGAAATAGTAGCGGCTGGCCGAAGCGGCCGCGAGCAGCGCGGCCATCAGAACCAGTGCCGCGAAATACTCCGCGATGAAGGTGGAGCCCGCGGCCTGGAAACCGTGGTCGATCATGCGCCGCACGGCCATCGGCAAAGCCAGCGTCGTCACCGCCGCCACGATCAGCGAGATGATGGCGCCGAAGGCGAGCTTCCGGTAGCGGGTGACATAGGGAAAAAGGCTGCGGAGCGGCCGGACCGAGCGTCTGCGCTCGCTTGCGCTGCCACCGATTTCCGCCATGAGCGTTTCCTCTGGCCGCTTGCCGGCACCGCGCTTCAATATGCGCTCGCCGCGGCCTTGTGATTCAATTCCGGCTGATGTATAGGCTCGCCGACCGTTTTAGAAGCCGTGGCTTTTCATTAGCTGCGGCTTCGAGTTTTAAAAAGGGGCGCATCGACGCAGGCCTTTAGGCCCGTCAGCAGCGCCGGCAGCCAGGAAACACGACAATGAAGGCCGATATCCATCCCGACTACCACACCATCAAGGTCGTCATGACCGATGGCACCGAATACCAGACCCGTTCGACCTGGGGCAAGGAAGGCGACACGATGAACCTCGACATCGACCCGACCACCCACCCGGCCTGGACCGGCGGCCAGCAGACCCTGCTCGACCGCGGCGGCCGCCTGTCGAAGTTCAAGAAGCGTTTCGAAGGCTTCGGCCTCTAAGCCGGATACATCGGCAGACTTTGAAAACCCGCCTTCGAGGCGGGTTTTTTATTGGCCGCATTTCTTCCTTCTCCCCGTTCTACTGGGAGAAGGTGCCCGAAGGGCGGATGAGGGGCAGCGCTAGCCTCGGCGATTGGCCGGCCAAGGTGCGAGAAATTCAGAATTCGATGACAGTGCGCTTTTTCGACGACGCCAATGTCATAGGTCGGCGCCGCCCCTCACCTGCCTGCCGGCATCCTTCCTCGTATAGAGACGGGAGAGAGACGCTCCCGCCGTCGTCTTCGCAAATCGCCTTAGCCGCTACTCCCCCACAAACTCCTTAAGCGCCATGCGCTTGTAGGCCGCGACAAGCCTGTCGCCCTCCTCGCGGTCGACGGAGATCGCCAGCCGCACCGCGGCCTCGCCCATCTGCCAGACGAGGAACGCCGTCGTTTCCAGTTCCACTGGATCGGCATGGGGACGCAGCCGCTTCAGCACCGCGACCAAAAATTCGGCATTGGCCCGGCTGTCGGCGAGTTCCAGTTCGCGCAACGCCTTGTCGGCCTGCGTACCCGACCAGATGTCGCGCATCACCGGCTCGGCCAGGAACAACTGGTAGTAGATGTCCACCAGCTCCGAAAACGCCCGTTTCATTCCCTCGGCATCGCGGACATCCTTGAGCGCCGTCGCAATGCAGGCCTGGCTTTCGGCGGTGTAGCGCTCGGCAAGCGCCCAGACGATCGCCCGCTTGTCCGGGAAGAACTGGTAGAGCGAGCCGATCGACACCCCAGCCCTTTCCGCCACCTCGCCCATGCGCATGGCATCGCTGCCTTGCTCGGCAATCAGCGCCGAGGCGGCCGCGAGCATGCGCTCGACCCGCTCGCGGCTGCGCTGCTGCGTAGGCGACCGGCGCGGCGAAGCAATGGCCGCCTGGTCCGGCTTGGCGGTAACTTTTTCATCCATGGCTCTGTCCGGGCGATTTCTCGAAAACTGACTTGACTCACAAAATACGAGGGTTTATCACGTTTTGCAAATGTGAGGATTACTCGCATTTTGGAATCGAGCAAAACCCGGCATCTGGAGCAACTGAGATGATGAAACTTCTTCCCACCCTCACCTTCATCGCCGCGATCGGCTCGGGCGTCGTCGGCGGCGTCTTCTTTGCCTTCTCGAATTTCGTCATGGCGGCCCTTGCCCGACTGCCCGTCCCGAGCGGCATCGCCGCGATGAATTCGATCAACATCACGGTGATCACCCCGACCTTCATGACGGCGCTGTTCGGCACCGGGCTCATCTGCCTGGTGTTGATTGCCGGCGTTTTCTTCGGCTGGAGCCAGTCGGGCTCGTACTGGCTGCTTGCCGGCGCAGTGCTCTATTTCGTGGGCAATCCGATCGTGACCATGATCTTCAACGTGCCGCTCAACGACGCACTCGCCGCCGTCGATCCTGCGAGCGCCAACGGCGCCGCCGTGTGGGCGAACCATCTGAATGAGTGGGTGATATGGAATCACGTCCGCACCATCACCGCCATCGCGGCAATGGCCTGCTTCATCATGGCATTGACCTGAAGACGGCAACCCGCGAATGCAAAAGGCTCCGGCTCAGGCGGAGTCTTTTTTATGATCCTTGCGATCGGCGTGGCCGAGGTCACGCTCTGGGTCGATGACGTCGCGAACCAACTGCTTCAGCTTCGCCGCATCCGGAAAACCGCCGTCGCGCTTGCGCTCCCAGATGAGCACGTCGTTGCAGGAAATGGTGAAAATGCCGCCAGTTCCCGGCACCAGCACCACCTCGCCGAGATCGGTGCCGAAGGTCGAGAGCAGTTCCTGCGCCATCCAGCCGGCGCGCAGCAGCCAGTGGCATTGCGTGCAGTACGTGATGCGGATGGTGGGAAGCGGCTTCTCGCTCATGGCGACTTGGCTCAGGCCGCGCTGAGCTTGGCCATGGTCTCGTCGTCGACCTCGAAATTGGCGTAGACGCTCTGCACGTCGTCGTCGTCCTCGAGGGTGGCGACCAGCTTCATCAGCGACTGCGCGCGCTCTTCGTCGACCGGAACGTTGTTCTGCGGCTGCCAGATCGGCTTTACCGATTCCGCTTCGCCGAGCGAGGCTTCCAGCGCCTTGGACACGTCGCCGAGGTTTTCGAAGGCGCAATAGATGGTGTGGCCTTCCTCGTCGGACTCGACGTCATCCGCGCCGGCTTCGATCGCCGCTTCCATGACCTTGTCGGCGCTGCCGGCCGAGGCCGGATAGTAGAGCTCGCCGACGCGGTTCCACATGAACGACACCGAGCCGGTTTCGCCGAGCGCTCCGCCGGCCTTGGTGAAGGCGGCGCGCACATTGGAGGCCGAGCGGTTGCGGTTGTCGGTCAGCGCCTCGACGATCAGCGCGACGCCGCCGGGACCGTAGCCCTCGTAGCGCACCGCTTCGTAGTTTTCGGCATCGCCCATCGACGCCTTGTTGATGGCGCGCTGGATGTTGTCCTTCGGCATCGACACCGCCTTGGCGTTCTGCACGGCCAGGCGCAGGCGCGGGTTCATCGATACATCGGGCGTCCCGCTCTTGGCTGCGACGGTGATTTCGCGCGCCAGCTTGGAAAACATTTTCGACCGCACCGCGTCCTGGCGGCCCTTGCGGTGCATGATGTTCTTGAACTGCGAATGGCCAGCCATGGCACCCCTGTCGTGTTCGGCTAGAGCATCTCGAAGCGGGGTGTCATCACCTCGTCTTCGGCAAAATGCTCGAATTCAATCTTTCAGAACGTCCCGGACATGCCTGCGAAGGCACGCGGCGCTCTTTGTCGGAATGGCCGGCTTATAGATAAATCGGCTCAATTCGTCCAGCCGCGCCGTCACTCCGACGTTGAACCGGCCCGCTCACCCCTCCAGATCGGACTTCAACCGGTCGAGAATGCTGATGGCGTGACCGGCATACTGGCTGATCCAGCGGTCGTGGATCTGCTTGATCGGCAGCGCATTGAGATGGTTCCAGCGCTCGCGCCCCTCACGCTTGGCAACGATCAGGTCGGCCTCCTCCAGGACTTTCAGGTGCATCATCACCGTGCAGCGGTCCATGTCCGGAAAAGCCCCGCATAGCGCGCCGGTGGTCTGCGGCTGGTCCTTCAGCCGATCCAGCAATTCGCGCCGGCGCGAATGCGCCAAGGCCTTGAAAACATGATCGTCCACGGTTTCGCTTGACATGTTATGTTTCTATAACATATCGTTTTGGCAAGCAAGGAAGGAGCTGTGGATATGTCGCTTGGATTTAGGATTTCCGGACGCATCGGCAAACCCGTCGCCGAGGTCTTCGACGCCGTCGTCAACCCGACGAAGCTCAGCGGTTATTTCACCACCATTGGCGGCGCCTCCGCTCCGCTTGTCGCCGGCACCACCGTCACCTGGTGGAAGATGGTGCCGGTGGAGGTCGACGAAGTGACGAAGGACAAGCGCATCGTGCTGCGCTGGGACGCCACCGATACCGACGGCAAACCCGCCTACAAGACCCGCATCGAGATGAATTTCGAGCCGCTGGAGGACGGCGGCACCTTCGTCACCATCGCCGAGCAAGGCTGGCGCGAAGGCGAAGTCGGCCTGAAGAAGTCCTACATCAACTGCGAGGGCTGGTCGCAGATGCTCGCCTGCATGAAGGCCTATCTCGAATACGGCATCAATCTGCGCGACGGCTACTACCGCAGCGAGATGAAGGGCGAGCCGGCCAACGAGACCAACATCTGAGCCTGCGTCACGTCCCGATATCCAGCAGGAGGAGGTCGCCCCGATGACGAAAGCAACACCATTCCTGATGTTCGAGGGAAACGGCGAGGAGGCCATGACCCTCTATTGCGGGACCATTCCCGATAGCCGTGTCCTCGACATCGCGCGCTACGGTTCGGGCGAGGATGGGGCGGAGGGAACGCTCAAGCTGGCGCGCGCTTTGGTCGGCGGCGTCGAGGTCAGGATCTACAACAGCCCCGTCCATCACGCCTTCACTTTCACGCCGTCCTTCTCCTTCTTTGTCGACTGTTCTTCCGGGCAGGAACTGGAGCGGATCGTCGGCGTTCTTTCCAAGGATGGTGGATTTCTGATGCCACCAGGCAACTACGGCTTCAGCCAGCGTTTCGCCTGGCTCAACGACCGGTTTGGCATCTCCTGGCAGATCAACTTGCCCTGACATCGAGGAGGGTACTGTGGAATTGAAGCGCGCCCCCACCGCCGAAACCGCCATGCTGATCCGGCGGCCGGTCGCCGACGTCTTCGAGGCGATCGTCGATCCGGCGATCACCACGAAATTCTGGTTCACGCATTCGAGCGGACGACTGGACGAAGGCAAGACGGTCGAGTGGGAGTGGCGCATGTACGGGGTCTCGACCAGGGTCGAGGTCAGCGAGATCGTCCCCAACGAGAAGATCGTCATGCAATGGAGCGATCCGCCGACCACCGTCGTCTGGACCTTCACCAAAATGCCCGATGAGGCGACCTTCCTCGAGGTCCGCAATTTCGGCTTCGCCGGCTCCGCCGACGAGCAGGTCAAGCAGGCAATCGACTCGACCGGCGGCTTCTCTCTGGTGCTCGCCGGCGCCAAGGCATGGCTGGAACAGGGCCTGACGCTCGGCCTGATCGGCGACCGTCACCCCAAGAGCATTTCGGCCTAATGCCCCTCGCCCGACCCCTGCTTCTTGCGATGCCGTGCCAGCATGTTGAGGCCCTCGACCAGGGCTGAAAAACCCATGGCGGCGTAGATGTAGCCCTTGGGCACATGGTAGCCCATGCCGTCGGCGATCAGCGTCATGCCGATCATCAACAGGAAGCCCAGCGCCAGCATGACGATAGAGGGGTTCTTGGCGATGAAATTGGCGAGCGGCGTCGCCGCCAGCATCATCACGCTCACCGCCACGATCACCGCGATATACATGATGGCGATCTCGTCGGTCATGCCGACGGCGGTGATGATGGAATCGATCGAGAAGACGAGGTCGAGCAGCAGGATCTGGAAGATCGCGCCGGCAAGGCTCATCTGCAGCGTGCCCACCATCGTATCCTGATGGTCCTGCGGGTCGACCGTGTGATGGATCTCCTTGGTCGCCTTCCAAACCAGGAACAGGCCGCCGGCGATCAGGATCAGGTCGCGCCAGGAAAAGCCGTGGCCGAAGGCTGTGAACACCGGCGCCGTCAGCTGCACGATGATCGAGATGGTGGCGAGCAGGACGAGGCGCATGATCAGCGCCGCCGAGATGCCGAGCCGGCGCGCGCGGGCGCGCTGCGCTTCCGGAAGCTTGTTGGTCAGGATCGAGATGAAGATCAAATTGTCGATGCCGAGCACGACCTCGAGCACCACCAGGGTCAAAAGCGCGACCCATGCGGTCGGATCGGAAACAAAGTGAAAATGCGGCGCCAGAAATTCGACAAGCTGCATGGAGGTCGTCCCCTCTACGATCTAGAGCAGTGTTGCCGGCAATTAGGTACTCTGCGCACCTATATCAATGTCACGGCCAGAAGGACGGCGCCGTTTCTTCCAGCCGCGGCCCGCGACGAAACGGCGCGATTTTTTCGGCAAGCCCGGTGCGGTCGGAAATATCGACGCCGACGCCGCAGAGCGTCGCAGGCCCGGATGCCGCCTCGAACCGGCCTTTCGGCACTTTCGACAGGAACCGGTTGAGCGGCTCTTCCTTGTCCATGCCAAGCGAGGAGTCATAGTCGCCGCACATGCCGGCGTCCGAAATATAGGCGGTGCCGCCATTGAGGATCTGATGGTCGGCAGTCGGCTGATGCGTATGCGTGCCGACCACGAGGCTGGCGCGGCCGTCGACGAAATGCGCGAAGCACATTTTCTCCGAGGTCGCCTCCGCGTGGAAATCGACGATGACCGCATCGGCCTGCTCGCCGAGCGGACAGGCGGCCAGCTCACGCTCACCGGCTTGGAACGGGTCGTCGAGTTCCGGGTGCATGAAGACGCGGCCCATGATGTTGGCGACCAGCACGCGGGCGCCATTGCGGGCGATGTAGACGCCCGAGCCGCGCCCCGGCGTGCCCTTGGGAAAATTCGAAGGCCGCAGGAAGCGCTCCTCGCGCGGCGCGAAGATCAGCGCGTCGCGCTGGTCCCAGACATGGTTGCCGGTGGTGACGACATCCGCGCCCGCCGCGAGCGTTTCGCGAAAGATTTCTTCGGTAATGCCGAAGCCGCCGGCGGCGTTCTCGCCATTGACGATGACGAAATCGAGCTTGAAGTCGGAAATCAGCCCTGGCAGCTGTTCCCAAACCGCCGTGCGTCCCGTCTTGCCAACCATGTCGCCGAGGAAGAGGAGTCTCATAGCCACTTCTATCCAGAGCTGTGGACGCTAGGCAAGCGGCACCGAGGTCCTAACGCCGCCCAAAGGTGGCGCGTTGCTGTTCGGCCGGCGTTGCGCTCGCGCCCGAGACGCGGGTAGCCGAGGGGATCGGCAAGGCCGGCGGTGCGTTCCGTCCTCGCAACCAGAAGAACCAGAGATAGAAAGCGGCGAACCCGCCGGTGACGGCAAACAGCAGCAGCCCGCCGCGCCATCCCTTCATCGCGGCCGTATCAAGGTTCGCTGGACCGGCGGGATCGTAGTAGAATTCCATCTGGTCGCCCTCGGCTGCCTTGTAGAGGCCGATGTCCTTGCCCTTGCCGGACCATGTCATCGGCGCATCGTTGGCGACGTAAGCCAAGGCGACATTGATGCCGTCCGTTTTGAGGCCGTTCGCCTGCATTTCGCTGTAAGGACTGACATCCGTTACGGTGGCGACCGTCCGCTGCCAGGCGGACTGGTGGTGCAGGGCAGTTCCTATGATGTGCAATGCCATCAAAAATAGTATCGCCGAGATCAACGCGAACGGCATCAGCAAATAGCGCGCAAGAATAAACACCACGACCCCGTCGAGCTGGACTATTTTTCAGGAATATAGCCGACGTTTGTTGGAAACGCGTTAAGCAGGTCGCGACAGTTCAATGCATGTCGCCCAAAAAAGCGCAGCGCTTTTGGGGCGACCGACAAAATCTAAAGCGCGCCTGAATTCGTTTCAGCGCGACGCGCTTTAAGCGATATCGAAGCGGCGCAACCCGCTCTCGGTCAGTATTTCCTGAATGATGACGTCGTGGTCTTCGTTCGGCACCAGCGGCACTTCCTGGCAGTCGAAGGCGATGCCGATCAGCCTGGGCACGATGCCCTTGTCGGCCAGCCTGGCGATGGCACGGTCGTAATAGCCGGCGCCATAGCCTATGCGGTGACCGCGGGCGTCAAAGGCGGCGAGCGGCACCAGCATGAGCGTGGGGTCGAGCATTTCCGCCTCTTCATGCGGCCCGACGGTGCCGAACCCCATCTCGACCATCGGCGCGCCGCGCACCAGTTCGCGGAAGACGATCGTGGTCTTGTCGAGAATTGCCGGCAGGCAGAGCCTGGCGCCCTTTTCGCGCATCGCGAACATCAGCGGCCGCACATCGACCTCCGAGCGCATCGGCCAGAAGCCGGAGACGACCCGGCCGGGCTCGAAGTCGATTTTTTCCTTCGCGGTCTCGGCCATTTCAAGCGCGATTTCCACCCGCCAGAATTCGTCGAGCGCATCGCGGCGCGCCAGCGCTTCCTTGCGAAGCTGTTTTTTCAGGTCTCTGGAAGGTGACATGCGCCGAGGCTAGAAAAGGTCAGATTTGAATGGAGTTTCAGGAGCGACGTTTTCTACCGCATGTCTCCCGAAAACGGGAGAGTGACGATCCACACAACCGGTGGAGAGGTCGATCCCGGGTGCCTACAAAGTAGGTGGGCGCCGTGTGAGAAAACCCACGGGTCTTCCCAGGGACAGCTCCCTAAGGATCGATAAGGCCCCGGGGATAAGTTTCTCCTGCCGGGAAGCGCAGACCGCCGGAGACAAATATAGGCCGATGGTTAGCCGAGCGCCAGTGAAACGGGCAACCATTCGCGCGTAATTCGTCTTGCAGACCATCCTGATAGGGAGCTCTTCCGCAACCGCCCTTGCGCGGCCCGTCCAGCCTCCTTACGGTCCCGCCGCACGGACAGGAGAAAAGATGCGTTTCGAAGGCACCGCGGCCTATGTCGCCGACAAGGATCTGATGGTCGCGGTCAACGCCGCGATCGCGCTGGAACGGCCCTTGCTGGTCAAGGGCGAGCCCGGCACCGGCAAGACCGAGCTCGCCCGCCAGGTGGCATCGGCGCTAGGGCTCGAGTTCATCGAATGGAACGTCAAGTCCACCACCAAGGCACAGCAGGGCCTCTACGAATATGACGCCGTCTCGCGGCTGCGCGACAGCCAGCTCGGCGACGAGCGCTTCAACGACATCGCCAACTACATCAAGCGCGGCAAGTTGTGGGACGCCTTCGCGGCGCAAAGGAAAGTCGTGCTTTTGATCGACGAGATCGACAAGGCAGACATCGAATTCCCCAACGACCTCCTGCAGGAACTCGACCGGATGGAGTTCTTCGTCTACGAGACCGGCGAGACGATCCGCGCCGAGTTCAGGCCGATCGTCATCATCACCTCGAACAATGAGAAGGAACTGCCGGACGCCTTCCTGCGCCGCTGCTTCTTCCACTACATCCGCTTCCCCGACATCGACACGCTGCACCGCATCGTCGAGGTGCATTACCCCGGCATCAAGCAGAATCTGGTGCGGGCGGCCCTTACGCAGTTCTACGAGATCCGCGAGGTGCCGGGCCTGAAGAAGAAGCCGTCTACCTCCGAGGCGCTCGACTGGATCCGTCTGCTGGTCGCCGACGACATCGCGCCCGAGGATCTGCGCGCCGATCCGAAGAACATGCTGCCGAAGCTGCACGGCGCGCTGTTGAAGAACGAGCAGGACGTGCACCTGTTTGAGCGCCTGGCCTTTATGGCCAGACGGCAGCAGTAAGCCGGCAGCAATAGCGCTTTCCCGTCCGTGGACCGTTGCCGCCGAGCGGCCGCTGCCGCAGCTTCGGGTCAAAATGTTGGAGGAAAAAATGTCCGAGATCATCATCCGCCCGCTCGCGCAGTCCGACCACGCCGACTGGCGCCGGCTTTGGACCGACTATCTGACTTTCTACGAGACGAAGCTGCCGGAAGAGGTCTACGCGATCACCTGGAAGCGCCTGTTCACGGATGGCGAGTTCGAGCCGAAGGGTTTCATTGCCACGCTCGACGGCAAGGCCGTCGGCCTCACCCATTATCTCTATCACCGCTCCGGCTGGTCCGAGAAAAACAACTGCTACCTGCAGGACCTGTTCGCCGACCCCGAGGTGCGCGGCAAGGGCGTGGGCGCCGCGCTGATCAAAGCCGTGCAAGACGAGGCCGGAAAGATCGGCGTGAAGAACGTCTACTGGATGACGCACGAGACCAACGCCACGGCGCGCCGGCTCTACGACCATGTGGCAAGGCGGACGGGCTTCATCGAGTACGATCTGCTATAAGGGGCCGATGTTCATCCCCTTCTTCCTCGAACTGAAGGCCGCGCGGGTTCCCGTTTCGCTCAGGGAATATCTGTCGCTGCTGGAAGGGCTGGAAGCCGGGCTCGTCGATTATGACGTCGAAGCTTTCTACTACCTCGCGCGCTCGGCCCTGGTGAAGGACGAGCGCCACATCGACCGTTTCGACCAGGTGTTTGCACATGTCTTCAAAGGCGTCGAGGCGCTCGGCGGTCCCGACGCCGTCGATGTCGCCAACATCCCGGAAGAGTGGCTGCGCCGGCTGGCCGAGAAGCATCTGACCGAGGAGGAAAAGAAGCTGGTCGAAGCGCTCGGCGGCTTCGACAAGCTGATGGAGACGCTGAAGCAGCGCCTCGAGGAACAGAAGGGCCGCCACCAGGGCGGCTCGAAATGGATCGGCACCGGCGGCACCTCGCCCTTCGGCGCCTATGGTTACAACCCAGAAGGCGTGCGCATTGGCCAGGATGAAAGCCGCCATCGTCGCGCGGTAAAAGTCTGGGACAAGCGCGAATTCAGGAATTTCGACGACACCGTCGAACTCGGCACCCGCAACATCAAGGTGGCGCTGAAGCGGCTGCGCCGTTGGGTGCGCGAGGGCGCCGAGGAGGAGTTCGACCTTCCCGGCACCATCCACGCCACCGCCGAGCACGGCTATCTCGACGTCAAAACCCGGCCCGAGCGACGCAACGCGGTGAAGCTTTTGATGTTCTTCGATGTCGGCGGCTCGATGGACGACCATATACGCGGCGTCGAGGAACTGTTCTCGGCCGCGCGCGCCGAGTTCCGCCAGCTCGAATATTTCTACTTCCACAACTGCCTCTACGAGCGCGTCTGGAAGGACAATCGGCGGCGGCAGGCCGAGACGATCCCGACCTTCGACCTCATCCACAAATACGGGCCCGACTACAAGGTGATCGTCGTCGGCGACGCCTTGATGAGCCCCTACGAGATCGTGCACCCAGGCGGCTCGGTCGAGCATTGGAATCCGGAGGCCGGAAGTGTGTGGCTGGACCGCCTGTTGCGGCAATGGCCGAACGCGATCTGGCTAAACCCGGAAGCCGAGAAGAACTGGCGCTACACGCATTCGATCCAGTTGATCGGCGACATCTTCAGCGGCCGCATGTTCCCGCTGACATTGGCCGGGCTTGAGGCAGCGACAAGACAGTTGTCGCGCAAGCACTAGCTCGCTTTCACTGGCGGCGTTTGTAACAAATGCCTATGTTCCGACGAATACCCGTTGCAAGCAACAACGAGCCGCCAAGGCCGAGGAGATTCCATGGACACCCACGCCTATCCCGTCACCCGCACCGATGCCGAGTGGCGCGCCCGGCTGACGCCGGAGCAATATGCCGTGATGCGCAACCACGGCACCGAACGCCCCGGCAGCTGCGCCCTGCTCTACGAGAAGCGCGCCGGCACCTTCTACTGCGTCGGCTGCGACCAGCCGCTGTTCGAATCCAAGCTGAAGTTCGAGAGCGGCACCGGCTGGCCGAGCTTCAACGATCCGGTCCCGGGCTCGATCGACACCACCGTCGACCGCAGCTACGGCATGGTCCGCACCGAATGCCATTGCGCGCGCTGCGGCAGCCATCTCGGCCATGTCTTCGAGGATGGCCCACCGCCGACCGGCCTGCGCTATTGCATCAATGGCGTGGCGCTGCGCTTCGAGCCGGCAGCTTGAAGCCTCGGGAATGACTTCGCAAAGGGCGGCCTCGGCCGCCCTTTTTCATGCTCTAATGTATGTCGCGCAAAAGTGACCTCGGTTTTGCGACAACGACATGCATCAAGCAACGACCTAAAGCGCGTTGTGTGAATCCGTTTCGACGCGACGCGCTTTAGACGATGGCCGTCGCGATCAGCCAGAGCGCGGAACCCAGCATCATCAGTTGCGCCTTGAAACCCCCGGTCTTCTCCGCGGTCCGCCAGACGGCGACCGTCAGAAAGATGGTGTAGGGAACGGGGAGGAAATGCACCGCCAGCACCAGCCAGAGCGGCAGCTTCAGCCCAAGCAGGACCAGCGCCAGCGCCGAAGAGGCGACGCTCAAGATCGTCCCGACAAGCAGCATGTCGCGCCAGAACAGCCGGTCGAGCGGCGCTTCGCCCCTCCAGCGTGAGCGCAAGAAGCCGGCTTTGTGATCGATTAGCGCTGTCACGCCCGTGGAGTCGAAGTCACCCATCAATCAAGCCTCGTTGAGCGGAGCGCCGGGGGTTTCGGCGGGATGATGCTGCGAAATTTGATGCTGATGCCGCAGAATCCGCCGCCAAAACCTGTACGATCACAGACACGTGACCCATATCGTATTCTGTCGTTTTCGCCGCAACACCCAGGAGTTCGGAATGAGCGATCAGGTCTACAACGTTCTCTTTCTCTGCAATGCCAATTCGGCCCGCTCGATCATGGCCGAAGCCATACTTAACAAGCTCGGGGCGGGCCGCTTCAAGGGCTATTCTGCTGGCTCGCGACCGAAAGGCACCGTCCATCCCCATGCGATTCAGTTGTTGGAGAGCATGGGCCACGACACGTCGTTTGCCCGGTCGAAGAGCTGGGACGAATTTTCAGGGCCGGACATACCGGAGATGGACTTCGTCTTCACCCTCTGCGACACCACAGCGAATGAAAGCTGTCCGGTCTGGCCAGGCCATCCGATGACCGCGCTTTGGGCTGTCCCCGATCCCTCCAAGGCCAGTGGCACTGAAGCCGAGCAGCATTTCGCTTTCGCCGAGGCCTATCGCATGGTCGGCAACCGCATCGCGCTGTTCACGAACCTGCCGATAACATCGCTCGATCACCTGGCCCTGCAGCAGCGTCTGGATGAGATCGGCCGCGATGGGCGGCGGCGAGCTGAAGGCGCGTAAGCGCAGCGGTAGGCAGTCAATCTTACGGCAGGCCTCCGTCTCCGAGCACCTCGACAACGGCTTCTTCGAAGCGTGAGCATTCCCTCACCAGCCAGTCGGTCATGGCCGGCCAGTTGTCCTCGGCGTAGCAGTTCACCCGCCACATCGAGTTGATGCCGAGACCCTCACAGCTCTGTTCGGGCCTGAGCTTCAGCCTGGCCTCGATCGCCGGCTGGAACGGTTTCAGCCGCGACCAGGACTCCGTGGCGCCGAACTTCTCATTGCGCCCGAAGAAGACGCCGACATGGTTCTGCGCCGGCGCGACATACATCGAAAGGACCAGGGCGAAGTCTGGCAGCCCGCGCTGCCAGAACCACGGCCCGCGCCGCGCGAGCCTTCCCCTTTCTTGCGGGTGCCGTTCGGCGAACAGCGCCCAAAAGCCGCGATGGCGGAACTCCGAGGCGCGACGGCCGCCGAAGTCGAATTCGTTCATGGCCGGCCTCCGGCCATGAGGCTTACGCCATGCCGAGGGCGGCCTTGTAGAGATCCAGGATCGACTCTTCTTCCTGGCGCTCGGCCTGGTCCTTCTTGCGCAGACGCACGATCGTGCGGATCGCCTTGGTGTCGAAGCCGGTGCCCTTGGCCTCGGCATAGACATCCTTGATGTCGTCGGAGATCGTCTTCTTTTCTTCCTCGAGCCGCTCGATGCGCTCGATGATGGTGCGCAGCTGGCCGGCGGCTACAGTCTGGCTGGTCTCGGTGATTTCGTCGGCCATTTTTCTCTCCGCGTCTTCTGGTGCCATGGCGATTCCCGCCACGGCGAATTGGAGCGGGTTCCCTGCCCGAGCGGACGCGGCGGGTCAAGACACTTGTCGAGCGGCTGTGGACGGCTGGGCACATCTTAAGGTGCGCCGATATTCAGGTCAGGCCGAGTCGAAAATGGCGGATACCGAGAAGCGCAGGGAAGCCGCCGTTTGCAGGCCGGCCTCGCCTGAATATCGACACACCTCATTTGAAGGCGATCAAGAGATCCTTCGCATCGATCTGGTCGCCGGCCTTGACCAGCACCTCGGCGATCTCGCCGTCGCGTTCGGCGTGGAGCGCGGTTTCCATCTTCATCGCCTCGATCGATAGCAGCACATCGCCAGCTTTGACCGCCTGTCCGGCCGCCACGGCAAGCGCCGACACGACGCCGGGCATCGGCGCGCCGACATGCCCCTCATTGCCGGGCTCGGCCTTGCGGCGCGCCTTGGCGGCGGACGCGCCATGCGCCCTGTCCGGCACCTTGACGCGGCGCGGCTGGCCGTTGAGCTCGAAGAACACGGTGACCATGCCCTTGTCGTCGACATCGCCGAACGCCTGGCAGCGAACCACCAGGGTCTTGCCCTTCTCGATATCGAGGAAGATCTCGTC
The DNA here is from genome assembly GCF_006439555.1 of Mesorhizobium sp. B3-1-6. Lineage (NCBI taxonomy): Bacteria > Pseudomonadati > Pseudomonadota > Alphaproteobacteria > Hyphomicrobiales > Phyllobacteriaceae > Mesorhizobium > Mesorhizobium sp. B3-1-6. The sequence goes on along the minus strand of NZ_VFTM01000026.1, from coordinate 86,768 downwards.
TTCCGACTTCATGCCGTAGAAATAGGTCGGCGTCGGCAGCACGCTCACCGGCCCGTAGGTCTCCTGCGCCGCGGCGAAGTCGGTGAACACCTTCGGGTACATCAGCCACGACGCGAACTCGTATTCCGAGAGCTTGCGGTCGAGCTTCGTCTCGATGTCCTTGCGGCTGGCCTTGAGGTCGGCTGCTTTCAGCAGCGAGCCGGGCCGGACAGTGATCGGCTTCTCGCCCTTCAGAGCCTTCTTCTGCAGCGCCGACGGCCAGCCGCCCGGCGACTGGCCGAGATCGCCGCGCAGCATCGACACGACCGAATCCGGGAAGGCGATGTCCTTGGCCGGGTTCTCGACATCGGCGACGGTGAGATCCTGGCTGACCATCATCAGCGCCATGTCGCCGACCACCTTGGACGACGGCGTTACCTTGACGATGTCGCCGAACATCAAATTGACGTCGTGATAGGCCTGCGCGACCTCATGCCAGCGCGTCTCCAGCCCAAGCGAGCGCGCCTGTTCCTTGAGGTTGGTGAACTGGCCGCCCGGCATTTCGTGCAGGTAGACTTCCGAGGCAGGTCCCTTGAGATCGCTCTCGAATGCGGCGTACTGGTTGCGCACCGCTTCCCAATAGAAGGAGATGCGGCGGATCCACTGCGGATCGAGACCGGGATCGCGCTCTGTGCCCTTCAGCGCCTCGACGATCGAGCCGAGGCAGGGCTGCGAGGTGTTGCCGGAGAAGGAATCCATCGCCGCGTCGATGGCGTCGGCGCCGCTCTCCACCGCCGCCAGCACCGTCGCCGCCGAGAGGCCTGACGTATCGTGCGTGTGGAAATGGATCGGCAGGTCGGTCGCCTCGCGCAGCGCCTTGAACAGCACGCGCGCCGCGGCCGGCTTCAGCAGGCCGGCCATGTCCTTGACGGCGATGATATGCGCGCCGGCGGCCTCCAGTTCCTTGGCCAGCCCGACATAGTATTTGAGGTCGTATTTGGCGCGCGCCGGATCGAGGATGTCGCCGGTGTAGCATATCGCCGCTTCGACCAGCTTGCCCTCGGCGCCGACCGCGTCCATGGCGACCCGCATGTTCTCCACCCAGTTCAGGCAGTCGAAGACGCGGAACAGATCGACGCCGCCGGCTGCCGCCTGGCGGACGAAATGCTGGACGACATTGTCGGGATAGTTGGTGTAGCCGACGCCGTTGGCGCCGCGCAGAAGCATCTGCAGCAGAAGGTTCGGCGCCGCCTCGCGCACCTTGCTCAGCCGCTCCCACGGGTCCTCGGTGAGGAAGCGCATGGCGACGTCGAAGGTGGCGCCGCCCCAGCATTCCAGCGAAAGCAGCTGCGGCAACGCCCGCGCGTAAGTGCCGGCGATGCCGACGATGTCATGCGTTCGCATGCGCGTGGCGAGCAGCGACTGGTGGCCGTCGCGCATCGTCGTGTCGGTGACCAGCACCTGTCGCTGCTCTCGCATCCAGGCCGCGAATTTCTCCGGGCCGAGCGCATCGAGCCTCTGCTTGCTGCCATCCGGGACGTGACCGTTGAGATAGGGAACCACTGGCGCGGCCGCATTCGCCTTCGGAATCGGCCGGCCGCGCGTCTCGGGATGGCCGTTGACGCTGACATCGGCCAGGTAGTTGAGCAGCTTGGTGGCGCGGTCCTGCCGCTTCACCTGCTCGAACAGTTCCGGCGTCGTGTCGATGAACCTGGTCGTGTAGGAATTGTCAGCGAAGCGCGGGTGGTTGATGATCGCTTCGAGGAAGGTGAGGTTGGTGGCGACGCCGCGGATGCGGAACTCGCGCAGCGCCCGGTTCATGCGCGAGATCGCCTCGCCGGGCGTCGGCGCCCAGGCCGTCACCTTTTCGAGCAGCGGATCGTAGAAGCGGGTGATGACCGCGCCCGAATAGGCGGTGCCGCCGTCGAGCCGGATGCCGAAGCCGGCCGCCTCGCGATAGGCGGTGATGCGGCCGTAGTCCGGGATGAAATTGTGCTCCGGATCCTCGGTGGTGATGCGGCACTGCAGCGCGTGGCCGTTCAGCCTGATGTCCTTCTGCGCCGGCACGCCCGATTGCTTCGTACCGATAGCGAAGCCGTCGAGGATATGGATCTGCGCCTTGACGATGTCGATGCCGGTTACCTGCTCGGTGACGGTGTGCTCGACCTGGATGCGCGGATTGACCTCGATGAAATAGAACTTGCCGGTGTCGGCGTCCTGCAGGAACTCGACCGTGCCAGCGCCGATATAGCTGGTCTCGCGCGCGATCTTCAGCGCATAGCCGCAAAGCTCCTGGCGCAGCTCTTCGCTGAGATAGGGCGCCGGCGCGCGCTCCACGACCTTCTGGTTGCGGCGCTGGATGGAGCAGTCGCGCTCGAACAGGTGCACGGCGTTGCCGTGGGTGTCGCCCAGCACCTGCACCTCGACATGGCGGGCGCGCTCGATCAGCTTTTCGAGATAGACCTCGTCCTTGCCGAAGGCCGCCTTGGCCTCGCGCTTGCCTTCCATGACCTCGCGCGCGAGGTCGGCCTCGGCGCGGATGGCGCGCATGCCGCGGCCGCCGCCGCCCCATGAGGCCTTCAGCATCACCGGATAGCCGATCGTCGCGGCGAGCTTCTTGACCTCGTCCATGTCGTCGGGCAGCGGATCGGTTGCCGGCACGACCGGCACGCCGACCTCGATCGCCAGGTTGCGCGCGGCGACCTTGTTGCCCAGCCGGCGCATCGTTTCCGGCTTCGGGCCGATGAAGGTGACGCCAGCCTCGGCGCAGGCCTCGGCGAATTCCGGGCTTTCCGACAGCAGGCCGTAACCGGGGTGGATGGCGTCGGCGCCCGACAGCCTGGCGACCCGGATCACCTCCTCGATCGACAGGTAGCTTTCGATCGGCCCCATGTCCTTGGCCAGATGCGGTCCGCGCCCGACCTGGTAGCTCTCGTCGGCCTTGAAGCGGTGCAGCGAATATTTGTCCTCCTCCGCCCAGATCGCCACGGTTTTGAGGCCGAGCTCGTTGGCCGCGCGGAACACGCGGATGGCGATTTCGGACCGGTTGGCGACGAGGATCTTCGTGATGGCCAAGGACTGGGCTCCAGCAGCGTAAGGGAAGATGAACCGGCGCAATGATTAGCGTGAAAATGCTGCAGTGCAAACAAATTTGAGCGACACCTAAAACGATTTAAGTCGCTTGTTTGCGTCAAACTGTTATTGCCGTTCTTCGAACACCGTCAGCGGGCGGCCGACGGGCGTTCCCGAGCGCGCGGCGCGGAGCTTCCGGTCGGCCCACCCGCAAACGAAAATGCCCGGCGCGAGCGCCGGGCATTTCCGAAACGTAGGCCAAAGCAGATCTCACGACCTGCTTTAGGGTTTGCCGGCTTATTTCTCGAAGTAGCTGTACTTGCCGTCGTCGCCCTTCTTCCACTCATAGATGACATAATCAGGACGGGTGATGTCGCCCTTGGCGTCGTAGCCGATGTCACCGATAGCGGTTTTCCAGGTATTGGCCCTGATCGTCTCCGCAACCTTCTGCGCGTCGTCGGCCGAGCCGGTCTTGGCGATGGCCTGGGCGATGATCTGCACCGCGGCATAGGAGTAGAGCGTGTAGGCTTCCGGTTCGAAGCCGTTGGCGCGGAACTTCTCGACCACTTCCTTGGCGGCCGGATTCTTGCGCGGATCCGGAGCGAAGGTGTTGAGCGTGCCGGCAACGGCGTCGCCCGCGATCGAAGCCAGTTCGTTGGAGACGATGCCGTCGCCCGAGAACAGCGGCGCCTTCAGGCCCTGATCGGCCGACTGACGGATGATCAGACCGGCTTCGGTGTGCAGGCCGCCCCAGTAGATGAGCGTAACGCCGTTTTCCTTCATCTTGGCGATGAGGGCCGAGAAGTCCTTGTCGCCGACATTCACGCCTTCGTACAACACTTCCGTGATGCCGTTGGCGTTGAGGTTCTTCTTGGTCTCGTCGGCGAGGCCCTGGCCATAAGGCGTCTTGTCGTGGATGATGGCGATCTTGGCATCCTTGAAGTTCTTGGCGATGTAGTCGCCGGCCACCTTGCCCTGCTGGTCGTCACGACCGCAGGTGCGGAAGGTGTTCCACATGCCGCGCTCGGTGAACTTCGGGTTGGTCGCGGCCGGCGTGATCTCGAGGATGCCGTTTTCCTGGTAGACTTCCGAGGCCGGGATCGAGACGCCGGAGTTGAAATGGCCGTCGACGAACTTGACGCCGTCGGCGACGAACTTGTTGGCGACCGAGATGCCCTGCTTGGGATCGGAGACGTCGTCGCCGATCTCGAGCTTGAGCTGCTGGCCATTGACGCCGCCCGCCGCGTTGATGTCGGCGATCGCCTGTTCCGCGCCCTTCTGCAGCTGTGCGCCGAACGCGGCGTTCGGGCCGGTGATCGGACCGGCGACGCCGATCAGGATGTCAGCGGCCCACGCGCTGCCGCTGAACGCGACGAACGCGGTCAGCGCAACGGCGGACAAGAGTGATTTTTTCATTGAAACGCTCCCATTTACGGAGTGGGCGTGGATGATACTTTCATGCGATGCCCACCCTTATCGCAGAAAGCATAGAATGCCGATTTTCAGGCACTTGTCACGCCGATTCATGCCGGAAACGGCGTAATGGTGAACGTCAACCTTTCGGTTTCCAGCTTAATAAGGAAGCTCTTTCGTAGAGCCAGTTATACTGTGTGACCATTTGGTTGGTGCGCGTGTATTGATAGCCGAGGAAGCCCAATATCATCAGCACGATGGTATCGATGATATAGTAATGCAGTGAGAACATCGTGCCGTCGAACAAGGCGTGATGGATGAACCTGATGCCGATGCCGAGACCGAGCATGTAGAAGAACAGCTGAACGTAGGTGCTCCAAGTCTGAGCGGCGGCCTTGCCGGTCATCCATGCCGCCCAGCCGCCAAGCAGGCAGGTGACGAACAGGAACTGCCAGATCGAGGCTTCTTCGTAGATAATGCCTTGCATGATTGATGTCCTCGATCTCAGTGATGTCCGCCTTCGAGATAGGCGGCGCGCACTTCCGGATTGGCGAGCAGTTCCTTGCCGGTGCCGCTCATCGTCACATTGCCGTTGACCATGACATAGCCGCGCGTGGCGAGTTTGAGCGCCCCAAAAGCGTTCTGCTCGACCAGGAACACGGTCAACCCTTGCGTCTTGTTGAGCTCGCGGATGGCATCGAATATCTGCTTGACGATCAGCGGCGCGAGACCAAGCGACGGCTCGTCGAGCAGAAGCAGTTTCGGCCGCGCCATCAGGGCGCGCCCGATCGACAACATCTGCTGCTCGCCGCCCGACAGCGTGCCGCCACGCTGGCCGATGCGTTCCTTCAGCCGAGGGAACAGCGTGAACACCTTCTCGACGTCCTCGTCATAATGTTTGAGGTTGTCGAGGCTGGCGCCCATCTGCAGGTTTTCCATCACCGTCATGCGCGGGAAGATGCGGCGTCCTTCCGGCGACTGGGCGATACGCAGGCGTGCGATCTCATGCGTCGGCATCTTGGTGATGTTCGTGCCGGCGAAGGTGATGGTGCCGGTGCGGGCGCGCGGCGCGCCGAAGATGGTCATCATCAGCGTCGACTTGCCGGCGCCGTTGGCACCGATCAGCGCCACGATCTCACCCTGGTTGACGCTGACATCGACGCCGTTCAGCGCGCGAATGTTGCCGTAGTAGGTCTCGACACCCTTGATGTCGAGCAGCGTTGTGCCGGCCATTATTTACGCCCTCCACGCGTCGCGGGCTTGGCCGCCACTTCCTTCGCCAGCGTCTTCGCCTGGCCGATCCAGTCTTCGCGGGCAATACGCCCGTCAAAGGCGAGATAGGCCTCCGCCGCCTCGATGTCGGCCTTCTTCCAGGCCGCTATCTGGTCGAAATGGAAGATTCCGTGCTCGTTCAGCTTGCGCTCGTTGACCGGACCGATGCCCTTGATGCGGATCAGACTGTCCGCCTTGCCGCCGCGCGGCGCGTCGAGGCGATTGGAGATGCCGCCGGCTTTCGCGGCCGGGGCCTTTGCGGCTGCCTTTTTCGCCGGCGCTTTTGCGGCCGGTTTCTTCGCCGCCGGCTTCGGCGCTGCCGGAGCCGCGATCGGCTTGCTGGCGATCGCCGCGGCGCGCGCATCGACCTGCGCCGCTTTCGAGGCACCCTTCGACACCGTGACCCGCTCGCCCTCGTCGGCGTGTTCGACGCTGTCGGAAACCGGCCCGGCCATCATCGAAGCGGAATTGCCCGGTCCGTGTGCCGCATCCGGCCCGGTATCGAGCTGCTCGATGACGTCCTCGTCGCCAACTTCGGTCAGCACGGTCTCGACCTCCTCGTCGTCGACGCCGAGATAAGCGGCGATGACGCGCGGATCGGTGCGCACCGACTGCGGATTGCCGTCGGAGATCTTGCGGCCGTATTCGAGCACGACGACATGGTCGGAGATCTGCATCACCACCGACATGTCGTGCTCGATGAGCAGGATCGAGGTGCCGGTGCTCTTGATGCCCATCAACAGCTCGTTGAGCGCCGCCGATTCCTTCGGATTGAGGCCGGCGGCTGGTTCGTCGAGGCACAGAAGCTCCGGCCCCGTGCACATGGCGCGCGCGATTTCCAGGCGCCGTTGCGCGCCATAGGGCAGGTCGCCGGCGGGATCGTCGGCGCGGTCGACGAGATCGGCCTTCTCCAGCCAGTGCCTCGCGAGCTCGATCGACTCGGCCGAGGCCTGGCGATAGCTCGGAAAGCCGAAGAGGCCAAGAAGCGTATAGCCCGAAGCCTTCATCAGCTTGTTGTGCTGCGCGACCAGAAGGTTCTCCAGCAGCGTCATGCCCGAGAACAGGCGGATGTTCTGGAAAGTGCGCGCCACCTTGGCGCGCGCCGGGATTTCGTGGTTGGGCAGGCGCTCGAGCAGATAGGTCGAGCCGTCGTTCCGGTTGAGAGTGATCATGCCCTCAGACGGCTTGTAGAAGCCGGTGATGCAGTTGAACACCGTGGTCTTGCCGGCGCCGTTCGGCCCGATCAGCGCCGTGATCTCGCCGCGCCTGGCCTGGAACGACAGGTCGCCGATGGCGACCAGGCCGCCGAACTTCATCGACAGATGCTCGACCTGCAGGATGAAGTCTTTCGAGGAAGGGGTCGCGTTCATCAGCCGTGACCCTCCTTGGTGAAGGAGCTTGAAACCGCTCTTCGCTCCTTCAGGAAGGCTGTCGGTTCTCGGCTGCCGACGAAGCCCCGCGGCTTCCATAGCATGACGATGACCATGGCCATGCCGAACAGAAGCATGCGGTACAGTTCAGGCGTGAAATCGGGACCGAAGACCCGCTTCAGGAAGTCGAGTTCTCGCAACGCTTCAGTGCCGCCGATCATCACCAGCGCCGCTACGGCGATGCCGACCAGCGAACCCATGCCACCGAGCACGACGATGGCAAGGACTATCGCCGATTCCAGGAAGACGAAGGATTCAGGGCTGACGAAACCTTGCCGTGCGGCGAAGAACGAGCCGGCGAAGCCGCCGAACATGGCGCCGGTGGCGAACGCCGTCAGCTTGGTGGTGGTGGTGTTGATGCCGAGCGAGCGGCAGGCGATCTCGTCCTCGCGTAGCGCTTCCCACGCCCTGCCGACCGGCAACCGGCGCAGCCTGATGGTAACGAAGGCGGTCAAAAGACAGAGTCCGAGGATCAGATAGTAAAGGAAGATCTTGTAATAGGCGCTCGATGTGGCGATGTGCAGCACCTTGGCGATGTAGTTCGGATCAGAGACGTTGAACGACATCAGGCCGAAGAAGGAGACCTTTGGAATGCCGGAAATGCCGGCCGAGCCGTTGGTCACTTCGCGCCAGTTGATCAGGACGAGGCGGATGATCTCGCCGAAGGCCAGCGTCACGATCGCCAGATAATCGCCCCGAAGCCTGAGCACCGGGAAGCCGAGCATGACGCCCCAGAAGGCGGCCATGCAGCCGGCGGCCGGAAGCAGGATCCAGAACGACAGGCCGAAATGCGTGCCCAGCAGCGCGTAGGCATACGCGCCGACAGCGTAGAAAGCGACATAACCGAGATCGAGCAGACCAGCGAGGCCGATGACGATGTTCAGCCCCCAGGCCAGCATCACATAGATCAGGATCTGTATGCCGAAATTGTCGACCCACTTCAGAGAACCCTGAAAGCCTCCCGCCATCGATCCTGTCATCAGCGCAAGCACCAGCACGACGACGATCGGATAGAGCGCCAGCGCGCTGATGCCCAACGCCGAGAAGTGGGCGTGGATGAAGGCCCGGAAATAATACATTACCCAGGCGATGGCATAGATGATCGCCAGCGCCCGCACGAAGCGTGCGTAGCCGGCAAGGTCGGGTCCGAGCAGCCCGTCAAGCGAGCCGGCCAGCACAAACAGCAAGGCTGCGACAACGACCGCTGCTATGAAGTAAGGCGTCCTGAAGAATCGTGCCGCCATGGTGTCGGGCAGCAGGCCTGTGTCGATGTCGGCGATCTTCAGGCTGGCCACGAAGGGCTGGCCATAGGCGATATACAGGAAGCGGCCCAGGGCAGTGGCGATGACCACAATGGCCAGCAGGCCCCAGCGCTGCACCAGGATCAGTTCGTTGCTGATGTTCTGGTCTGTCCTGAGACCGATGAACAGCACGAACAGGCCAAGCGAGATGGCGCCTGCATAGAGCGCTTCGCGAAAAGCGCGCTGGACTGGAGTAGCGACGGTGTCGCGCTCCGAAGACACGGTAACGGCCATGAGATCAGACCTTTTCGACTTCAGGCCGGCCGAGGATGCCGGAGGGCAGGAAGATGAGCACGATCGCCAGGATCGAGAAAGCGGCGACGTCCTTGTAGTCGATCGAGAAATAAGCCGACCACATGCTCTCGATGAAGCCGATGAGCAGTCCGCCGAGCACCGCGCCGGGCAGCGAGCCGATGCCGCCCAGCACGGCTGCCGTAAAGGCCTTCACGCCCGGCACGAAGCCGTCCGAGAACACCACGACGCCGTAATACATCAGGAACAGCGTGCCGGCGACGGCGGCAAGGGCGGCCCCCATGATGAAGGTGATGGAGATGGTGCGGTCGACGTCGATGCCGAGCAGCGCCGCCATCTTGCGATCCTGCTCGCAGGCGCGTTGCGCCCGCCCGAGCGCCGTCCTGTTGACGAGATACCAGAAGATCACCAGCAGCGCGGCGGTGACCAGCACGATGATGATCTGCTTCAGCGAGATGCTGATGCCGTCGATCGTGTAAACCTGCGACACCATCGGCGGGATCGGCTTGTTGCGCGGGCCTTGCGTGACCTGCACGAAATTGGACAGCGCGATCGACATGCCGATGGCGGTGATCAGCGGCGCCAGCCGGAACGATCCGCGCAGCGGCCGATAGGCCACTTTTTCGATCGTCCAGTTGTAGAGACTGGTGAGCAGCATCGCCACGATCATCATGATCAGAAGCGCCACCACGACCGGCACCGAATAGAACAATGCGCCAAGGATCAGGAAGACAATGAGCGCGGTGAAGGCGCCGACCATGAAGATGTCGCCATGGGCGAAATTGATCATGCCGATGATGCCATAGACCATCGTATAGCCGATCGCGATCAGGCCATAGATCGATCCCAACGTCAGCCCATTGATAAGCTGCTGGACGAAGTACTGCATATTTATGCGGCTCCCCTGGAATGTCGCCTTTCAGGACGCATTCCTTTTCGTATTTCCCCTAGTCGTAAAGTTTCGAGCCCGGATTGCAACGTGATTTTTCAATCGCTCTGCGTGGTTTGGAAGCACGCCGTCCGATTGCCCGTTTTTTTGCGCCCGACCCCTGGACTATCGCGGACCGTAGCATTGGCACAACGCAATGTCTTTGACGATTCAACCTTATGATGGGCCTCATGTCGAAGAAATCGGCGTCAAAATAATTTGATGAGAAGAATTCTTGCAAGAACCGAGGCGCTGCTTTTTCGACCGCCGCGGCTTCCGTTGGGTGAGGTTTGCGCCATCTGTGACGGCCATGTGACGGCGAGACGCCTTCGGCGGAAGGCGTCTCGCCGAAATAGAAAAGCCTTGAAGCGACGTTTCAGCAAGCAGAGCCTCCCTCTCCATTGAGACTGTGCTTTTCGGCCCCCTCGGGTGGCGATCGATGACGACAAGCCCTATTTTCTGACGATGTCGGCTCGGCCCTCAGCGGCCGAAGTCAATTCGCCAACTGGTTCCGCGATCAGGTGACGGCGAAAGCGGAAAGCGAAGCCAAAGCGCATGCCCCTGATCGTATCAGGTGACGACGAAGCCGTGCGCGAACGGATCGCGGTCGTCGATGAAGATCGTGTTCAGCCCGGTCATGCGGGCCCAGCCGCCGATCGAGGGGATGATCGCCGGCTTGCCGGCGACGCTGACCTCTTTTTCGACCCTGCCCTTGAACAGGGAGCCGATGATGGATTCGTGGACAAAACTGTCGCCGGGCTTGAGCCTGCCCTTGGCATGGAGCTGCGCCATGCGTGCCGAGGTGCCGGTGCCGCAAGGGCTGCGGTCGATCGCCTTGTCGCCATAGAACACGGCGTTGCGGGCGTCGGCCTCGGCATGCCTCGGCTTGCCGGTCCACAGCATGTGCGACAGCCGGTTGATGCCGGGATTCTCCGTATGCACGAAGGAGTATTTCTCGTTGAGGCGCTGCCGCACCACCGGGCTCCAGGCGATGAGGTCGCCCGCCGAATAGTCGGCCATGTCCCGGTAATTCTGCTGCGGCTCGACGATGGCGTAGAAATTGCCGCCATAGGCGACGTCGACGTTGATCTCGCCGAGCACCGGGCATTCGACGGTCAGGCCTTCGGCATAGAGGAACGACGGCACGTTGGTGATGCGCACCTCCTCGACATATTCGCCGACCTGCTTGTATTCGGCGATGACCAGGCCGGCCGGCGTGTCGAGCCTCAGCACGCCCGGCGTCTTCGGCTTCACCAGCCCATGCTCGATCGCCATCGTCACTGTGCCGATGGTGCCGTGGCCGCACATCGGCAGGCAACCCGAGGTCTCGATGAACAGGATGGCGATGTCGCAGTCCTCGCGCGTCGGCGGATAGAGGATCGAGCCCGACATCACGTCATGGCCGCGCGGCTCGAACATCAGCCCGGTGCGGATCCAGTCATATTCGGCGAGGAAATGCGCCCGCCGCTCCATCATCGTCGAGCCCTCGAGCAATGGCCCGCCGCCGGCGACCAGCCGCACCGGATTGCCGCAGGTGTGGCCGTCGATGCAGAAGAAGGATTTCTTGGCCATCATATTCTCTTTTCAGAAACGCTCTGGACGGAATGGGGTGAGATCGAGCGGCGGAGTCTGCCCGACAACGAGATCGCGGATCAAGCGGCCGGTCGCCGCCGACTGGGTCAGGCCGAGATGGCCGTGCCCGAAGGCATAAAAGACATTCGGCGCGCGCGCCGCGCCGATCACCGGCAAGGAGTCCGGCAGCGACGGGCGATAACCCATCCACTCGCGTCCGCCCGACGGGTCGAGCCCGGGCAGGAAACGCTTCGCCTTCTCCAGCATTGCCTTCGACCGCGCGAAGTTGGGCGGCCGCTCGATGCCGCCGAGCTCGACCGCGCCGCCGACGCGCAGGCCGGTCTCCAGCGGCGTGATGACGAAGCCATGTCCGGAAAAGATCAGCTGCCGCTTCACGTCGAAGGCGGACACCGGCAGCGTCGTGTTGTAGCCACGCTCGGTTTCGAGCGGAATGCGGTCGCCGAGATTCCTCGCCAGGAGATGCGACCAGGCGCCCGCGGCGATCAGGAGTTTCCTTGCCCTCCGCCTGGTGCCGTCGGCCAGGACGATCGTGGCGCCGTTTGCGTCCGCTTCCACGCGTTCGATACGCGCATGCTCGAAACGGGCGCCGAGCCTCTCCGCATAGGCCCAGACCGCCTTGCCGAGCAGTTTGGGATCGGCGACCGTTTTCCAGCCTGGCACGAAGGTCCCCTTGACGAAGCGCGGCGCCAGACCTGGCTGGAGCGCTGCCATTTCCTCGCCCTCGACATGGCGAAAGCCGATGCCGAAACGCCCGCGCTCGGCCCAGCCGGGCAGCGAGGCACGGAACTCCGCCTCGCTCTCATAGAATTCCAGCGAACCATCCTCGCGCAGCATCGGCCGCGTGCCGGAGCGGTCGAGCAGTCCCATCCATTCGGCTTCGGCGAGCTTCATCATACCGACCTGCGCCGCCAGGCTCGCTTCGTAGTGTTTGGCGGCGCCCGCGCGCCAGAAGCGGATCAGCCAGGGCAGCAGCTTGGGCAGATAGGCCGGCGGGATGGCCAAAGGTCCGAGCGGGTCGGCGAGCCATTTCGGCAATTGCCGGATCATGCCCTTATGCGCCAGCGGCAGCACGTCGGAGAAGGCGAAAGCGGCGGCGTTGCCGGAGCTCGTCTCCTCGCAGATGCCGGTACGATCGAAGACGGTAACGCCGCGACCCGCTTCAGACAGCAGGGTCGCGGCGCAGATACCGACGATGCCGCCACCGATGATGGCGATGTCTTCCCCTTCTCCCCGTTCACGGGGAGAAGGTGCCCGAAGGGCGGATGAGGGGCGGCGCCCCTCCTCGGAATTTTTCTGCACGTGAAGGCTGTTCCCTTATTCGGCCGCCACCAGCTTTTCCGTCGATCGAGGAGAGTTCTGGAACGACGGCAGCTTCGGCCGCACCGCCAGCGCATCCCGGACGATCTTCTCGACCGCCTTGCGGCGTTCGCCCGACAGCGGCTGGCGCGGCATGCGCACACGGTCATTGGTACCGATCGCCAGCACTTCGGCAAGCTTGATGTTTTGGACCAGATAGGTGGAGACATCGAGGTCGAGCAAGGGCCGGAACCAGCGGTAGATCGCCAGCGCTTCCTCGCGGCGGCCCTCTCTCATCAGTTGGTAGATCGCTACCGTCTCGCGCGGGAAGGCGGTGACGAGGCCGGCGACCCAGCCGATGGCGCCGACCGACAGCGCCTCGAAGGCGAGATTGTCGACACCGGTGAAGAGGTCGTAGCGGTCGCCGAACCGGTTGATGATCTCGGTCGAGCGGCGGATGTCGTCGGACGATTCCTTGATGGCGACGAAACGCTTGTCCGACGCCAGCTCCTCCATCAGCTCGACGGTCACGTCGACGCGATAAGCGAGCCGGTTGGAATAGATCATCACCGGCAGGTCGCCGGCTTCCGCAACTGCACGAAGGGCGGCGACCGTCTCTTGCGGGTCGGTGTGGTAGATCGGACTCGGCACCACCATCAGCCCATCGGCGCCTTCCTTGGCGGCGCGCTTGGCGATAACAGCCGCCTCGCGCGTGCCGGGCTCGTTGACGGTCAAAAGCACCGGCTTCTTGCCGGCGACTTTCTGCGCCGTCTTCAGCACTTCGATCTTTTCGTCCGGCGACAGCATCGGCCCTTCGCCGAGCGAGCCGCACACGATGATGCCGTCGCAGCCGGCCTCCATCTGCAGTCCGTAGCAGCGCTCCATCTCGGCATGGTCGAGTCGGTCGTCGGCTGTGAATTTGGTCGTGACGGCGGGGAAAACTCCGGTCCACATGGTTTGTTTCTCCGATTGATATATCAGTCGTATATCTATTAAAAGCTGGCTCGTCAATGCTGAATCCACTATGATATATGAAAAATATATCAGGAGCCTGCCATTGATCTCCCCTCTGATATCCGCTGACACGAACGCGACCTTCGAGCCGGCGGCGACCAAGGCCTACCGCGCGCTGGAGCACATGATCGTCACGCTCGAGCTGGCGCCGTCGAGCTTCGTCACCGAAGGCGCACTGATCGAGCGGCTGGGTCTCGGACGCACCCCCGTGCGCGAGGCGATCCAGAGGCTCGCCTGGGAAGGCCTTCTCGACATAAGACCCCGCGCTGGCATCGCGGTCGCGCCGCTTCACGCCGGCGACTGGCTGCGGGTGCTGGATGCGCGGCGCGGCATCGAGGTGGTGCTCGCCCGCTCGGCCGCACGCTTCGTCACCCGCGAGGCCGCCGACCTGTTCCACGAGGCGGCCCTGGCCATGCAGAAGGCGGTGATCTCCGGCAACGTGCTTGCCTTCATCCAGGCCGACAAGGCGCTCGACGAAGCGCTGGCAATCGCCGCCGACAACCCTTTCGCGGCGCGCGTGGCCGCCCCCTTGCAGACGCACAGCCGCCGCTTCTGGTATCGCTACAAGGCCGACACCGGGCTGGCCGAATCAGCAGAGCACCACGTGGCGCTGATCCGGTCCATCCTCGACGGCGACGAGGAAGGCGCCGCCAAGGACGCCAAGAAACTGATGGCGCTGCTGCGCGGTCATGCCGAGGTGGCCGCCACGCGCTGAGCGGGGTCAGCGCCTGCCCGAGGCGTCCTCAGCCGCCCGGCTGCCCGACCGCGGTGGCCCTGCGTGTCTTCCCACCCGTCGCCCGCCGCCAGGATGCAACTCTGGCCTTTGACGTCGGTCATCAGGATGGTCCAGGTTCCGCTTGCCGAGACGTACACTTCGAAGAGGGCGGCTTGACCGGCCACGCCATATCCCAGCCGCTTCTCCTCGAATGCTTCCGCCAGCCTCGCAACCAGATAGTCATGGCCGCCACAGATGACTTGCGCCCGCGCCGGGATAGCCGATAGCGCCATCAGGGCGCCAACGACTGCAAGCTTGACCCATCGAAACGAAAAATCGCGTGCCATGGGGGGGCACCTCCTTCGCCTTCGCATTCCGGCAAGGGAGGCACATTCGGCCGCCTCAGTGTGCCGGAAGGCTCCAGGCCGGATTGGACGTCTTCATCACGTCGCTCCTTCTGGTTTCCGGTCTGTCCCAGGGAGATCATGACTCCCTGGATTCGATATGGTGAAGCTTCGCTCCGTAAACAAGCGGGGGCGCTGACAGCGCCTGAGCCGCCCGCAACCAACCCGGGAGCGGACACTCTACGGCGAATTTCTCATGCGCCTGGCATGGCTGCCGCGATCGTAGGGCTGTCCCAGCCCTCGCCCACGGAAAGGATGCAGCTTTGCCCCTTGGTGTCGGAGGCAAGCACGGTCCAACTGCCCTGATCCGACACAAAGATCTCGAGCACGACGTTAGGATTGATCAGACCGCGCCCGGCCTCGCTTTCGTGGAACTTGTCGCCGAGCGCCTTGATGATGTCGGCGCGCGGAGCGCATTGCGCCGCCGCGTTCGCCGACGCCGATCCACCGGTGACCACCGCCGCCGCCAGCATTGTCGCCATAAGAAATCGTGTCATCTGACACCTCCTCGCGCCAGACGCGAACCCCGGCTGCCACCGGCGCTGTTTGATTTGCCTGCACGCATGGCAGGAATACAGCCTAAGACGGAGGGTGGTCTGTTGGTTCCATCACACGGCGATGGAATTATTAGAAGGTGCGGATGCTCTCCTCGCGCGATGCATCAGAATTCATGCACCTGAAGTTGCGCTTCGCCTTTGGCGGCGTGATCTGGACAGTGCAAGGCTGGTGGACGAAAGCCGCAGCATTCCACCTGCATCCACAAAAAGAAGGCGCGGCTTGCACCGCGCCTCCCCAATGTTGGCTTGGACGACCTGTCCGGGCTCAGTTCATCGTCGGGATGACGAATTCCGCGCCGTCCTTGATGCCTCGCCGCGCGCCCGCAGCCACGAAGTGGCGAGGACGCGCAAACAAGGAAACCGTCCGGCTAGTTCATCGTCGGAATGACGAATTCCGCACCGTCCTTGATCCCGGACGGCCAGCGCGACGTGACCGTCTTGGTCTTGGTGTAGAAGCGGAAGGCGTCCGGACCGTGCTGGTTGAGGTCGCCGAAGGACGACGCCTTCCAGCCGCCGAAGGTGTAATAGGCGATCGGAACCGGGATCGGCACGTTGACGCCGACCATGCCAACCTGAACGCGGCTGGCGAAGTCGCGCGCGGCATCGCCGTCGCGGGTGAAGATGGCGACGCCGTTGCCCATCTCGTGGTCGTTGGCGAGTTTGATGGCGTCCTCGTAGCGCGGCGCGCGCACCACCGATAGCACCGGCCCGAAGATCTCTTCCTTGTAGATGCGCATGTCGGCCGTCACGTTGTCGAACAGGCAGCCGCCCATATAATAGCCGTTCTCATAGCCCTGCATCTTGAAGCCGCGGCCGTCGACGACGAGCTTGGCGCCTTCCTTGACGCCGATATCGACATAGCCCTTCACGCGCTCTAGCGCCTGCGCCGTCACCAGCGGGCCGAAATCGGCCGCCGAATCGGTCGACGGGCCGACCTTCAGGCTTTCCACGCGCGGCACCAACTTCTCCATCAGCCGGTTGGCGGTGTCGTTGCCGACAGGCACCGCCACCGAGATCGCCATGCAGCGCTCGCCGGCCGAGCCGTAGCCGGCGCCGATCAGCGCATCGACCGTCTGGTCCATGTCGGCGTCGGGCATGATGATCATGTGGTTCTTGGCGCCGCCGAAGCACTGCACGCGCTTGCCGGCCGCGGTGCCGCGCGAATAGATGTAGTGCGCGATCGGTGTCGAGCCGACAAAGCCGATCGCCTTGATGTCCGGATCGTCGAGGATGGCGTCGACCACTTCCTTGTCGCCGTTGACGACGTTGAGGATGCCGGCAGGCAGGCCGGCCTCGATGAACAGTTCGGCGATACGGATCGGCACGCCCGGATCGCGCTCCGACGGCTTCAGGATGAAGGCGTTGCCGCAGGCAATGGCCGGCGCGATCTTCCACAGCGGGATCATGGCCGGGAAATTGAACGGCGTGATGCCGGCGACGACGCCGAGCGGCTGGCGCATCGAATAGACGTCGATGCCGGGACCGGCGCCGTCGGTGAACTCGCCCTTCATCATGTGCGGGGCGCCGATGCAGACCTCGACCACTTCGAGGCCGCGCTGGATGTCGCCGCGCGCGTCGGCGATCGTCTTGCCGTGCTCGCGCGCCAGTATGTCGGCCAGTTCGTCATAGTCGCGGGCGACCAGCTCGAGGAATTTCATCAGCACGCGCACGCGGCGCTGCGGGTTGGTGGCGGCCCATTTCGGCTGCGCCGCCTTGGCGTTCTCGACCGCGGCGCGCAGTTCCGCCTGCGAGGCGAGCGCCACCGTGCCGCGCACGGAGCCGTCCATCGGCTGCATCACATCCTGCTTGCGGCCGCTGGTGCCGGCGACACGCTTGCCGCCGATGAAATGACCGTATTCGATCATGCCTTCTCTCCCTTGTTTGGTGATTGACGCATTGTCCGCCTTTGCGGCGGCGATGGCAACGCGAGCCAAAACGCAACCGTTGTGCGGAAAATAGACAACGACAATGGAGTGTGCATTAATTGTCGCAAATGACAGGTGCGCTGTCGTCGGGGATTTCTTATGAACTGGGATGACGTCCGCATCTTCCTGGCCGTGGCGCGCGCCGGGCAGATCCTCGGCGCGGCCAAGCGCCTTGAGCTCAACCACGCCACCGTCTCGCGCCGCATCGCCGCGCTCGAGGAAGCGCTGAGGACAAAGCTCTTCCGCCGCCTGACCACCGGCAGCGAATTGACGCCGGCCGGCGAGCGCTTCCTCGACATAGCCGAGCGCATGGAAGGCGACATGATCGCCGCGCGCTCGACGATTGCCGGCGAGGGCGACGATGTTTCGGGAACCGTGCGCATCGGCGCGCCCGATGGATTTGGCGTCGCCTTCCTGGCCAAGCGGCTGGGCGAACTGACCGCGCTGCATCGTGAGCTCACCATCCAGTTGGTGCCGGTGCCGCGCTCCTTCTCGCTGTCCAGGCGCGAGGCCGATATCGCGATCACCGTCGAGCGGCCGAGCGAAGGGCGGCTGGTGGCGGGCAAGCTGGTCGACTACACGCTCGGCCTCTTCGCCTCCCGCGCCTATGCCGAAGCCAACGGTCTGCCGAAAGTGCCGGCCGAACTCGGCCGGCACACGCTGATCGGCTATGTGCCGGACCTCATCGTCAGCCCGTCGCTCGACTATGCCGCCGAGTTCAGCCCCGAATGGCGCACCAGCTTCGCCATCTCCTCGGCGCTCGGCCAGGCCGAGGCGGTGCGCTCCGGCGCCGGCATCGGCATCCTGCACACTTTCGTCGCCCGTTCGATGCCGGAGCTTGTGTCCGTCGACATCGTCGCGCCCATCCGCCGCGCCTACTGGCTGGTCTATCATGAATCGGTGAGGCCGCTGCGCCGCGTCCAGCTCGTCGCCAATTTCATCACCAAAGTGGTGGAACGCGAGCGCGGTCTTTTTGTCTAATCCGCGTCGAGCACGAACGAACTCACCACTTTCCCGGCTTCGTCCGCAAGCGGCGCCCATTTGCGCGCCGCCTCGTCGGCGCTGTCGCCCGTGACCCCGCAATCGACGAAGCCGTAATGCGAGCTGCGCAGCGTCAGCGCGATGCGGGAATGGCCGTAGAAGCTGACATTGTCGTCGGCGTAGTGGAAATCCATGTCGGCGATCCGCACCGGATAGCCGTCAGGAAAATGCGTCAGCCGGTCCTGGCTGAAGCCGGCCGACTGATAAGCGACGCCGATCATGGTCTGCCAGTTTTCCGCCGACCACTCCTTCTCGATGAATGCCCTGGGATCGGGCGGATTGTCCGGGGCGGTCGGGTCGTAGAGATTTTGCGACACCCTGCAGGTCAGGCCTTCTTCGCCAGATTTGACCTTGAGCCGCATGGTATTGCCAAAGGTGGTTTCGCTCGTCCATTCCTCGGGATAGGTCAGCGAAAAGCCGTGCTCCTTGTCGCGAACGGTCTTGTCCGCGGCAAGCGCCGCCGTGGCGCAGGTCAGATATGCGGCCGCCGTCGCCAAAAGAAAAAGACGCATCCCAAAGTCCCCTCGCCGCGGCCGATCCTATCACAGGCAGTTGGTCGTTGCCGCCTTGCCTCCGCCACAAATTCAGCCACTGTGGCACCAGCGCGCCTGGCCATGTCATGACCGGGCGCAAGGGGGACAATCTTCGGAACGCCGGCGGAGAAATGCGAGCCGTACTTGCCATTTTGCCGCTGATTTTTCTGTCGGACTGCGCCAACCCCTGGACCAAGGTTCCGGAAGCGGAGCTGCCAAAGCCGATCCGCTACGCCATGGCGCGCCCCTCGCCTTTCGTCATCGGCAATTATTGCGGCCCGGGCACGCGCACCGGCGATCTGTCGGCAAAGCCGGTCGACCGTCTCGACGCCGCCTGCCAGGTCCACGACGCCTGCTACATTGCCCGGCACAATCATTGCGACTGCGACGGCACGCTCGTCGCCTCCGCGAGGAATATCCGCGACGACCGGACGGCGCCGCGCAAAATGCGAAACGAGGCAGAATTGCTGATCGCCACCTTCGCGTTTCCGGTCTGCAGGATCTTTCCGCAAGGTTTCATGCCGCCACGTGATCCGGCCCAGCTCAAGGCCATGAACGGGGCAACTGGATGAAGCTCGGGTCGGCCATAACCAGGGCGTTGCTTGGACTGGCGCTGGCAGCGCTTGCCGGTTGCGCCGGCATGCCTGGGCATTCGGCCTGCGCCTTCTTTCCGGGCGACGGCGCCTGCGGCCGCCTGCCGGTCTCGGCAGACAGCAGCGGCGCCGAGATAGCCGGAGCCCACTACTTCGCAGGCGACGGCAACAGCGCCTATGACAAGCAGTTCCAGGCGCTGCTCGCCCAAAGCCGCCTCGATGCGCTCGACCGCGCCAACGGCACCGGCCGTTTCGGCCGCGACTGGCGCGATGTCCAGAACAGCGGCTTCCACACGACCTATCCGACGCTGCAACGGCTCGCCAAACCGCTCGACGACACCGAGCTGGCGCCGACACGAGGCAAGCCGGGCGAAGGCCGGTTCACCGGCCGTTGGCGCATGTCGCGCCAGACGCTCTATCTCGATGCCGCCGCGCGGCCCTCGGCGCCCAAGACCTTCAGCTTCTCCGGCCTGCAGGCGCGCTCGGTCGAGATCGTGCTGCGCCAGGCGGGGCACCTGCAAGTCGACATCGGCGGCACCTGCAACGGCCCGCTCGCGATCCGCGCGTCGGGGCGATCCATCACCGTCGCAGCGGCCTCTCCATTCCATCTAAGCCTGCCCGTCGCCGAAACCTCCGTCAGCCTGTTTCCGGACCAGGCGCTGACCCGCTGCGATCTACGCGTCGGCTCCACCCTGGCGCCGGCCGGCGCGCCGCTGACCTTGCTGCGCGAGGAGACCGCCGATCCCTGGATCGCGGGGCTCGACAGCCGCTACGACCGCTGCCCGGTGCCCGACCCGGCGGGGATGGAGGAACTCGACCGCGTCTTTTATGCCAGCCGCTGGCTGTCGCAGACCTGCGCGCTGGCGCTGGGGTCGCCGACCCTGCTGCGCAAATCGCGCGACGGCTTCAACGCCAAGGTCGAGGCCCTGCTCGGCAGGACGCTGCCCGACAGCGCCATCGACAAGGCCGACCCCGAACTGCCGCTCGATTTCTCAAGCGCGCCGAAACTCCGGCTGATCTATCTGTCGTCGCTAGAGTTCAAGGCGGATTTCTCCGGCCGCATCATGGAGCGGCTGATCCGCCATCACGCAGCACTTGGCACCAAGGTGCGCATCCTGGTGACCGACGTGCTGGAGCGTGAGAAGGACGACGCGCTGCTGCACCGGCTGGCGGCTGAGTTCCCCAACGTCCAATTACAGGAATATCGCTGGCAGGCGGACCACGGCGCGCCGTTCGACGAGCAGATCTCGCAGTTGCACAAGGTTCACCATATCAAGATGCTGGCGACGCTGGCCGAAGAGCCCGGTCGCTCGCGCGTCATCATCGGCGGGCGCAACATCCATGACGGCTTCCTGTTCCACAAGCCCGTCGACCTGACCCGCTATCCGGACCTGGAGCAATACGGCAAGACCGACGGCTTCTCGCTGAATTACTATTCCAACTGGAGCGATTTCGACATCGAGATCGCCGACCCGGCGACCGTCGAGACGCTGGCCGCGCATCTGTCGACAATCTGGCTGCGCGACGCTGACACCAACCTGTCGCGGCCGTTTTCCATTCCGGTTCCCGGTGGAAGCCCGCGCGGCGTGGCGCGGCATTTCATTTCCGTTCCCTACGAGGACGGGCACGCGCTGGAGGCCTATTTCGTCGAACTGATCGACACCGCCGAGCATCGCATCGAGATCGTCAATCCCTATCTCAACCTGACGCCGGATATCGCTCGGACCTTCGACCGGGCGCTGGCCAGGGGCGTGAAGATCGACGTCGTCGGCCGTATCGACCTCAAGGGCGACATCGGCGGGCGATTCCTCACCGCGCTCAACAAGCTGTTCGTCGAGAAATATGGCGACCGCATCGACATCCGCGAGTTCAAGGCGCCGGATGTCGTGCTGCATTCCAAGATCATGATGATCGACGAAAGGCTGGTCGCCATCTCCTCGGTCAACCTCAACAACCGCAGCTTCTTCCATGACTCGGAGAACGGCATGGTCGTGCTCGATCCGGCTTTCTACCGCCGCATGAAGCCGGTCTATGACGATTACCTCGCCCATTCGCGCCCGGTCGCCACCAATGTCACCATCGGTTGGGCCTACCGGCTGCTGTTCAGCGACACCTGGGTCCGGCAGGCATTCTGACGCGAGCCCCGCCGAAGCAGCTGCAAAGCCCGTCAGATAGGTTTGAGGTAGCGTTCCGGGCTAAGGTCGCGCGCGTTGATCTCCGGCACCCGGTTCGACATGATGTCGGCCAGCACCTTGGCCGAGCCGCAAGCCATGGTCCAGCCGAGCGTGCCATGGCCGGTGTTGAGAAAGAGGTTGGCGACCTCGCTTTGCCCGATCAAGGGCGGTCCGTCCGGCGTCATCGGCCGCAAGCCGCACCAGAAGCTCGCCGCCTTGAGGTCGCCGCTGCCGGGAAAGAGATCGCCGACCGAGTGTTCGAGCGTGCGGCGGCGCGATTCCTGCAAGCGAAGATCATAGCCCGAAATCTCCGCCGTGCCGCCGACGCGGATGCGGTCGCCGAGCCTGGTGATCGCCACCTTGTAGGTCTCGTCCATGACGGTCGACACCGGTGCTGCCTCGGCATTGCTGATCGGCACGGTGATCGAATAGCCCTTGACCGGATAGACCGGAATTGGGCGCCCCAGCGAGCGCATGAACTGCGCCGAATAGCTGCCCATCGCCATCACGAAGGCGTCCGCGGATCTCCATCCGCGATCGGTCAGCACATTGGTGAGGCGATTGCGGTTCCTGACGATGCGCCGGATGGTCGAGCCGTATTCGAAGGTCACGCCGCGCGCTACGCAGAGTTCTGCGAGCTTGTCGGTGAACATCTTGCAGTCGCCGGTCTCGTCACCCGGAAGCCTGAGGCCGCCGACGAATTTATCGCGCACCGCCGCAAGGGCCGGCTCGGCCGCGGTACAGCCGTCGCGATCGAGGATTTCATAGGGCACGCCATATTTCTTCAGCACCTCGACGTCGCCGCCGGTGCCGTCGAGCTGCTTCTGTTTGCGAAAGAGCTGCAGCGTGCCTTTGCTGCGTTCGTCGTAAGTGATGCCCGTCGCCTCGCGCAGCGCTTTCAGCGTGTCGCGGCTGTATTCGGCAAGCGGCACCATGCGCGACTTGTTGAGCGCGTAGCGCTCGGCCGTGCAGTTGCGCAGCATCTTGAGGAGCCACGTCCACATATTCGGGTCGAAGGCCGGCCGCACCACCAGCGGTCCGTGTTTCATCAACAGCCATTTGACGGCTTTGACCGGGATGCCGGGCCCGGCCCAGGGCGAGGCATAGCCCGGCGATACTTCGCCGGCATTGGCGAAGCTGGTTTCGAGCGCCGGCCCCGGCTGGCGATCGTAGACGGTCACTTCATGACCGGCCTCGGCGAGGAAGTAGGCGGTGGTGACTCCGATCACGCCGCCGCCCAGCACGATGACTTTCATTCCATGCTCCCTCAAAGGCCGATCATGCCGCGGAAGGGCCCGGATCGTCCCCTTCTGTCTGCCGGATTTTGCCGCGCCCGCCAAGGGCCCAGTCACCGGCGGATGTGCTGTGGACCAGCTTGAGGCCGTGGCGAGGTCGCTCGGCGGCGCGATCCTGCGCCGCTCGCCGCGCGGCCTCCGGCTGATAGGCCACATCCTCGAGAAGGATCTCCTCGGCAGGGCCGTCGGGCCGCTCGGCCAGCGCCGATTGGCCCGCTTTCATGCCAAGCAGGCAAAGGCCGCGCCACGTGGCGACCGGCAGGCCGGAGCCGACGGGAGCGGATGCTTCGGCCTGCACCAGCGTCCGCGTCTGAAGTGAACCGCCGCCAACGCGGAAGATCACCCGGCTGTTGAGCGTGGCAAGGTCGGGATCGACGGCTCCCGTCGCAATGACGCGGCTTTCGGCGAGCTTGCGTTCGAGCATCGGCGCGATCGGATCGGCAAACGCGCGGCGGCGCATCAGCATCGCCTCGATCACCGCGAAGTCCTTGGCCGTCAGCCGGTAGACGGCCCTGGTCATGGCGCCCTCCGCGTCTGTTCGACGGCGTCGATCGTTGCCGAGAGAACCCGGCTGTCGCGGCTCCGCCAGGAGACCGTGCGGCCGGCGCGCGCGCCGATCAGCGCGGTTCCAAGCGGCGTCAGCACCGATATGCGTCTTTCGGCGATGTCGGCCTCGGCCGGATAGACCAGCGTCACCGTCTGAAGGCTTCCTTCCGGATTCTGAAGCGTCACCGTCGAGCCCATCCGCACCACGTCGGCGGGCATTGCCGCCTCGGTGGCGACCCGGGCGCGGTCCATCTCGGCAAGCAGGTCCTCGGCCATATCGGGCGTGCGGTTGAGAAAGGCCTTGGCGAGACTGCTCAGCCGGTCGTGTTCCGCCGCGCTGACAAGGATGGTGGAACGCGATTGCGTTGCTGTGGGCATGGCATACCTCATATGCTGGCGCATCGGCGAAGCGAATGCGCGCAAGCCGCCACGTCGAAGGCGGCGAACAAAGCCGGGCCGCAAAGGCCGCCGGCTCGATGAAAATGTCTGGAATTAAACGCCCCGGTTCACGCGGCCGCCGGCATTGGCGGCCACGTCGGGGCTACGCTCCCGCGATGGGGCAAACCCTGAAGCAGGTTTTGGTATAAGCGAGGTTGCTCATGCTCCGAACCTTGCCGAGAAGCCCCGGCTTGTCAAGCAAGGCGCCTGTCTCAAGCTCCTAGGTAGCGGCGGTGAAAGCGCGCACCCAGGCTGGTCAATATCTCGTAGCCGATGGTGCCGGCGTGGCCGGCCGCGTCGTCGACGCTTTGCGAGGGACCGATGAGCTCGACGAGCTCGCCTTCCCTGAGCCGGCCGGCCGGAAGCGCCGAAATGTCGAGGACGATCGAGTCCATCGACACGCGCCCGATGAACGGCAACCGCACGCCCTCGAACCAGGCGGCCGAAGCGGCGCGCCGGTGCCAGCCGTCGCCATAGCCCAGCGAAATGGTCGCCAGCCCAAGCGGCCCCTCGGCTTGATGGGTGTGGCCATAGCCGATGCCCGCGCCCGCGCCGACCCGCCGCGTCTGCGCCACCTTGGCTTGCAGCCCTATCACCGGCAGCATCGGATTGGGTGCATGGGGCGTCGGATTGACGCCGTAGAGCGCGGCTCCCGGGCGGGCAAGGTCGTAGTGGTAGGCCGGTCCGAGAAAGATCCCAGACGAGTTGGCCAGGGAGGCGGGCGCCGCGGGCAGCATATTGCGCAGCAATTCGAATTCGCGTCGCTGCTTCTCGTTCGCCGCCTGTTGCGGCTCGTCGGCGCGGGCGAGATGGCTCATCACGAAACGGATGTCGACGCCGTCGAAGGCGCCGGCCTCGCCCACGACCGCCTCGACTTCCGCCGGCGCCATGCCGAGCCGGGCCATGCCGCTGTCGACCTGGATCGCGGCAGGTAGGCTTTGGCCCATGCCTCGCGCGATCTCGCGCCAGGCCTTCAGTTGCATGGCGCTGTTGATGACCGGCCAAAGCCGAGCCGCCGCGGCTTCCGGTTCAGAACCCGGAGGCAGCCCGTTCAGCACGAAGATGTCGGGCCCGGGCCCGATCGCCTTGCGCAGCGCGATGCCCTCGCCGAGCAGCGCGACGAAAAAGATGTCGCAGCCCTCCTTCGCCAGCGCCGATGCCACTTGCGCGGCGCCAAGCCCGTAGCCGTCAGCCTTGAGCACGCCCGCGCAGCGAACGCCGTCGAGTCGCACCTTTAGCCGGCGGTAGTTTTCCCGGATGGCCCCGAGGTCGATCGTCAGGATCGCGCCGGCGGCCGCCTTGCTCACCGTCGAACCGCTGCTTGAATCATGTGCCGGAAACCCGCGTCCGGTGTCGTCGTTCATGGCGACCCCCGCTCATTGCATCGGCAATCAATACGGCCACAGGGCCGGCGCGACAACCGGGGCGGACGACCGCTCAGCGGACGAGATGCTGGAATGCTGCGATGACCTGCTCGTAGACCTTGCGCTTGAACGGCACGATCAGCTCCGGCAGATCCCGCATCGGCCGCCAGGCCCATTCGTCGAATTCGGCGGTATGGCCGCCGGGCGGCGGATTGATCTCGATCTCGCTTTCGTCGCCCTCGAAGCGATAGGCGAACCATTTCTGCGTCTGGCCGCGATAGCGGCCCTTGAAGGCGACGCCGACCAGATGCTCCGGCAGGTCGTAATTGATCCAGCGCGGCGCCTCGGCCAGCAGCGACACGCTGCGCATGCCGGTTTCCTCGTAGAGCTCGCGGCCCGCGGCCTCGATCGGCTCTTCGCCCTTGTCGATGCCACCTTGCGGCATCTGCCAGAGTTGCGTCGTGCCGGCGAACTCGCTGTCCGGTTCGGCGATGCGGTGCCCGACCCAGACCAGGCCTGCTCCGTTGAGGATCATCAGCCCGACGCACGGACGGTAAGGCAGCGTTTCAGGATCGATCTTCTTGGCCATGGGTCAGCGTTCCAGCCGTCTTTGAGGATTGACTTCGGCGAGGCGGGTAGGGTTAGCCTTTTTGCGGATCGATCGCCACCGCCGAGATCGGCACGATCTCGATGCCGCGCTTCTTCGCTTCGGCAATCCAGGACGTCACCGTGTCGACGGTGATATCGAAGGCCGAACCGATGCCGACGGCGCTGCCCTTGGCCCGCGCCGTGGCTTCCAGGCTGTCCAGCTTCTTGAGGATTTCGCCGCGGTCCTGCACGGCATCGATCGCCATGTCGCCGGCAACGAACGGCACGCCGTCCTTGAGCGCAAGGTCAGGCGCAACGCTACGGGCGGACGACCCGTCGTCGATATAGGCGAGCCCCCGCTTGCCTAGCTCGGCCATGAACGGTTCCATCGCCGAGGCGTCGGTCGAGAAGCGCGCGCCCATATAGTTCATGACCCCGGTATAGTTGGTCGTGCGCGACAGCGCCCAGTGCAGGCTCTTCAGGTTCTCGTCCGGGCTGGCCGACACCGTCAGCGTGTTGCGGCCGGGATTGACATTCGGATAATCGAACGGCTCGAGCGGCACCTGCATGACGATTTCATGCCCGCTCTGCCTTGCCGCCTGCATCCAGCGGCCGATGCTGTTGCCTTGCGGCGCGAAAGCCAGCGTCACTTCTGCCGGCAGCTTGGCGATCGCGGCTTGCGTGCCGGTCTGCGAGACGGCGAGTCCGCCGATGACTATCGCCACCCGTGCCCCGCGCGCGCCCGACCAAGGCCGCGCATAGACGTCGAAAGGCCGCCTGCCGTCGGCGGAGCGCATCGGCAGCGGACCGGTGTCGCTGGCCTCGATCAGCGCCCTGTCCGGGATATGGGCGACCTTGAGGTTCTGGCCGAGCGTCGACGGATCGCGAATCACGATCGCCGCCTTGGGCGGGCCGTCGCCCTCTTCGGTCTGGACGTGGATGATCTGCGGGCCGCCGCTCTTCATCGGCGTGCTGGCCTGTGGCGTCGCCGCGGCTACCGGAGCCGGCGCGGGCGCCGCTGCCGCCGCAGGCGCAGCGGTGACCTTCGGCGTCGAAACAGCCACTTCTTCCGGCTTGCGGAACGGCTTTTCACGCAGCGCGATAGCGCCGGAAACACCGATCACGGCAAGCACGGCCAGCACAGCGACGAGCGAGCCGGAGCCGATGCCGCGCGAGGCCTTGCGCTGAGGCCGGAGCGTCTGTCCGAGCGGGCGTTCGATGTCCTTGCCGATCTCAGCCAAGTCGTGTTTCCCCGGAAGCCCGCCAGGGTCACTTTTTCGTGACATCTCGCGTAAACTTCGCAATCGCTGGCGCGATACCCCAGACGCGTGGCGCCCCAACCGCGGTCCCCGAATCAAACTGCCGGAACCTCGCGGCCCCGGCAGCATTGCATTGCTTCGCGCAGCCGGCCAGAGCCGGACCGCATTACTGGTTCAGCACGGCCTTGTCCGGATTCGGCGGGAACGACGGATCGGTCTTTTCGCCGCGCAGAAGCTGCTCGGCATAAATCAGCTGCAGGTCGTCCTTCGGATCCGGCGGCACATAGGCAGCCGAGCCCGAACCGGTGGAGCTCTCGTCGGCGCCCTTGATGTGGCCCTTGAGATCGGATTCGCCGCGGGTCAGGTCGCGGCCCTGCAGATCCGGCGGCAGCGGCTGGTCGACCTTGATGTCGGGCGTGATGCCCTTGCCCTGGATCGACTTGCCCGACGGCGTGTAATAGAGCGCCGTGGTGAGCCGCAGCGCGCCATTCTCGCCGAGCGGGATGATGGTCTGCACCGAGCCCTTGCCGAAGGACTGCGTGCCGACCACCGTGACGCGGCGCAGGTCCTGCAGCGCGCCGGCGACGATTTCCGAGGCGCTCGCCGAGCCGCCATTGACCAGCACGATCATCGGCTTGCCGTTGATGTCGTCGACCTGCTTCGGCTTGGCGTCGAAGCGGGTGACGTCCTTCGGATCGCGGCCGCGGGTCGACACGATCTCGCCGCGCTTGAGGAAGGCATCCGACACGCTGACCGCCTGGTCGAGCAGACCGCCCGGATTGAGGCGCAGGTCGAGCACGTAGCCCTTCAGCTTGTCGTTCGGCACCTGCTTCTTGATGTTCTCGATGGCGTTCTCGAGATCATCATAGGTCTTCTCGGTGAAGGAGGTGATCTTCATGTAGCCGATGTCGTTCTCGACCCGGTACTTCACCGCCTTGACCTTGATGACGTCGCGCACCACCGTGATTTCGATCGGCTTGTCGGCGCCCTGGCGCAGGATGGTGAGCTTGATCGGCGTGTTGACCGGTCCGCGCATCTTCTCGACCGCGTCGTTGAGGGTGAGGCCGCGCACCTCTTCGCCGTCGATCTTGGCGATGTAGTCGCCTGACAGCACACCCGCCTTGGCGGCCGGCGTGTCGTCGATCGGCGTGATGACCTTGACGAGGTCGTTCTCCATGGTGACCTCGATGCCGAGGCCGCCGAACTCACCCTTGGTCTGCACGCGCATGTCCTGCGCCTGCTCGGCGTTCATGTAGGAGGAGTGCGGGTCGAGCGAGGCCAGCATGCCGTTGATGGCGTTCTCGACGAGCGACTTGTCGTCCGGCGGCGTCACGTAATTGGCGCGCACGCGCTCGAAGATGTCGCCGAAGATCGCCAGCTGCTTGTAGGTTTCCGAACCCGCAGCGTTCGCCGCCGAACCCGGTGCGCCGTAGACCAGGCTCATTGCCGATGCGCCCATCAGCGCGCCGGCAAACAGAAGCGACAGTTTCCGCATCATTTCACGTCCTTCCAGAAAATCGGTCCGCCCACCATGGGGCCGGATCGACGGGTTTTCCATCCTTGCGGAACTCGACATAGAGTTCCAGCGCCGCATTTCCATTTCGCGAGGCCGAGGTGCTTGCCACCCGGGCCTCTCCCATCGCGCCGATCGGCTCTCCTGCGAGCACCGACTGTCCGGTCGCGACGCTGATTCTGCTCATCCCCGCCAGGACGACATGATAACCGTCGCCCGCATTGAGGATCAAGAGTTGACCATAGGAGCGAAACGGCCCCGCATAAAGCACGTTTCCATCCGCCGGCGCGGTGACGATGGCTCCCGATTGTGTCGCAACCATGTCGCCCTGCATCGCCTCGCCATTGCCGTCGTCGGCGCCGAAACGCAGTTTGATCTTGCCGATGACAGGCAGCGCGATCTGGCCTTGCAATGCCGAGAACGGCGCCGATCCGGTGAGGCGGTTGGCCTCCGGCACCGGCAGCGCGGCGAGCTCGGTGGTCGAGGCCGTCGTGTCGTTGTCCGTCGATTTCCGCTCGCCCGCCTTGACCTGGTCCTGCCCCTTGCGCGCCTTGTCGGCTTCGAGCGAGGCGATCAGGTCCTTGAGGCTGCTCGCCTTCGCCGCCAGCTGCTGCGAGTGCTGCTGTTCGACCGCCATCGCCGTTTGGGTGTCGGCCTGCAGCTTCTTCTTGGCTTCGAGCAGCATGGTGAGCCGCTTCTTCTCGGCCGTCTGGTCGGTGACGGCGGTGGTGAGTCTCGCCCGTTCTGCCTCGATCGAGGCAGTCACCCGGGTCTGCTCCTTGAGGTCGGCCATCAGCCTGTCGGTCTGCTGGCGCAATTCCGGCACGACGGCGCCGAGCAGGATGGCGCTGCGCACCGACGACAGCGCATCTTCGGGCTTGACCAGGATCGCCGGCGGCGGATTGAGCCCCATGCGCTGCAGGGCGCCCAACACCTCGGCCAGCACGTCGCGCCGCGCCATGAGCGAGGCGCGCAGTTTTCCTTGCTCGGCCTTCAGCCCTTCGAGCTTGGCGCCGATATCCTCGATATCCTGGCCGAGCTTCTGCTCCGTCATCGCCGACTGGATGAGCGCCGCGGTGATCGAGGCATAGTCCTTCCGCACCGAGGCGATGTCGGCGGCGAGCTTGCCCAGCCGCTCCGACGACAAGGTAATCTCCTTGGAAACCTGCTCGTATTCGGCCCGGCTCTGATCCGGATCGGGTGCAAGGTCGAGCGAATTTTCGGCCGCCCGGACCGGCCCGAGCGTGACCACGGCGGCGACAAGGGTCAAACCGCAGCGGCTGCGCCAAGCGCGCGTTCTGGAATTCCAGCCTTCAGACATCAGGCCTCGACTGTATCCGCCGCTTCGTTAACGAACCATCAACCATGTTGGAAGCGCCCAATAACCCGGTTGCCGCGCGATTGAGGCGGAAATCGCGGCGCAGGCCGGCAATCCCCAGCTTTTCGGCCGATGCCGTTATTCACGATCGATGATACGGATGACCGGAAAGGATCGTGGCGATCCGGTAGAGCTGCTCGCCCAGCATCACGCGCACCAGCTGGTGCGGCCAGGTCAGCGCGCCGAACGACAGCACCAGGTCCGCCTGCTCGCGCAAGGATCTGTCATGGCCGTCGGCGCCGCCGATGGCGACGACGAGCGCCTTGCGGCCGCCGTCGCGCAACTGGCCGATGCGGGCGGCCAGGTCCTCCGAGGAGAGCGACTTGCCGCGTTCGTCGAGCAGGATGAGAACAGTGCCCGGCTGCAACTGGGCCTGCAGCCTCTGGGCTTCCTCGCGGCGGCGCTCGTCGGCGCTCTGTCCGCGGCTCTCGGGAACCTCGACAATGCCGGCAAATTCCAGCCCGACTGCGGGCCCGCTCTTCGAAAAGCGCTCGAAATAGCGGTCGACGAGCTCTCTCTCGGGGCCGGTCTTCATCCGGCCCACGGCATGAACGGTGATCTTCATCCTCGCCCCGGCGAGCTTGTCTTAACGCGCACCGTGACGGTTCACGGCACACGGATCAAGGCTCAGTGCAAGGTCTCTTCCTCGAGATCCGGCGCCTGCCACATCTTTTCCAGATTGTAGAATTCGCGGACTTCGGGGCGGAAGACATGGACGATGATGTCGCCCGAATCGATCAGGACCCAGTCGGCGCCCGCCAGCCCCTCGACGCGCGCCGTGCCGAGGCCGGCATCCTTCAGCGCCTTGAGGAGGTGATCGGCGACAGCCGAGACATGACGGTGCGATCGGCCCGAGGCGATGACCATGTAGTCGCCGAGGCTCGATTTTCCCTGGATGTCGATTGAGACGATGTTTTCGGCCTTGGAGTCTTCCAGACTGGCAAGGACTGTGTCGATGGCGAGGGACGCGGCGTCGTTTCCGCTGATCCCTGCCGGCGAAGGCATGATGTCAGCCTTCTTCCGCAGTGCTGTTCTCAGTGTGTTTCCTTTCCCAACAAGAACAACCAAATCACCATGCAAAAGGTGACACCACATAGATAGGCAGAGTTCCATTGCAGTTTCAAGACGGGCGCGCCCTGCCCGCGCCAACGCGGCTCTGCTTGGCAGGCTCCGTCGTCCCGAAAAAATCGGAACCCTTTGCGCTTTGCATAGGTTATCGGCTCACTGACCAATGGGGACTTCATCCATGCCAACCGACCCGCAAAGCGCCCTCATCACCATCCAGGCCGGGCTTGCGCAGCTGAGCACGCTGATCGTTTCCTATTCCTTCTCGGCCATCGGCGCCATAATCCTGCTGGTTGTCGGCTATTTCGTCGCTGGTGTCGCCGAGCGCTCGATCTCCGCCGGCCTCGGCCATATCCACGGCTTCGACGCGACCTTGCGTCATTTCTTCTCCAAGATCGTCCGCTACGCCATCCTGATCCTGGTCACCATCATGGTGCTCGGCCAGTTCGGGGTGCAGACCGCCTCCATCATCGCGGCAATAGCCGCAATCGGCCTGGCCATCGGGCTGGCTCTGCAAGGCACGCTGCAGAACATCGCCGCCGGCATCATGCTTCTGGCGCTCCGGCCCTTCCGCATCGGCGAATATGTCGAGGTCGGCTCGATTGCCGGCACCATCGAGGAGATCGGCCTCTTCGCCACCAAGCTGCGCTCCGTCGACGGCGTCTATGTGCTGGCGCCCAATTCGACGCTGTGGAACCAGCCGGTGCGCAATTTCACCCGCAACGGCGTGCGCCGCACCGACGTGAGCTTGAGCATCGGCTCCTGGAACGACATCGACCGCGCGCAAAAGACGCTGCTTGCCATCGCCGGCGCCGAAAAGCGCATCCGGCGCGAACCGGCGCCGATCGCCTTCGTGGCAAATCTCGGCGACACCACCGTTTCGCTCACCTTGCGCTACTGGACGTCGGCCGCCGACTATTTCTCGACCCAGACCGACATGACCAAGCGCGCCAAGCAGGCTTTCGACAGCGAAGGCATCTCGATCCCGCTGCCGCCGCCGGAAATGCCGGCGCCGGAGGCGCGCAAGCAGTAGCCTCGCAACAGCGATTTTCAATCTGCCGGCATTCTGAACCGATTTCGAGGTATCTCGGCTATTGCCGTGATTTCGATCTGCAAGTCCGGATGATAAAGTCGCACGATCTCGACGGTTGTCGTTACGGGATAGGACTCTGAAAAGAACTCCTTGCGGATGTCTCCCGACGCCATGAACCGCTCTATGTCGGTCGTATACTGGGCCAGCGATACGATATCGGCCATCTCCCCACCGATGGCCGCGAGCACGGCCTTGATGTTTTCGAGGGTTTGGCGGACCTGAGCCCGCATATCGCCCTTCCCGACAATCTGCCCTTCACGGTCAAGCGAAACTTGGCCTTTTAGGTGAACGAGTTGCCCGCCCTCATGGATTTTCACCATGGAGAACGCGCCAAAAGGCTTCCACACCGCCGCGGGATTATAGCTCTTCGACATCTCTGATCTTGCTCGAATTTGGGCCAAAAAGTCGCGAAGATGCGCAGCTTGTCAATCCTTGACGTGTCGCTGCTGTTCGTCCGGCGCGAAGGCAAGTTCCACCGGCAAGGGCGTCTGCGCCGACATCGGCGCGAAACTGCCGCTTGTGGCCGCGGGCGTCGGCCGGCCGGCCATCACGCGCCACAGCACGAACAGGCAGAAGGCCGATGCGATGACGATGCCGACATAGATGAAGGTCGCGGTGCCGAAGACGGCGGAAAGCGCCGTCACGATGCCCGGCACGATGAAGCCGGCCAGCGACCAGGCAAACAGCATCGAGCTCGACAGCGCCAGAAGCTCGTCCTTGCCGGCGCGGTCGGCGGCATGCGCGCTGGAGAGCGCGTAGATCGATTCCGACGCCCCGTCCCAGATGAGATAGATCACCACCAGCGCCATCAGCGCGCCGCCGTCGAAGACGATGGCGAGCACGCTGGCGACGGTCGCGAGCGCCGCCGCGCCCGCCAGCACGTAGCGACGGTCGGTGCGGTCGGAAATCCAGCCGAGCGGGATCTGCAGGATCAGCGTGCCGACCGGCATCGCCGACAACAGCAGCGCCACGTCGGCCTGGCTGTAGCCCTTGGCGGTGGCATGGATCGGCGCAAAACCGGAAACGATCATCGACAAGCCGCCGACCGCCAGCATGCCGGCGACGCCGACCGGGGAGATCCGCCAGGCGCGGCGAAGCGCCACCGACGCGGCCTGCGGCGCCGGCGGCTGGGCAAGCCGCGTCATGCCGACCGGCAGAATGGAAAGCGCGGTGAAGGTGATGCCGATCAGCGCGGCGGCGGCTGTATGGATGTCGATCGCGGCGAGCGTCGCATAGCCAACGCCCAATCCGCCAATATAGGCGACGTAGAACACGGCCATGATCCGGCCGCGGATCGAATTCGGCAAGGCGTCGTTCAGCCAGCTCTGGGCGACGATGAACAGCCCGCAAATGGCGAAGCCGTAGAGCGCCCGGGCCGCGATCCAGAGCAACGGGATCGGCCCGGCGCCGATCGCGGCATTGGAAAGCGCGATCAGCGCCGAAAGCACCATGAAGGCGCGGGCGTGGCCCACTCGCTTGACGAGCGGCCCGGTCAGGATGCAGCCGGCAAGCCCGCCGGCCGAAAGCCCGGTGACGATCAGCCCTGCCCAGGTCGGGTCGAAACCGTCGGCGCCGAGCCGCACCGGGATATAGGCGAACATCAGCCCGTTGCCGATCGCGATCAGCGCCATCGACACGATGACGCTGGCAATGGCGATCAGTGGCGCCGATTGCGCGGCGCGACTGGGATCGTTCGCGGATTGATTCTGCTTCAGCATGTCCACGCAAACTTGACCTACGAACAGGCAAAAAGCCGCCGCAAAAGCGACATGGCCGGACTTACCTTCTCCCCTTGCAGGAGAAGGAGTGCGCTCACCCCTTCGCCGCCTTGCGGATCGCGGTGGAAGACAGCAAGGAGCGCGGACCGTGGATGAAAGTCCAGGCCGGCGCCGGCATGCGGGCAAGCAGCGGCGCGTCGCCCTCGTCGACGCGGGCATAGTCGAAGGTCTTGGCGACCACCGACGACAGGAAGGAGAGCGTGGCGCCCGGGCGATCGATGACCGCGATCGGGAAAGTCAGCACGATCTCGCGCCAGCGCTGCCAGCGGTGGAAGTCGCGCAAGCTATCCGCGCCCATGATCCAGACGAAATCGACGCCCGGGTTGCGCGCCTTGACCAGCGCAAGCGTGTCGGCGGTGTAGCGCACGTGCTGCGCCGCCTCGAAGGCGGTGACCTTGATCCTCGGATTCCTGGCGATCTTTTCGGACAGCTCGATGCGCTCGGCGAGCGGCGCCAGTTCCCGGGCGCTCTTCAGCGGATTGCCGGGCGTCACCATCCACCACAGCTGGTCGAGCGCGAGCCTTCTCAGCGCGATCTCGGCGACCAGCGCGTGACCGGCATGCGGCGGGTTGAACGAACCGCCGAACAGACCGACGGTCAGGCCCTTGGCGGCGTGCGGCATGCGGAGGTAGCGGGCGGGGACGATGGGCTGAGGGGACGAAAGCATGGTGCTAGGCACCCCTCTCTGGCCTGCCGGCCATCTCCCCCTCAAGGGGGGAGATCAGATGTTGCCTATGCTTTCGCCAATCGCCGGCGTTGCAAGCCGAGCGCCGGCGCCGAAGCTGCCAATCTCCCCCCTTGAGGGGGAGATGGCCGGCAGGCCAGAGGGGGGGGCCTTGGCGCAAAGGCTCACGCTCTAGCGGCAAGCGTCAAGACCTCACCTGCCCAGACCCGCGCACGCGGTATTTGAATGAGGTGAGCTGCTCGACGCCGACCGGCCCGCGCGCGTGCATCTTGCCGGTGGCGATGCCGATCTCGGCGCCCATGCCGAACTCGCCGCCATCGGCGAACTGCGTCGAGGCGTTGTGCAAAAGGATCGCCGAGTCGATCTCGTTGAAGAATTTCTCGACCGCCTGCGCATCCTCGGCGACGATCGCCTCGGTGTGGTGCGACGAGAAGGTCTCGATATGCTCGATCGCGCCGGCGACATCGTCGACCAGCTTCACCGCGATGATGGCGTCGAGATATTCCGTCACCCAGTCCGCATCGGTCGCCGGGCTGGCGTCGGCAAAGGCTTCCGTCACCTCGGCATCGGCGTGGATCTCGCAGCCGGCGGCGCGCAGCGCTTCGAGGATCGGCACCAGATGCGTGGAGGCCACCGCGCGGTCGACCAGCAAGGTCTCGGCGGCGCCGCATACGCCGGTGCGCCGCATCTTGGCGTTGACGGCGATCTTTACCGCCATGTCGAGCTTGGCCGAGCGGTCGACATAAAGATGGCAGATGCCTTCCAGATGCGCGAAGACCGGCACCCGCGCCTCGTTCTGCACGCGTCCGACCAGGCTTCTGCCGCCGCGTGGGATGATGACGTCGAGATTGCCGCTCAAGCCTTTGAGCATCTCGCCGACGGCGGCGCGGTCGGTGGTCGGCACCAGCTGGATGGCATCCTGCGGCAGGCCGGCGGCCTTCAGCCCTTCGACCATGCAGGCATGGATCGCCGACGACGAATTGTTCGAATCCGAGCCGCCGCGCAGGATCACCGGATTGCCCGCCTTGAGGCAAAGCGCGCCGGCGTCCGCCGTCACGTTGGGGCGGCTTTCATAGATGACGCCGATGACGCCGAGCGGCGTGCGCACGCGCTCGATATGGAGGCCGTTCGGCCGATCCCATTCGGCGATGACGTCGCCGACCGGGTCCTTGAGCGCGGCGATCTCGCGTATGCCGTCGGCCATCGCCTTGATGCGCGAGGGGGTGAGCTTCAGGCGGTCCATGAAGGAGCCCGACAGCCCGGCCTCCCCGCCATTCGACATGTCGATGGCGTTGGCGTCGAGGATCGCCTGCTCGTTGCGCAGGATGGCATCGGCCATGGCGACGAGCGCGGCATTCTTGGCCTTGGTGGAAGCGACGGCCAACGGTCGCGCGGCGGCGCGGGCGCGGCGGCCGATATCGGCCATCAGCGCCACGGTGTCTTCGCCGGATTTTTCATGCAGCTTCAGCATGGTTCATCCCTCCGCTCGGTCGTCGGCCGATGCTCTAGTCGTCGGCCAATACTTGGTCGCCGCCGACGCTTACCACAAGGTCGTCGCGATGGATCATCGCCGAGCGCGCCTCGTAGCCGAGCACGTTTTCGATCTCGGCCGTCTTCAAGCCCGCGATCCTTACGGCATCGGCGGCATCATAGGCAACAAGGCCGCGCGCGATCTCGCGGCCCTCGGGCGACAGGATCGCCACCGTGTCGCCGCGCGAGAAGTTGCCGCTGACCAGTTTAACGCCCGCCGGCAGCAGCGACTTGCCCGATTTGAGCGCGCCGATGGCGCCCGCATCGACCGTGAGCCGGCCTGCCGGCTCGAGCTGCCCGGCGATCCAGGTCTTGTAACCCTTCACCGGATTGGCGCTCGGCTTGAAGAAGGTCGCGCGCTCGCCGCGCTCGATCGCCATCAGCGGCGACAGCCTGGTGCCCGAGGTGATGATCATGGCGGTGCCGGCGGCGTTGGCGATCTTGCCGGCGTCGAGTTTCGTGCGCATGCCGCCGCGCGACAGCTCGGATGCGGCCACGCCCGCCATCGCCTCGATGTCCGGCGTGATGCGGTCGACCACGGGGATGAATTTTGCTTGCGGATCCTTAGCCGGCGGCGCCGTGTAGAGCCCGTCGATATCGGAAAGCAGCACCAAGAGATCGGCGCCCATCATCGTCGCCACCCGCGCCGCCAGCCGGTCGTTGTCGCCGTAGCGGATTTCCGACGTCGCCACCGTATCGTTCTCGTTGATGACCGGCACCGCCTTCATCTTGAGCAGGGTCGAGATCGTCGCGCGCGCGTTGAGGTAGCGGCGGCGTTCTTCAGTGTCGCCAAGCGTCAAGAGGATCTGGCCCGACTTCAGCCCGTCCTTGCCGAGCGCGTCCGACCAGGCGCCGGCAAGCGCGATCTGGCCGACCGCAGCGGCGGCCTGACTCTCCTCGAGCTTCAGCGCGCGTTTGCCGAGGCCGAGAATGGTGCGGCCAAGCGCGATGGCTCCTGAGGATACGACAAGCACTTCCGCGCCGGTATTGGCAAGCGCCGCAATGTCGTCGGCAAGCGAGGTCAGCCAGTCGCGCTTCAGGCCGGTCGCGCGGTCGACGAGCAGCGCCGAACCGATCTTCACGGTGATGCGCCGGTATGATTTCAGTGATTTCATGGGTCTTATCGCCAGCGCGTGTCGACAGGAGCCGGAACGGCATCGCGCGCTTCCGCGACCACCGCCATCAGCGCGCGCAGCACTGCCTCGACGCCTTCGCCGGTGACGGCCGAGACAAGCAGCGGCGCGCGGCCGGCGGCGCGCTTCAGCGAGGCGGTCTTCTTCTTGCGCTGATCCGCGTCGAGGATATCGATCTGGCTGAGCGCGACGATCTCGACCTTGTCGGTCAGCCCATGGCCATAGGCATCGAGCTCCGCGCGCACGGTCTTGTAAACCTTGCCGGGATTTTCCTCCTGCGCCGAGACCAGGTGAAGCAATACGCGCGTGCGCTCGACATGGCCGAGGAAACGGTCGCCGATGCCGACCCCTTCATGCGCGCCCTCGATCAACCCGGGAATATCCGCCAGCACGAATTCGCGGCCGTCGATGCGGGCGACGCCGAGGCCGGGATAGAGCGTGGTGAAAGGATAGTCGGCGATCTTCGGCTTGGCGGCGGTGACGGCGGCAAGGAAGGTCGATTTGCCGGCATTGGGCATGCCCACCAGGCCGGCGTCGGCAATCAGTTTGAGCCGCAGCCAGATGCTCAGCTCCTCTCCGGGCAAGCCGGGATTGGCGCGCCGTGGCGCCTGATTGGTCGAGGTCTTGAAATGCTGGTTGCCGAAGCCGCCATTGCCGCCCTTGGCGAGCAGGAAGCGCTGGCCGACGATCGTCAGGTCGCAGATCAGCGTTTCATTGTCCTCCGCAAAGACCTGCGTGCCCGCCGGCACTTTCAGCGTCACGTCGGCGCCCTTGGCGCCCGTCATATTGCGGCCCATGCCGTGCATGCCGGTCTTGGCCTTGAAATGCTGCTGGTAGCGATAGTCGATCAGCGTGTTCAGCCCGTCGACCGCTTCCATCCAGACATCGCCGCCGCGGCCGCCGTCGCCACCGTCCGGTCCACCGAACTCGATGAATTTTTCACGCCGGAACGACACCGATCCGGCGCCGCCATCGCCGGAGCGGATGTAAACCTTTGCCTGGTCGAGGAATTTCATCTGCGTTTCAAGTTTCTGCTGGTGGCCTTGCGGGATTGCTCTAAACCAAGGCGGGACGAAGGGCGAGGCTGTTTTGCGACTAAAGCGCCTGATGCTCTTTTGCAAAGGACGCAGTAGCACTGTTCGCGAGCCAGGGTTGGGGAAATGCTCGAATGAAGGTCGTCACCTACAACATCCAGTTCGGCATCGGCCTCGACGGCAAATACGATCTTGGCCGCATCGCCGATGCGGTACGCGGTGCCGACGTGATCGCGCTGCAGGAGGTGACCCGCAACAATCCGCGCAACGGCGATCGCGACATGGTGGCCGAGATCGGCGAGGCGCTGCCCGATTATTTTGCCGCCTATGGCAGCAATTTCGAGGTCAATATCGGCTCGCGCCTGGAGAACGGCCGCGCCGTCTCGACCAGTTTCCAGCTCGGCAACATGGTGCTGTCGAAGACGCCCATCCATCTGTCGCGCAATCTCCTTTTGCCGCGCAGCCGCAGCCTCGAGACCATGAACTTCCAGCGCGGCGCGCTCGAGGCGCTGATCGAGACGCCGCTCGGCTTCATCCGCTTCTATTCCACCCATCTCGACCACCGCAGCCCGGTCGAGCGCCAGGGCCAGATCCGTTTCCTGCGCCAGCGCCTCTTGAACTATGCGCTGGAAGGCGGCGGCCTGTCGGGCATTCCCGAGATCGGCCTGCCGGACCTGCCCTATCCGGAAGCCTTCATCGTCATGGGCGACTTCAACATGCTGCCGGGCTCGCCCGAATATGTCGAGCTCGCGGGCCGCCCGGACCATGAGTTCGGCATGCCGTTGACCGCCGATCTCGCCGTCGACGTCGCCCAGCGCCTGGCCGTCGCCGATCTCGTCACCTGGGTCGACCCCGACCGCCCCGGCGACAAAAGCCGCTACAAATGCATCGACTATGTCTTCACCAGCGCCTCGTTGGCCAAGTCGCTGCAGCGCCTGTGGTCCGACCGGGACGCTGTCGGCTCCGATCATTTGCCGCTCTGGGCCGAACTGAGCTGAGTCGCCTTCGAGCGCCGACGCCTAGGCGTGTTGCTATTCAGGTCAGGCCGAGCCGAAAATGATGGCTACCGAGAACCGGAGCGGAGCGTACTTAGTACGTGAGCACCGGAAGCGCAGGAAGCCGGCATTTGCAGGCCGGCCTCACCTGAATTTCAATATGCCTAGAAGTGGACCCAGTTGCGCAGACTGGTCCACGTCTTCCTGTCGAGCCGATACCGCTCGACCGGCACCTGGCCGGCGACGATCGAGTTCAGCATGCCCTGGCCGGCATACTGGAAGCCGCATTTGTGGATGACCCGGCGCGAGGCCGGATTGATCACCCGGGTCGAGGCATGCAGCACCTGGATCGAAGTGTTCTGGAACGCGAGGTCGACCAGCGCATGCGCGGCCTCCGTCGCATAACCGCGCTTCCAGTAGGGTTCGCCGATCCAGTAGCCGAGCTCCAGTCCGCGATCGGTGGTGTTCAAGCCCGCGCAGCCGACGAAGGTGCCGGTGCCGGCAAGGGTGAGCGCATAGACGATGCCGGCGCGACGCGACGCCGCCATGGCAAGGAAGGTGCGGCCCTCGGCTTCGCCGTAGGGATGCGGCATGCGGGCCAGCATTTCGGCGACATGCCGGTTGTCGGCAAGCGTGACGAGTTGCTCGAGATCGCTCTCGCGCGGGGCGCGCATGACCAGCCGCTCGGTGGCCAGCACCGGGCAATCGATCGCGTAACTTTCGTCTTCGGTATCTTCCGCTTCGGCAACCATTTAGTCCTCCAGGGCAAAGAAAAATGAAAAAGGAGAGAGGGCAAGCCCATCTCTCCTGATCCTTTTCCTGGCCTGGCCAGACACCGGTTCCCGAGATGGGCGCCGGTGTTATGGTGCGGAACCGGCTACTCCGCTGCTTTGGTAATCGGGTTCACCGATACGTAGGTTCGGCCGTTGGCTTTTTTGTTGAAGGTGACTGCGCCGGCGTCGAGCGCAAAAAGGGTGTGGTCCGTGCCCATGCCAACATTGGTGCCCGGATGCCAGGTCGTGCCGCGTTGGCGGATGATGATGTTGCCGGCGACGACGGCTTCGCCGCCGAACTTCTTCACGCCCAGACGCTTGGAGTGCGAATCGCGACCATTGCGCGACGAACCGCCAGCTTTCTTGTGTGCCATTTGACTAACTCCGATGCGCCCTGAGGCGCTTGAATGGTCTTATGAACGCGTTCGCGTTCCGTTTCAAGTCCCGTACCGGCGACGATCGTCGCCGGAAGAATTACTTCTTCGCCAGTTCCTTGGCCTGCTCGCGCCAGTCCTTGATCTGGTCGGCGCTGAAGGGCATGTGCTCGTCGATCTTGGCGACATCCTTGTCGGTGAGCTTGGCGAGCTGCGCGAAGGTGACGATGCCCTGCTCGGCGAGGTCCTTCGCCGCGACCGGGCCGATGCCCTTGATCACGGTCAGGTCGTCCGGCTCGCCCTTCGGCGCCTTGAACAGCGGCGCGGCGACGGTCTCGGCCTTAGCCTCTTCCTTCGGAGCGGCCTCTGCCTTGGGTTCCTTCTTGGCCTTCGGCTCCT
The DNA here is from genome assembly GCF_006439555.1 of Mesorhizobium sp. B3-1-6. Taxonomy (NCBI): domain Bacteria; kingdom Pseudomonadati; phylum Pseudomonadota; class Alphaproteobacteria; order Hyphomicrobiales; family Phyllobacteriaceae; genus Mesorhizobium; species Mesorhizobium sp. B3-1-6. The sequence continues at coordinate 46,036 of NZ_VFTM01000026.1, read as the reverse complement.
TCGGCGCGGCTTCGGCCTTCGCCTCGGCGGCGACCTCCGCCTTGGCTTCGGGAGCCTTTGCCTCGGCCTTGGCCTCCGGCTTGGCGGCGGCCTTCTTCGACGGCTTGGCGCCACCCAGCAGGATCTCGGCGATCCTGACGGTGGTCAGAAGCTGGCGGTGGCCGATCTTGCGGCGCGAATTCTGGCGGCGGCGCTTCTTGAAAGCGATGACGGTGCGGTTCTTGCCCTGCTCGACGACTTCCGCCGTGACCAGAGCGCCATCGACGAACGGTGCGCCGAAGGTGACATTCTCGCCCTCGCCATGCGCGAGCACGTTGCCGATCTCGACGATATCGCCGACCTTGGCTTCGAGTTTCTCGATCTTCAGGAGATCGTTGGCGGCGACGCGATACTGCTTGCCGCCCGTTTTGATGACTGCGAACATTTTTTGCCTTTCGCTGTTCGGTCGGCCTCGATGAACCGCGTCAGGCGGTTCGGCCGTCTTTTTGTCAGTCTGCGGGTTCAAAAAACAAGCGGCGCGGAAGAGCCTCCACGCCGAATGCGGGCTGTCCCTAACCGAAGGTTGCGCCGGAGTCAAGGCAAGCAGGCTGCTCCTGGAGATACATTGAGCAACGTTGCCGGCAAATATCGGCCCGTCCCCTCTCCGCCGCTTTTCGCGGAAGCTGGAAATAGGTCGAATAGGGCCTTGTAACCGAAGCAGTCAGCCGTTATCTACTGCGCCGCGCCGGCAACGGCCGACCATGACCTCGCGGAGAGGTGGCAGAGTGGTCGAATGCACCGCACTCGAAATGCGGCATACTCGCAAGGGTATCGGGGGTTCGAATCCCTCCCTCTCCGCCATCCTGCTTCGCTCTCCGAGCTTCGCGGGATCAGCGCAGTCTTCGGCGCGAAGCAGGATGCCCTCCGAAGCTTTAGCGAAGGAGGGCTCGCCCGACTTAAGAACGCCTCGAGTCCAGACCAACGCGTTTCGATCGATCCATACCCGGGTCGTGAAGCAGCACACAGTCGCGTGCCAGAAATCCGACCATGGTCGATAATATATCTCAGGGGATCATCCTGCGAAGGATCGTTCGACATGCACTCTGGGCGGAATCCAACGGTGTCCGGTCGCTCTTCGGATCGGCCGTTGACTGGGCGAACCATCGCGGTTGCGCTGGCAATTGCGTTTTCCGTTTCGCCTTCGCACGCTGCACAGCATCGTCTACCGAGCGGTTACAAATGGGGCCGCTGCCTGCTGGTTGTTCACGGCGAGACCCGCATCTCCGGAAGATGCTCCTATCAGATCGAGCAGGGCGGCGATTTCAACATCCAGGGACTCATCAGGTCTTTGCCGGCATCGACTATCCCGACACGCATAGCGGGGCGGGCGAAATGTCCAAGGATTACTGGGCCGTTGTCTACAAGGACGGCGATCTTTGGGCAGGCTATGCGAACGGGGATATTCGCGACACCCATGGCGACGGACAAGATTGGAGAGAGCTTCACCGCGAAGGCGCCTGCTATGTTGGAAATGAGGTCAAGGTCTGCCTTTGGCGTTAGCCCCCTCCCTTATTCCCTCGATCCGTTCGATGATTTGACCTCTCGCCTTCAGTCGGCCGCCGCCCGGTCGATGGTCACTGTCGCGGAGGTTCCGACGACCAGCCTCGCCTTGGTGGCGGCGTCGCCGTCGAGCACGATATGCACCGGAACGCGCTGCGCCAGCCGCACCCAGGTGAAGGTCGGGTTGATGTCCGCCAGCAGCGTCCCGGACGTGCGCTCGCGGTCCTCGATGCCGGCGGCTATGCTTGCGACGTGGCCCGAAAGCGACGACTTCCATCCCATCGGCCTGATCGACGCACTGGCGCCGACCTCGATGCGCGGCAGTTTCGTCTCCTCGAAATAGCCGTCGATGCGGACCGTGTCGGTGTCGACCAGCGCCATCGTGGCCGCGCCCGTCGTGACATAGTCGCCAGGGCGAAGGCTGAGATTGGTGATGATGCCGTTGACCGGCGCCCTGACTTCCGCGCGGTCGAGGTTGAGCTGCGCCAGGTCGCGCGCAGCGCTTGCCTGCAGGCTTTCCGACTCCGCCTCGGCCACGCTCGATTGCGCCTCCTCGATCTGCTGGACGCTGACCGCCGAGGCCGTCAGGCGCTTAAGACGTTCCAGATTTCTCCTCGCCTGGTCGAGCGTCGCCTGCCGGCCTTCGACCACTGCCTGCGCCTGCGCGAGGGCGACGGCAAAGCGCTGGCGGTCGACCTGGAACAGCACGTCGCCCTTCCTGACCGCCTGGTTGTCCTTGACCAGAACCTCGGCCACGAGACCTGAAACATCCGGCGTGACGCCGACGACATCGGCGCGCACATGCGCGTCGCGCGTCCATGGCGCGTTCATGTTGTCGTCCCACAGCTTCCAGGCGGCGACGCAGGCGACGGCGACGACGGCGGCCGTGACGAGGACCCTGCCGGTCAATCGAAGAAGACGGTATTTCATGAGAACAGCCGATTTGAGAGCGAGGACATTGCCCCGAGGATGAGGATGTACAGCGCGAGGTTGAAAAGCGCCCGGTGCCAGACGAGCGAATAGAGGCCGGTCCATGACAGGACCTGCCAGACGATCCGGGCCACGACGAAGGCCGCCAGCATCGTGACCAGAAGCCCCGGCAGGTAGACACCGCCAATGCTGATATCGTTCTGCATGTGACCTACTCCGCTACCAGGAGCATCGGCTCCGGCACTGTCGAATGAACGGGCGGCGCGGCGTTTCGGAACAGCGCGCGCCGCAGCCCGACCAGCGCGTCGACGGATCGCCGCGCAGGCGCGGCCTGACGGCCCGCGACGAGGGCGAGCGCGGCGTCGATGCGCTCGCGCAGCCCCGGTGACGCCGCAACAGGCTCGCCGAGCCGGAGCCGCTCCTTGAACAGCACGGCAATGGCGGACAGAACCTCGCAGACCGCTGTCCTTTCGTCCGAGGTGAGCCGGTTGCGCAGCCGCTGCAGCTCCACGATGTTCAGCCCCAGCCTGATTTCGGCATAGCCGTCGATCGTCGACAGCTCCTTGTTTTCCATGGATGCGAGCCGGGGAACGAGTTGCCCGAGGCGATCCAGCATGCGCCCCGCGAGCCTGCGCTGGTCCTCGGCGCGCTCGCCCGCGGCAAGCTGGGCAAGGTCGGACCAGCCGGCATGCACCAGTCGCCGGGCGGCGATCTCGCCGCCGAAAGGCCGGACCACCAGCGTCCACACAAGCGCGAAACCGACGCCGGCCAGGGCTGCGAGCCCGCCGCCCGCGAAGGAGGTGAAATCGGCGGAAAACCTGTCGCTGAGCGCGATGAACGACGCCGTGTTCACGGTGAGCAGCATCGCCAGCATGTTGAGCTGAGGCCTTGGAATGATAGTGCCGAGCACAAGGAACGGCGGCGCCAGCACGAGAACCAGCAACGGAAAGCTTTGGATCGAGGGCAGGATGGCGAACTGATAGGCCGCGGTGACCACAAGGCTCGCCGTGCACCAGATGAACATCGACAGGAGAAGCGGCGCGGGCCGGTCGGTCGCCGCGAAGAACGAGCAGGCGACCGCCACCATCAGCACGAATCCGGAGCCTTCGGCCCAGCCCGAGTAGATCCACAGGGCGAAGGCAATCAGGACGGCGACGATCACCGAAGCGGCATAGAAGAACAGCATTCCATAATCGTGATGGCGGGTGCGCGAGAAGGTCCGGCGCCGGCGGAAAGCAAGCTTTTCACCGTTGGATTCGCCGGTCGCGATCTGCTTCTTCAGGACGAGGCAATCGTGCCAGGCATCGACGATCTCGCGCAGCCGGGCGAGCGCGCTGTCTAGGATCAGGCTCCTCCAGTCGACGGCATAGGCGGGCGGGCGCAGATCGGCGATGCGCGAACGCAGCGCGACGGCGCGATCCGGATCGGCCACGCCCTGCAGCCAGCACCCGACGTCGTCGAGCAGGGCGATGAGATCGTCGCGCAGCGCCCGGTCCTGCGATCTCAGTTCATGAAGCCGGTCATCGAGCGAGGAAAGCAGGGGAAGCAGCAGCATGAGACGTCCGCGCAATTGCCGCGCCTGCCGCGTAAGCCCGTGCGTCTGGTGATCGTATCCGAGCTGGCTGATGAGGATGTCGAAGCCGGAAATGTCGGATGCCAGCTTCTGCCGGACCGCAGGCGCCGGCCGCGCAGTGCCCTCGCCGCGCAGGATCTCACCGGCCCACTGGGCGGCGTCGCCTAGCCAAGTGGAGATACGCGACGACATCAGGGAAGACAGCCCGATCGGGAATACCAGCTGCGCGACCACGCTGGCGCAGACGATGCCGAGGATGATCTCCTGGCTGCGCGCCGAGGCGATGTCGAAGATCGTCTGCGGCGCGTCGACGGCCGGCAGCGCGATCAGCGGCAGCGAATAGCCGGCGAGCATGAAGACATAGCTGCGCGGCGTGCGGTCGAGCATCGAGATGTAGAGCAGAACCCCTGTCCACAGCGCCACGGCGATGCTCATCAAGAGCGGCGAATTGACGAAGGTCGGCAACAGCAGGACGGCCCCGGCCGCGCCGATCAGCGTGCCGAGCGCGCGGTAGAGCCCCTTGGACGAGGTCGCGCCGGCAAGCGGATTGGCCACCACATAGACGGCGGCCATGGCCCAGTATGGCCGCGGCAGGTCGAACGAAAGCGCTATATAGAGCGCCAGCATCGAGGCGAGGAACGCCTTGATCGAAAACAGCCAGTCCTGCCAGGAGGGAAGCGTCATGGGTTTGGCTCTCGCGCCCGCCTGCTCACTGGCGGGCGCCACGGTTGGCTAGCGGTTGATGTCGACATCCTTGGTCTCGCGCCCGATCAGCAGGGCGACCAGCGTGAGCACCGCCATGGCCGAGAGATAGACGCCGACCCAGAGAGGCCCGCCGCCCGTGCTCCACAGCGCCACGGCGATGAAAGGCGCGACCGCGGCGCCGAGGATGGACGATACGTTGTAGGAGATGCCCGAGCCGGTGTAGCGCACATTGGCCGGGAAAAGTTCAGGCAACAGCGCTCCCATCGGGCCGAAGGTCATGCCCATCAGGCTGAAGCCGATGATCAGCCAAGCCATGACGCCGACGGTGCCGGCATGCAGCATCGGCACCCATGACAGCCCGAAGATCGCGATGGCGATGGTGATCCAGATCAGCGTGCGGCGCCGGCCCCAGCGATCGGCCCAGGGCCCCGAGACCATGGTGAAGACGCCGAAGAAGACCACGCCGATGATCATCATCAGAACGAAGGTCGTGTAGCCGTAGCCGAGGCCGGGCACGGCGGCCGAGGGCGCGGCGCGGCCGTAGCTCAGTGAAAACGTCGTCATCAGGTAGAACAGCACATAGGTGGCGAGCATGTAGAACGTGCCGAGGACGAGCTCTTTCCAATGCGTGTTGACGACCGAGGCCAACGGCACCTTCCTGACCTTGCCGGCGCGCACGGCGTTGTCGAAGGCGGCGCTTTCGACGAGGTTCAGCCGCACCCAGAGGCCGATGGCCACCATGATCAGCGAAAACAGGAATGGGATGCGCCAGCCCCAGGACAGGAAGGCCAGGGACGGCCGCGAGGGGTCGTCCGAGGGCAGCACGGCGGCGATGATCAGGAACAGGCCGTTGGCGATGATGAAGCCGATCGGCGCGCCCAATTGCGGAAAAGTGCCGTAGACGGCGCGCTTGCCCTTCGGCGCGTTCTCGGTCGCGACCAGCGCCGCGCCGCTCCACTCCCCGCCGAGCGCAAACCCCTGAGCGAGGCGCAGTACCACCAGCAGGGCCGGCGCCAGCCATCCGGCGCTCGCATAGGTCGGGAGCAGGCCGATCAGGAATGTCGCCAGGCCCATGGTGAGCAGCGCGCCGACCAGCGTGATCTTGCGGCCGCGCCGGTCGCCGAGATGGCCGAAGAAGATCGCGCCCAGCGGCCGCGCGATCATGGCCGCGCCGAACACCGCGAAGGAAGCGAGCAGCGCCGTCGTGTCGTTGCCGGCGGGGAAGAACAGATGCGGGAACACGAGCACCGCCGCCGTGGCATAGACATAGAAATCGTAGAACTCGATCGTGGTGCCTATGAGGCTCGCCAGGATCACCCTGGAGCGGGGATTGGCGGGGAAAGCTGCTGGCACTGCGTCGAAGGCAACGGACATCGAAAACACCTTTGGGGGAACGGGCCGAGGCCGGTCCCCCGTGTTGAGAACGGAGACTTGGTGAGAACGGATCTGTCCGGATACAACGGATCGATCGTGTTGTCTCGCCGATATAGATTGCATCCTAATAGATTGTATGCGAACGATTAGCAATGGAAAATGGACGGTCCAGAAGCCGCGAAACGATCGGCCAGATCATAACCAACGTGGCGCGCCTCTGGCGCCGTACCGCCAACGAGCGGCTGGATCGGTGCGGCCTGTCCCACGCCATGGCCATGCCCCTTCTGGCGCTGTGGCAATTGGGCGGCGAAGCCCGCCAAGGCGCGGTTGCCGAACAGGCCGGCCTCGAAGGTCCTTCGCTGGTCCGTCTTATCGACCTTCTGGTGGCGGAAGGCCTTGTCGCGAGACGGGAGGATCCAAGCGACCGCCGGGCCAAGATCGTGTCGCTGACCAAGGAAGGTGAGGCGAGGATGAAAACCATCAACGCGGTGCTTGCCGAGCTCAGGCACGAGCTGGTCTCGCTGATCGGCGACGAAGAGCTCGAGACCGCCTCCGTTGTTTTGCGCCAGATCCAGGCGGAGCTCGCCAACAAGCTCGGCGAGGGCTGAGCGGTGGCCCGCGGGCACCGGGGCTATTCGCCAGAGACGTCGGAGCGGCAGCTCGGCGGCCACAGCCATCGATCGCCCGCCGAGCGATCCGCATTGCTTCAGCCGCGTTTTGTCGTGAGACTGCCGGCCATCGGGGGCGCGACTGGCGTGTCTGGGCATGGAGCGGCACAATCGCCTGTTGATGATATCGACGGCATCGGAACGGACGACGCTTCCGAAGGGCATCCCGCCTCGGGGCGTCGCCGGTAGTCCGCTCGCGTCTGTGCAGCTGTCCGGGAGGACACCCTCCAGTGACCCAGCCTGAATCCGACGGTGCAGGCGTGCGTCCTACGGATCCCAGAGCGTTGATGACCGTTCGTCTTTCTCAGGGAAGCGCCATCTATCCCAGCAACGTCAAACGTTCGAGGAAGCGCCCCTGGCGATCCATATTGCTAAAGGAACGATCGACCGCCTGGAATTCGTAGTATTGGTATTCGCTCATCGTCGCTCTCATGATTGACACAAGTGTGTGGCTGGGGAATCGATAGCACGCCGCCTAGCCAGGGCTCCATCGACGCGACTGGACGCGATGAAAAAAGAAGATTTGGAAAAGCTGCTTTCCGACGACAGCAGCGACTTCGAGCTGTATCCGATAGACCGCTATCTCCATGCCGTGGCGACCGAACGCGAGGTGCCGAATCTCGCAATCGCGGTCTGCACGATCAGGATAGAAGAATCAGCGCCTGCGCTGCGCGCCGTCCTTGAACGCGCCGCCAACGGACAGCCTTTGTCGGACGATGAAGAGATGCTGCTCTTCAGGGGCGTGTATATCCTCGGCGGCGCCCGTGACACCCAGGCATGCCAACCTTTGCTGCGTCTGCTGCGCCGCCCTGGGAAGGAAGCCGACCGGCTGCTTGGCGACGCCATAACCGAAACCTTGTCGCGCATCATCGTAGGCGTATTCGACGGCGACGCCGAAGCGCTGTTCGGCATCATTGCCGACCGCTCCGCCGACGAATTCATTCGCGACGCGGCGTTTGGCGCGGTGACCTTTTTGACCTGGGAAGGTCGCATCGAGCGCGACCGGACAAGGGATTTCGTGGAACGGTTCTACAGGGAGAGGCTTGCCGACGACTGGGATTACGCGTGGGTCGGCTGGCTGCAAGCCATCGCGATGCTTGACCTGCGAGACCTCGTTCCGCTTGTCTACAGCGCTTGGGACGAGGGCCGTATCCCGGAAGATGCGCTTGAACGCAGTGATTTCGAAAACGACCTGCGGGAAGCCGAGCAGCAACCCGGCGACATTGGCCGGTTCGATCGCGCCAGTCTGAGTTATATCGAGGATGTCCTTGTGGCGCTGGATTGGACCCGCGGCCTTGACGATGACGACGGCTTAGAGTTTGGCGACGACGATTTCGATCTTGACGAGGACGAGGATGGGCAAGCCTCGTGGCTGGACCAGGCCTTCTCCAGCGTCACACCAGCCACCAACCCTTGGCGCGACATCGGGCGCAACGATCCGTGCCCTTGCGGAAGCGGCAAGAAATTCAAGAAATGCTGCCTCGCCAGCTGATTGGCGATCCTTCGCGAAGATGGCCTCCGAAGCCTTGGCGAAGGAGGCCGCTCATTCATTTCAGGCTACGCATTCGCGCGGCGCCCTTCGCAGGACTGACATCCTGAGCCCGAAGCAGGATGCGGCATACGAAGCCGGCGTTCGGGCAGGTGCGCTCCTGCCGGCCGCAAACGCCGGTGATCCGGCAGTCCGTCTTTGTACCCTCTACGAGCGCGCTCATGCTGCCAGCCTCTGCATGGCTTCGGCCATCTGAGCCGAGACACGGCGGTCGTAGTCGTCGGCAAGCGCCCGCAGGGCCGCAGCCCCGTCGCCGGAAAATGACGGACCGTGCATGAGCGCCAGAGTGCGTGGCGCGAGCTTGGCAAGCTCGCGGATCGTCGTGCCCATGCCGGGATTGAGTGCCGAGTATTTGAACAGATCCTCGGCGGCGATCGCCGGGCCGACAACATCGCCGTCGGTCAGCGCGCGGTCGTTGCCGAGTTGGGTGAACAGATCGCCGCAGAGCAGGGTGCCGGTCGATTCCTCGTACATGACGCCAGCGTCCCAGCCATGCGGCGTGTGCGGTGTATCGATGAAGCGCACGCGCTTGCCGCCGCCGATGTCCACCACCTCGCCATCCTTCAGCACCCGCGGCGCACGATCCGCGAAATCGTCGAGCGACACGTAAACGCCTGTCTGTCCGTGCGCGGCCGTTGCTTGCGGCGCAACGGAGAGCCACTCGTTCATGGCGCCGCATTCGTCGGATTCGAAATGGCCAAATCCAATCCAGCGAAGACGCTCCGGCGGGATGATACGTGCAAGCGCGTCGCGGTTGAGCGCGAACAGCTTCCGCAGACCGGTGTGGAACATGAGCGGCTCATCGCCCATGACCAGGAACTGGTTGAAGGTGAAGCCGACGGGCGGAGCGATGTCCGATACATAGGTCGATAGGCGGTAGATGCCCTCGGCGATTTCGTCGATTTTCGTTTCCATGGAATCTCCTGCAAAACAATGGTTGCGTTCCCTCTCCCGGTTGATCCCGGGCTGGACTTCGACCAAAATCGAAGTACATATGTGTGTAGCGAAATATTAGAGCCCTGTCAACAATGGGTGCACATACGTGTGCATTTAAATACATGACCCGCAAATACACCCTAAAACGCCGTGCCGAGCAGCAGGCGGAAACCCGGCGGCGCATCGTCGAAGCTGCGATCGACCTGCACGGTAGCGTTGGTCCCGCAGCAACGACCTTCAGCTTGGTCGCCGAGCGTGCCGGCGTTCAGCGACACACGCTCTACGCCCACTTTCCCGACGAGCGCAGCCTGCTGCAGGCCTGCTCGAGCACGCACATGGAGACGCATCCGCTGCCGAGCCCGGAGCCGTGGCGAGTTGTGGCCGATCCAGGCGAACGGATGAGGATCGCGCTGCTGGCGATCTACGAATGGTACGGGCGCAATGAAAGCGTGGTGGCCAGCGTGTTGCGCGACGCCGAACATCACCCGCCAACCCGGGAGGCTGTCGAGACGAGCATCGTTCCGTATTTCGCGACCTGCCAGGGAGTGCTCGGCGAAGGCCTTGGCGGCAGCCAGCGAGCGATGCTGCGCGTGGCGCTGAGCTTCTTCACCTGGCGCACGCTGGTGCGCGAAGCTGGCCTCCAGTCCGTTGAAGCCGCAAATGCCATGGTTCAGGCCATCCAAGGCGTGGGTTGAGCGGCAGACTCCGGCGGCAGTAGGCTGAGATATACGTCTTGTCAGCTTTCTGACGGGTGCGCCGCGATCGCACTCAAGAACGCCTCCCCGAACTCCTTGAGCTTGGCTGCACCAACGCCGTTGACTTCGGCGAAATCGTCGATGTCGCGCGGACGGCGCTCGGCCATGTCGATCAGGGTGCGGTCGGAAAACACCACATAGGCCGGCACCTGGCGTTCCTTGGCGAGCCGCAGCCGCAACGTCTTGAGCGCGGCCAGCAAGGAAGTGTCCACGCCCTCGCCGCCCATGGCGGAACCCTGCGCGGCCCGCTTCCTGCCGCGCGCGAGACGGTCCCGGCCCTCGACACGATACTCGAACGCAACCTCGCCACGCCCGAGCGCGCGGCCAGCTTCCGAGATGGCGAGACCGCCATGGCCGTCGGGATCCGGCATCAGGAAGCCGCCGGCGACGAGTTGCCGGATGAGCGACAGCCAGACCGGCTTCCTGTGCACGATGCCGGTCTTGAAGCTGGCGAGCTTCTGATGGCCCCTGGCCAACACCTTTTCGGTCTCATGGCCGAGCAGGATGTCGATGACATGGGCGGCGCCGAAGCGCTCGCCGCTCTGCGCGACCGCCGCGAGGATGATCCGCGCCTCCGTCCCGCCATCGGCGCGCGGCGCCTGGTCGAGGCAGTTGTCGCAATTGCCGCAGGCCTGCGCCTCCTCGCCGAAATAGCCGAGCAGCACCTGGCGCCGGCACTGCGCCGTCTCGCAATAGCCGATCAGCATGTCGAGCCGGCGATGCGCACGTCTTTTGTGCTCAGGCGAGGTGTCCTCGTCGTCGATGAACATCCGCCGCGTGCGGATGTCGCCGGCACCGTAGAGCATGTGGGCTTCCGCCGACCGGCCGTCGCGTCCGGCACGGCCGATCTCCTGGTAATACGCCTCCAGGCTGCCGGGCAGGTCGGTGTGGAAGACATAGGCGACATCGGGCTTGTCGATGCCCATGCCAAAGGCGATGGTCGCCACCATGACGACGCCGGAGAGGCTCATGAACGCGTTCTGGTTCGCCTCCCGCGCGTCCTTGCTCATGCCGGCATGATAGGCGAGCGCGCGCACGCCGTTCTTGTCCAGGAAGGCCGCCATTTCCTCCGTCTTGCGGCGCGACAGGCAATAGATGATGCCGCTCTTGCCCTGGTGGCGCTCGATGAAGCGCAGCAGCTGGCGCTTGCTGTCCTGCTTGGGCTCTATCGCCAGCTTGATGTTGGGCCGGTCGAAGCCCAGCACCAGGGTCTCGGCCCGCCCGGCAAACAGCCGCGCTTCGATGTCGGCGCGGGTAGCCTCGTCCGCCGTCGCCGTCAGCGCGATGATGGGCGCTTGCGGAAACAGCCCGCGCAGCCGCGACAGGTCCTCATATTCGCGCCGGAAGGCCGGGCCCCACTGCGAGATGCAATGCGCCTCGTCGATGGCGATCAGGCCGATATCGAGCCGGGACAGGGCTTCGAGCATCCGCTCCGTCATCAGCCGCTCCGGCGCCATATAGAGCAGCCGCGTCTGTCCGGACGCGACGCGGCGCCAGGCCGCGACATTGGCGTCGCGGTCGAGCGAGGAATTGATGGTGTCGGCGGCCACCCCGGCAAGGCGCAAGGCGGCGACCTGGTCCTGCATCAGCGCCACCAGCGGCGACACCACGATGGTGAGCCCGCCCTTGACCAGCGCCGGAACCTGGTAGCAGAGCGACTTGCCGGCGCCCGTCGGCATGACCGCCAGCACATGGCGCCCGGCCAGCAACGCCTCGATCACGCTCGCCTGCCCCGGGCGAAAATCGTCGAAGCCGAACACATCCTTCAGGACGCGCCGCTTGTGGTCCTCGGCCCGCAGGCCCGCTGCCTGTGCCGGCATCACCGCGCCGTTCCCGCGTTCAAGGCGTCGGCCGGCATGTCGTAGCCAAATTCGCGGCAGAAGCTTTCCACGCGGGCGAGGAACGCCGCCGGCAGCCCGTGCAGATAGGTCCGGAATTCTTCATTGCGCTCCCATTTTTTCAGCGACGTCGGCCGTATCGGATTGTCCGCATCCCGGCTGTACAGAGTGACCGGTGAAAGACCGAACGACCGAGCGATCCTGCCCTGGACGATATCGGGTTCAGCGATCAAGTCCTCGTAGCGCAGATGGAAAACGGCTCTTTCAGGCTGAGCTTTTCTAAGGCGCATCAATCCGTCATACTCCGCCTCCCAGCGCTCGGTCGTTACATGAAAGCGCCGCTCGTTCACAGTCTCGGGATGAGAGCTGGTGAGCACGTCGAAAGGATGCCGCACGCAATAGATCAACCCGATCGAGTCCGGCAAATGCTCGATGTCCTTATGGCTCTCATAGGTGCGTTTGACGACCAGATTGAATTCGGGCCGATCCAGTTCGAGCAGCGTCCGGTAGGGCGCTTCGTCCGCATGGACATAGATATCGTCGAAGCACCCCATCAAGCGACGGCTGAGCGTGGTTCCGCTGCGGGCACAGCCGGCAATGAAGATTCTTTTGCGAGACGTCATTGCCGAGGGCAGCCAGGGCGCAGCCTTGCGCAAGCGCCAGAACAGCCGTCTTGCGCCACGCCGCAGAGTGGTCGCCGGCGTCCGGACTGCTTTGGCAGGAACGTCCCTCGAAATGATCTCGGCCAAGGCGATGCCGCTCTCCCCGGCGACGGCGTAGAGCAGCCAGCTTCGCCCGTCCTCTTCGAAAATGGCGGGGTCGCGCAACGCGTTCTCCCTGCCCTTGGCAGGGCCTTCCCGGCTGTGACGGACCGGCAAGCCCGCCCCTTCGAAATCCATCTGCGGCCGCAGCAGTTCGGTCTCACCCCGCACCGTCCAGTTTCGCCAGTCCTCGGCGAGATCGATCGTGCCGTGAAGGATCCGTTCCGGCGCGTCGCCCCTGCGCGTGTAATAGACCCGCAGCCAGCGACCGGATTTCTGCAGCGCCAGATGCCGTGGGACGGGGAGACGGTTCATGCCGTGAAGAACGGCCGGGCCCCGTTCGAAATCGGAGATGCCGGTCCTGGAGCGGAAGACGGTGACGGCCCCTGTCCCGAGAAGACCGTACCACCATTGGCCGTGGTGGAAGAACCGGGCATAGGAAGGCCCGAGCGGCTCGGAAAGCGGATTGAAATGAAGGCCGTCACCGGATGTCGCGGCAAAGCTCATCTGGCCTTCCCTGCCTTTTGCCGGTCCATGAAAATACATGATGAAGCGACGCCGGCGCTGATCGACGTGAACGTCGGGAGACGCGATGTGGCCTTCGATGAAGGGGCATTGATCGAGCGACAGCACCCCGCCGGGATGGATGCGCCACGGACCCTCGATCGAATCCGCGTGAGCGAGGCGGATATAGGAGCCATTGTGGTCGGCGAAATAGAGATAATAGGCGCCGAGCCGCCCGGGCGCCCAGTCGGGCATGCCGATCAGCGACGGTCCGTTGATGTTGATCCCATCGCCGCCGGGCAACATGTCCGGCGTCACGATGAGCCCATGCCGCCTTGCGGTGAGAACGGGTTGCGCGATCATGCGGCGGGCTGCTTCCGGTCGCCGGTTCCGTTCCGACGACCAGCCAGCCTGTTGTGGAGCCTGCACGTTCCAGCCCGGTTTCGCTGGGTGTCACGTGTCGCTTGCTCTTCCAAGCCAGCCCCCTTCAAGGATTGATCCTGCCGCCGCCGCGCGCGGCAGGCGCCTTGGCGATGGCCGGTCCGGCATCGTTCGGCCTTGTCGTTTCGATACAACGGCGTGCGTTAAAACGGAAGCCAAAGCCTGGGCCTGCCCGAACACGCACCGCCAAGGCGAGGACGCTGTGATGAAATCGTCGAAGCCTGACGGGCCGCCAGGCCGTTCCGCTTCGCGGCGACGCCGGCATCGCCGCCGGAGTTTCGCCGGCCCGTTCTGCGGTGCTATGACGCCAGGCCGCCCGATGAAGGGCGGCGGCTGGCGCAAAGGAACCCTCGCATGATCGACCCCGTCACGCTCATCACCTATATCGCGGTCGTGTTCGGCTTCGTCCTCGTCCCGGGGCCGGCGACGCTGCTCACGGTCGCGCGGGCGACGAGTTCGGGCACGAAGGTCGGCATCGCCACCGGCGCCGGCGTCGCCGCAGGCGATGTGATCCACACCATCATGGCCATCGTCGGCATCTCGGCCGTCATCGCCGCTTCGGCGACGCTGTTCAGCATCGTCAAATATATCGGCGCGGCCTATCTCGTTTACCTCGGCATCCGCGCCATTTTCGAAAAGGCGCCAGCCGATCCGTCGGCTAGGTCGTTGCCCGTCTCGGCGGGCAGGGCCTTCCGGCAGGCGATCCTGACCGAAGTGCTCAATCCGAAGACCGCGCTGTTCTTCCTGGCCTTCCTGCCGCAATTCGTGCACCCGCAATCCGGTTTCGTGGTGCTGCAGCTGATGACGCTGGGCATCATCTTTGTCCTGCTCGGGCTCTTCAGCACGGTCGTCTTCGCCGTCAGCGCGGGCGGCCTGGGTTCCTTACTGCGCCGCAATCCGGCAGTGCTGAAATGGCAGGGCAAGGCGGTCGGCGGCATCTATTGCGCGCTCGGCATACGCCTGGCGCTGCAGCAGCGCTGAAATGCTTCACCCGGTAGCGCCGGTCCAGGCAGGCATGTCGTAGCCGAATTCGCGACAGAAGGCATGCATGGGTCCAAGAACGGCCGGTGACAGCTGACCTTGAAGATAGGCGCGATAGTCTTCGTTGCGCTCCCACTTGCGCAGCGAGCGCGCGTGGATAGGGCGCTGCCCGTCCCCGGTCACCGGCACTCTCGGGCGGAGCCCGAACCGATCTGCGATTCGCTGCACGGCGTCCGGGCCGGCGATCGTGTCTTCGTAGCGCACGTAGAGAATATCGCGCGCCGGCTGCGCCTTTCTCAGGCTCAGCAGCGCGTATTCCAGCACCCAGCGGTCCGCCGTGGTGTGAAATCGACGTTCCCCCATGGTCTGCGGATGCACGCTGGTGAGCACATCCAAAGGATGTCGAACGCAATAGACGAGACCGATGTCGGCAGGCAATTTTGCAAGGTGGGCGAAGGCCCGGGAATCGCGCTTGACGACCAGATTGTTTTCCCGGCGGTCCAGCAGATAGAATTTCGTGTGCCGCGCCTCGGGCGGCCAGACGAAAGTGTCCTCGAAGCTTTTCATGATGCGTTGCGTCAGGGTCGTTCCGCTGCGCGCGCACCCGGCTATGAATATCTTGTTGGCCCGCGCGGCCCACGCATTCGGCCTCGACCGCCAGCGAATTTTGACGGCCGTCACAAGGCGATCAAGCTCCCTGCTTGACCGGACCATCAGAAAACCGACGGCCGCCCCGAGTTTTGGCATATCCACCCCCATCGCGTGGAACGACTTGCCCCAGCCGCCCTCGGTTCATTGGCCGAAATAGCCTTGTTTGAAGCCGGAACCCCCGGGCCATGTCGAGCCTGACATCGCCAACCCGGTCCCCGCCGGCGGGATGACAAAGCCAAGCTTTTCCTTATACAAGAAACCAGGCATGTTCTTGCGGGATTTCAGCCGGGGGTGCTGATTTTTCTTGCAAGAATTCTTGCGATCCAGCTTCTGCGGCATCACACATCAATGGAATTCGCCGTCACGATGGATTCGTCCGCGCCCATGCTGATCTTCTATGCCCGCAACGACGCGCTTGGCGACGGCCTGCTGCGGATTCCGGCCCTGCGTGCGGCAAGAACGGCCTTTCCGCAAAGCCATATCGTCTACGGCGCCATGCGCGGTTCATCGCTCTCGCAGGCGTTGCGCAAGCATGTCGCGCATCTCGTCGATGACTTCAGGACGAAGACGCCGCTTTCCGCCATCCTCGCCGAATTCGCGCCGCGCGGCCGGAGGGCCATCGTCGTCGATCTGCGGACCGGCGTGCCGGGCCTGATGCTCACGGCTCTGCAACTCGCGGGCCGGGGCATCCGCTATGAAGCGAATTTTGCCGGCCATCTTCTGTCGCTGCGCTGGGGCACGCGATTGACGCTGCGGCCGGAACACAATGCCTGGCGCTATCACCGGCTCATCGAGCGCCTGGCGGGCCGGCATCTGCCTTTCGATCACAGGCTCGATGTTCCGGACGCCGCCCGCGCGCGGGCGCGCCAGTTGCGGGACGGTTGCGGGCGTCCGCTCGTCCTGCTTGGCGGCAATGCCCAGGGCAGGAAGTGCATGAGCGAAAATCAAGTGGTGGCCGTCGCCGGCAATCTCATCGGTGCCGGCTACCGGGTGCTGTATCTGGCGACCCCCGGCAGCGGACCGACCCCGCAGGCTCTGGTCGCAAGGGAAAGCCGCCTCCAAGTGGCCAGCCCGGAACTCGCGCCGGACGTCGCAGGCTTCGACGATCTCCTGCTGGCGCTGGGCGAGATGGCGGTCGCCTATATCGGCATGGAGGGCGGGCTGGCGCATCTCATGGCCACCGTCATGACGCCGGCGGTGATCGTCAACAACGGCGCCAATATGGAGCGCTGGCGGCCGCTTTCGAATACGGTCGAGGTCGTCACGGCGCCCAGGCGAGGCCGTTCGGCCAATGTCGCCGACACGCCGGTCGAGGCCATACTCGATGCCGCGCATCGCCTGCTCGCGGCAGGCTGCCGCGACCACGCGGCGGCCGCGCCGGTGCCGGAAAGGCGTGAAGCCGCTCCGGTGCAGTCCGGCGTTTCCGTGAAACGCTGAAACGCTCTAGAGCATGATCCCGAAAAGTGGGAACCGGTTTTCGGAGAAAGATCATGCTCCAGCAAAGAGTTAGATCGTGACGGCGATTCAACGAAACGCCATCACGATCTAGCCCAGGAAATCGGCTCGGCAGGGCGCAAAACTGTCGACCAGCCGCCCGGCCTCCAGCGCCTTGACGCCATGCACGAGATTGGACGGCACGATGAAGCTGCCTCCTGGTTCGAGGATCTCCGATCGGCCGTCGATGGTGACCTCGAAGCGGCCCTCGGCGACATAGCTTGCCTGGACGTGCGGATGCGAATGCAGCGCGCCGATGCCGCCCTTGTCGAAGGCGAACTCGACCATCATCAACTCATCGGTGTGCACCAGCACGCGTCGCCTGTTGCCGTCCGGCGTCGGCTCCCAGGCCTTTTCGCCTACATGGGAAAAGATATCGGTCATCACTCAACGTCCATTCGAAAGGAGCAGGAAACTGTCATCGCGCCAGCCAGCCGCCATCGACAGGCATGACCGCGCCGTGCACGTAGTCCGACGCCGGCGCGAGCAGGAACACCGCCACGTCACCGATATCGGTGGGCTGGCCCCAGCGTCCGGCCGGGATGCGCCCGAGGATCGCGGCGCTGCGGTCGGGATCGGCGCGCAAGGCTTCGGTGTTGTTGGTCTCGATATAGCCCGGCGCGATGCCGTTGACGTTGATGCCTTTTGCCGCCCATTCGCAGGCGAGCAGCCTTGTGAGGCCGAGCACGCCGTGCTTCGAGGCCGTGTAGGAGGCAACGCGGATGCCGCCCTGGAAGCTCAGCACCGAGCCTATGTTGACGATCTTGCCGCGCCGCCCCGGCTCGGCAAGCACGCGCCTCGCGAAACCCTGGCAGAGGCGAAAGACCGTCTTCAAATTGACGTCCATCACCTCGTCCCAGTCGGCTTCGCTGAGGTCGACCGCGTCGGCGCGCCGGATGATGCCGGCATTGTTGACGAGGCCGTCCAGCGGGCCGCTCTCGCCCCAGACGCGGTCGAGCATCGCAACTGCCTCGGCCGGATCGCCGAGATCGGCCCGTACCGCTTCGAAGCTGCCACCCGCCGCAGCGACCTTCCCGGCCGTCTCGTCCATCGCCGAGCGGCCTGCGCCGACGACCACGCCGCCGGCGCGCGCGACCGACACGGCGATGCCTTGCCCGATGCCGGTGTTGGCGCCGGTGACCAGGATGCGCTTGCCCGTGAGGCTGAAGGCGGAAAGATCGCTCACCGCAATTGATCCATCGCCACCTGGTCGACGTCGGTATAGTCGACATTGTCGCCGGCCATCGCCCAGATGAAGGCGTAGTTGGATGTGCCGGCGCCCGAATGGATCGACCAGCCCGGCGACAGCACCGCCTCCTCGCTGCGCATGACGATGTGGCGCGTCTCGTCCGGTTCGCCCATGAAGTGGAAGACGCGCTGCCCTTCCGGCAGATCGAAATAGAGATAGGCTTCCATGCGCCGGTCATGCACATGGCAGGGCATGGTGTTCCACACCGATCCAGGCGCCAATTGCGTCATGCCGACGACGAGCTGGCAGGTCTTGACGCCGTCGGCGTGGATGAACTGGAAGATCGAGCGTTCGTTGCTGGTCGCCTGGCTGCCGAGGTCGAGCCGCCTGGCGTCGCCGATGCGGATCAACTGGCTGGGATAGGTCCGATGCGCCGGCGCGCTCAGCAGGTAGAATTTTGCCGGCTTATCGGGCTCCGCCGAGGCGAACGACACCTGCTCAGTGCCCATGCCGAGATAGACCATGTCGCGCACCGCCAATTCGTAAGGCAGGCCGTCGGCCATGACGGTCCCCGCGCCGCCGATGTTGACGGCGATCAGTTCGCGGCGGTCGAGGAAAGCCTTGGTTCCGGTCGGCTTGATCGCCTCGAGCGGCAGGATTTTGTCGACCGGCATGGCGCCGCCGACGATCATGCGGTCGTAATGCGTGTAGGTCAGGCTGACAAGGCCCGGCTGGAAAAGCCCCTCGACGTGGAAATGGTGGCGCAGCTCGTCGGTCCCCATGGCCGCGGCGGCGATAGGATCGATGGCGAAGCGCGAGGAAAATTCGGTGTGTGTCTGGTCCATTTCTAGGCCTTGTCTGACGGTCACTCGGTCGATGCCGCTTTCAGCGAATTGGCATAATAGGCCTGTCTGGCCTGCAGCCGCTCGCGGTAGCGCTGCTGGCTGCGGGTCAGATGCGTGCGCATCGCCTCGCGCGCGGCCTCGGCATCGCCCGCCGAGATCGCATTGAGGATGACGAGGTGCTCGCGCTGCAGGCCGCGCTGGTACTCGTCCGACTGGACGAGCTCTGTCGACCAGGGCGAGGTCACGTCGCAGGGAATGGCGCGGCGTCCCAGCACATCGAGCATCTCGACATAGAACGGGTTGTTGGTGGCGCTGGCGATCGTGCGGTGGAAGGCGAGGTCGGCCGGGCCGGTCGGCTGGCTGGCGAGCAGCAGCCGCTCGAACTCGAAGAAGGCCTCCTGGATCGCGGCCTCCTGGGCGGCGTTGCGTCGGATGGCGGCTAGGCCCGCCGATTCGATCTCGATCGCGAGGCGGACCTCGAGCACGTTGAGCGCGACCGAATCCTTGGCTCCCATGTCGGCGGCCAAAACGCCGAAGGTCGTCGAGATGTGCTCGCTGACGAAGACGCCGGCGCCTTGCCGCGCTTCGACCATGCCATCGGCGGCAAGCTTGGCCAGCGCCTCGCGGATGACCGTGCGGCTGACGCCGAAAGTCTCCGTCAGCTGGCCTTCGGTTGGCAGCTTCTGTCCGGGCGGAACCTCGCCTGCCAAGAGCTGCTTGCGGATCGCCGCGACCACTGTCTCCGACAGCTTCGGCTTGCGTTCGACCCTGAGGTCGGCAACTGTTTGGGACACGTGGTGCCCTCCTAATGGAACAGGCTCGGCAGCCACAATGAGATTTCCGGTATGTAGGTGACAAGCATCAGCACCGCGAAGGCCGCTCCATAGAACGGCCAGATCGAGCGCATTGCCGTCCAGATGGGAATGCGACCGATGGCGCAACTGACGAACAGCACCGCGCCGACCGGCGGCGTGCAAAGGCCGATGCCGAGATTGAGGATCAGGATGACGCCGAAATGCACGGGATCGACGCCATAGGCCATGACCACCGGCAGGAAGATGGGCGTGGTGATAATGATGAGCGGCGACATGTCCATGAATGTGCCGAGGATAAGCAGGACGACATTGATCAGAAGCAGTATGACCAGCTTGTTGTCGGACACGGACTGCAAAAACGCGACAAGCGCTGCCGGGACCCGGAGATAGGCCAGCAGCCAGCCGAAGGCCGCGGCGCAGCCGATAATCATCAGCACCATCGCTGTCGTGCGCACCGCCGCGGTGGTCGCGGTGACGAAATCGTTCCAGCTCATCGACCGGTAGATGATCAATGTCACCAGGAAAGCATAGACGATGGCAATGCACGAGCTTTCGGTGGCGGTGAAGATACCGGATCGGACGCCGCCAAAGATGATGCCGATCAGGATCAGCCCGGGAATGGCGGCGACAAGCAACTGCAAGGCCCGGCCGAAACCGGCAAACGGTTCCGTCGGATAGCCGCGCCGGCTTGCCACCAGATAGGCGGTGACCATCAGTGACAAGGCCAGCAACAGCCCCGGCAGAACGCCAGCGGTGAACAGATCCGCGATCGAGATGCGGCCGCCGGCGGAGATCGAATAGATGATCATGTTGTGCGACGGCGGGATCAGCAGCGCAATGATGGCGCCGACTGAGGTGATGTTGACGGCATAGTCGACGCCGTAGCCGCGCGCCTTCATCTGCGGGATCATCAGCCCGCCGACCGCTGAGGCATCGGCCACCGCCGAACCGGAAATACCGCCGAACATGGTCGACGCGGCAATGTTGACTTGGCCCAGACCGCCGCGCAGATGGCCGACCAGAGACCCGGCCAATGCCACCAGGCGGGCGGCGATGCCGCCGCGAACCATAAGGTCGCCGGCGAAGATGAAGAACGGGATGGCCATCAGCGAAAAGACGCTGACGCCGGAATTGAGCCGCTGGAACACCACGACGGGTGGCAGGCCGATCGTGAGGATCGTCGCGAAGCTGGCGACGCCGAGGCAGAACGCGATCGGCGTGCCGATAACCAGCAGGAAGACGAAAGTGCCGAAAAGCACGATCAGCGCCATGGTTCAAAGCTCCTCGCCGGTTGCGTAGATGTCGGCATCGACCGGCAGCCCGGCAAAGCGCCCCGCCAGCCGCTCGAGTGAAAACAGGCAGACCAGCCCGCCACCCAGGATGACCGGCAGGAAACTGACGCCGCCAGGCAAGGCGAGCGATGGCATCACTGTGTTCCAGGTCAGCCTGGCCAGCTGTACGCCATAGACGATCATGCCGGCGCCGAAGGCCAGCACGACGAGATCGGAAATGCTGCGCAGCACCGCCTTGGCCGAGGCAGGCAAGACATAGAGCAGCACGTCGAAGCCGAGATGCGTGCGCTCGCGCACGCCGACGGCGGCGCCGAGAAAGATGAACCAGCCCATGAGCAGCACGGATGAGGATTCGGTCCAGCTCGGCGAGCGGTTCAGCATGTAGCGCGAGAAAACCTGCCAGAAGATGATGACAGTCATCAGCGTCAGCCCGGTGCCGCTTACCCATAACGCCAACCGCGCAAGCCCGGAAAGGGTCCGTTCCACCCGCAGCCAGAACCCTTTCGGACCCGACCGGCTGGATGGCAGCGCGGAAACCTCCGTGCCACCGGGCCCGTTGCCCATCCCGGTCATTTCGTCGCCTGGATACGGGCGGCGAGGTCCTTGAGCTCGGGAGTCGACAGATATTTGTCGTAGACCGGCTTCATGGCGTCGATCAGCGGCTGCTTGTCGATCTCGCTGACCTTGACGCCGGCCTTCTCGACGATGTCGCGTGACTTCTTTTCCTGCGCGTCCCACAGCTCGCGCATCTTGACGACGCTGTCCTTGGCCGCCTGGCGCACGATCGCCTGGTCTTCCGGCGCGAGCTTGTCCCAGCTTGCCTTCGACATCACCAGCACCTCCGGCACGATCTGGTGCTGATCCAGCGTGTAGTGCTTGGCGACCTCGTAGTGCTTGGCGGATTCGAAGCTCGGCCAGTTGTTCTCGGCGCCGTCGATGACGCCGGTCTGCAGCGCCGAATAGACCTCGCCGTAGGCCATCGGCGTGGCGTTGGCGCCGAGCGCGTTCACCATGTCGACAAAGACGTCCGACTGGATGACGCGGAACTTCATGCCCTTCATGTCTGCCATCGAGGCGATGTCCTTCTTGGTGTTGTAGAAGGAGCGCGCGCCGGAATCGTAGAAAGCGAGTCCGACAAGGTCATGCGCTTCGAAGGCCTTCAGGATCTCGTCGCCGATCGGCCCGTCCATGACATGGCGCATATGCTCGACCGAGCGGAAGATGTAGGGCAACGACGGCACAGCGGTTTCCGGCACAATGCCGTTGAACGGCCCCATGGAGACGCGATCGAGGTCGATGACGCCGGCTTGGGTCTGCTCGATCGTGTCCTTTTCCTCGCCGAGTTGCGCCGAATGATAGACCTCGATCGAATAGCGCCCGTTGGTGCGCTGCTTGATCAGTTCGCCCATATATTTGACCGCCTCGACTGTCGGATAGCCGTC
The DNA here is from genome assembly GCF_006439555.1 of Mesorhizobium sp. B3-1-6. Lineage (NCBI taxonomy): Bacteria > Pseudomonadati > Pseudomonadota > Alphaproteobacteria > Hyphomicrobiales > Phyllobacteriaceae > Mesorhizobium > Mesorhizobium sp. B3-1-6. The sequence goes on along the minus strand of NZ_VFTM01000026.1, from coordinate 23,754 downwards.
CGGATGCGTGTCCGAAGAGCGCAGGACGGTTTCGGCCCGCGCGGTGCCGATCATCAAGGACCCGATGGCGAATGTCGCCGCCAGCAATCTCGAAATACGCAACATGTTCTTTCCTCCCTTCAAAAATCACGGATGCCCTGGCTCAGAGCCGGTACGCTTTCTTGGCAAGCGAGTAGGCAAGCTCCCGCGCCAGCTCATGCGCCTCCTCCTCCCGGAGGCGATGCTCTGCGACCAGCCGCGCCAGAAAGGCGCAGTCGACACGCCGCGCGACGTCGTGGCGCGCCGGGATCGACGGAAAGGCGCGCGTGTCGTCGTTGAAGCCGACGGTGTTGTAGAAGCCGGCCGTCTCGGTGGTCATCTCGCGGAAGCGGCGCATGCCTTCCGGGCTGTCGTGGAACCACCAGGCCGGCCCGAGCTTGAGCGCCGGATAGACGCCGGCGAGCGGCGCAAGCTCGCGCGCATAGCTCGTCTCGTCGAGCGTGAACAGGATGATTGTGAGGTCGCGCTCCAGCCCGACGCAGTCGAGCAGCGGCTTCAGCGCCGTCACATAATCGGTCCGGGTCGGGATATCGAAGCCCTTGTCGCGGCCGAATCTCTGGAAAACAGAAGGCGAATGATTGCGCCATGATCCAGGATGGATCTGCATCACCAGGGCGTCGTCGCGGCTCATCTTGGCCATCTCGGTCAGCATCTGGGCTCGGAACAGTTTTCGCTCGCGCTCATCCTCGGAGCCGCTCCGGATGCGGTTGAACAGATCTTCGGCCGCCGCGTCGGAAAGATTGGCGGTCTCGGCCGTCGGATGGCCGTGATCGGACGAGGTCGCGCCGAATTCCTTGAAATAGGCGCGGCGCTTTCGATGCGCATCGAGATAGCCGGACCACCTTCCGGTGTTGCATCCGGTGATCTCGCCGAGGCGATCGAGATTGGAAGCAAACCCTTCGAAATCGGGATCGACCACGGCGTCCGGCCGGTAGGCGGTGACGACACGGCCGTTCCAGCCGCTGTCGCGGATCGTCCGGTGCCATTTGAGATCGTCGAGCGCGCCTTCGGTCGTCGCGATCACCTCGATGTTGAAGCGTTCGAACAGCGCGCGCGGCCGATAGTCGTCGCGCTGGAGCAGCGTGGCTATCGTATCGTAGATGCGGTCGGCGCTGGTCGCGGTGAGCGGCTCCTCGATGCCGAACAGATGTTCGAACACATGGTCGAGCCAGAGCCGTGTCGGCGTGCCGCGGAAGAGATAATAATGTTCGGCGAAGCGCCGCCAGATCGCCCGGCCGTCGGTCTCGACCGGCGAACCGTCGAGCGTCGGCACGCCGAGCTCCTCCAGCCGCACGCCTTGGCTGAACAGCATGCGGAAAATGTAATGGTCCGGCACGATCAAGAGCTGCGCCGGATCGGGAAACGGTTCGTTGAGCGCGTACCAGCGCGGGTCGGTGTGGCCGTGCGGACTGACGATCGGCAGGTCCTTCACACCCGCGTAAAGGTCGCGCGCCAATGATCGCGTTTCCGGCGCGAACAGCAGGTCCGGATCGGTCAATGCGGCCACGCGGCTCCTCCCAGGCTTCGCTATTGGTAGATCGGTCAGAGATAATGTCAACATACAAATATTATGCAGTTGTATGATGACTTTCCAAATGAGTACGGCCATTGTGTACGGTGACAGTGGGTGTTACGTCGCTGCCGTCGTTTTCCGATCGGAGACTGGCTTCCATGAGCGGCCGCCTGTCCAACGCTACCCTTGCGGAGCTGCCGCCCGAAGTTGTGGTGCCTCGCTACGACCGCAAGTCCGTCGCGCCCGGCATCGTCCATCTTGGCGTCGGCGCCTTTCACCGTGCCCACCAGGCCGCCTATGTCGATGCCTGCCTGGCGGACGGCGAGAGCGATTGGGGCATCGTCGGCGTCTCGCTGCGCAGTCCCGACACGCGCGATGCGCTCAAGCCGCAGGACGGGCTCTACACGCTGGCAATCAGGGACAGCGCCGGCGAACGGCTGCAGGTCGTCGGCTCGATCCAGTCCTTGCTCGTCGCCCCGGAAGACCCAGGCGCGGTGCTCGCCGCGCTGACCGATCCGCGCATCCGCATCGTCACACTCACCATCACCGAAAAGGCCTATCTCAGGGCGGCCGACGGCACGCTCGACAGCGCGCATCCCGATATTGTCCACGACCTCGCCAACCCCGGATCGCCGAAGACGGCGCATGGCTTTCTGGCCGAGGCGCTCGCGCGCAGGCGCGTCGCCGGCATACCCCCCTTCACCGTGCTCTGCTGCGACAACCTGCCGGCCAACGGCGCCACGCTGCACCGGCTGTTGATCGAATATGCGAAGCTCCGGGATCTACGGCTCGCCCGCCAGGGCGATGCCGGGGCCGCCCGTCAGGGCGATGCCGACCTCGCGCGCCATGTCGCCGACGACGTGGCCTTCCCGTCAAGCATGGTCGATCGCATCGTGCCGGCGACGACGGATACCGATCGCGCCCGCATCGCCGGCGAACTCGGCCTCGATGACGCGTGGCCGGTGATGACCGAGCCGTTCCGGCAATGGGTGATCGAGGACCGCTTTCCCGCCGGGCGGCCGGCCTGGGAGAAATTCGGCGTCGCCATGGTCGAGGATGTCGGCCCGTTCGAGGACATGAAGCTGAGGCTGCTCAACGGCGCGCATTCGGGCATCGCCTATCTCGGCCTGCTCAGCGGCCACGCCACCGTCGATCGCGCCTTTGCCGATCCGTCGATCCGGCAGTTCGTCGACTGGCTCTGGGCCGAGGCCATTCCAACCCTGCCGCAGGATGCCGGGCTCGACACAAGCGCCTATACGGCCGAGCTCGCTGAGCGCTTTTCCAACACGGCGCTCGCCCACCGCACTGCGCAGATCGCCAATGACGGCAGCCAGAAGCTGCCGCAACGCATCGTCGCCTCCGCCCTTGCGAGGCTGGAAGCCGGGCTGCTTCCTGAATATCTGTCGCTGGTTGTCGCCGCCTGGATCGCCGCCTGCGCCGCTCGCGGCAAGACTTTGCCCGAGGGCCACTTCACCGATCCGCTCGATGCCGCCCTCGGCGACCTGTTCGGCCGCAATCTGCCGACGGCAGAAATGACGGCGGCGGTGTTCGATCTCGCCGGCTTTGCCAAGGGTCACCCGGAACGGCGGAAATTGATCGAATTTGTCGCCACACATCTCGTCCATTTCAAGCAGGGCGGTCCGGCTCTTGCCTTCGCCGCACTTGATTTGGAGAGCGAATGATCATGGTGCAGGACCAGCAATGGTTTCCGGCAGGGCGCGCTTAGAAGGAAACGTCAGGCAGCGCTCCATTTCTTACGAGCACCTTTTAGCCGCTCATCAAGGCCGCGCTTGTCAATAAGGCCGATAAAATCAACAACGTGACAGAGAATACGCTGTAGTCGGATCTTCCTGAAATCCTTACCGCCGTCCTCCAAATTCAGCAAAAAGTTGAGAACAACCAGCGACCATGACTTCGTCGAACTCAGGTTGTCGCTATTTATTAGGTCGACAAAGCACCCATATCCTATAACCGATCGGTTCGAACCTCTACTCTCAATCATCGATTCCCCGATTGCGCGCAATTCTTCACGAAAGACAAGCGTGTCACGCCAGCTATCCCAGTCGCTAGCTGTATTAATGTGTCCGTCTGCAAAAGCGGACCTTATAGCGGACAAAGATTCGTCAACCTTGGCGGTATGTCGATTTCCCGAAGCTTGGTAGAACGTAAGCTCTTGACGATATAGCTCTAGCCACCCCAAGAACGCACAGAGGCGATACAGAGTACTGACAAATTTGTAACGCTGGTAATACGGGTCCTGGTCACTGTTTCTTTCCTGTCTCAACGGCCGTGAATCGAAGACTCGTTGCGATAGAAATACCGTGGGATAGGTGTCACAGATTTCGACTAGGCGGTGTCCGAGTTCTCGCGCGGAGAGCCTCAGAGGATCACGGTACTTTTGATAGATTTGCTCAAGAGCCCGATCTTGCTTCCACAGTTCAAAGGATCTGGAAAAGAAGTACTCCTTTATAACGATGCCAAGAATCGACCCAATGGTCGATACCAGCGCACCGACAAAAGCAAACCCCAGCCAAGTTTTAAGGTCTAAGCCAAGCACGACAACGCCCCCGGGAATTTGTTCTCTGAGGGTAACAAAGCTCAATGAGATTTGAAATCGCCGACGCGCACCCTACGCAACAAACCACTCAATAGGGAACCGCTCTTCGGGTCGTCAGGCCGGCAGCAGCGCGCCTTCCAGCGTGGTGAGCTGGCTGAGGAACTGCTCCGCCTTGCTGCGGCTCTCGTCGTCCTTTGCGTCGGCCGCGTCTTCCTTGGCCTCCTGGATGCGGCGAGCCAGATCGGCGCGATCGATGTCGTTCACATGCGTCGCCGATTCGGCAAGAAGCGTGCAGCCGGAAGGCAGGATGTCGGCGAAACCGCCGAACACGACAAAGCGCTCTTCCTTGCCGCCCGCGGTCTTTATCGTGACGACGCCAGGCTTGATGGTGGTCATGACCGGCGCATGCCGCGCCATCACGGTCATCTCGCCTTCGGCGCCCGGAATGACCACGGACTCCACCTGCTCGGAAACGAGCAGCCGCTCCGGCGAGACCAGTTCGAACTTGAAAGCTTCAGCCATGTAAAACTTAGCAGGTAGGGAATAGTGAGTAGTCAGTAGTGAAGGCAGGCAACCGCCCGGATCACACCGCTATTCTCTACTCACTACTCACTACTCCCTATTCGCTTTCCTATGCCGCTTCAGCCGCGAGGCGCTGTGCCTTCTCGACCGCCTCATCGATGCCGCCGACCATGTAGAAGGCGGCTTCCGGCAGGTGATCGTAGTCGCCGGCGCAAAGGCCCTTGAAGCCCTTGATGGTGTCGGCGAGGTCGACCAGCTTGCCCGGCGAACCGGTGAACACTTCGGCGACGAAGAACGGCTGCGACAGGAAGCGCTCGATCTTGCGGGCGCGGGCCACGGTCTGCTTGTCCTCTTCCGACAGCTCGTCCATGCCCAGGATGGCGATGATGTCCTGCAGCGACTTGTAGCGCTGCAGGATCGACTGCACCTGGCGGGCGACCTGGTAGTGCTCCTCGCCGACGACCATCGGGTCGAGCATGCGCGAGGTGGAATCCAGCGGATCGACGGCCGGATAGATGCCCTTTTCCGAGATCGCGCGGTTCAGCACGGTGGTGGCGTCGAGGTGGGCGAACGATGTCGCCGGCGCTGGGTCGGTCAAGTCGTCGGCCGGAACGTAGATGGCCTGCACCGAGGTGATCGAGCCCTTGGTCGTCGTCGTGATGCGTTCCTGCAGCGCGCCCATGTCAGTGGCCAGCGTCGGCTGGTAACCCACGGCGGAAGGAATACGGCCGAGCAGCGCCGACACTTCCGAGCCAGCCTGGGTGAAGCGGAAGATGTTGTCGACGAAGAACAGCACGTCCTGGCCCTGGTCGCGGAAATATTCGGCGACGGTGAGGCCGGTCAGGCCGACGCGGGCGCGCGCGCCCGGCGGCTCGTTCATCTGGCCGTAGACAAGTGCTGCCTTCGAGCCCTGGCCGCCGCCCTTCTTGTTGACGCCCGATTCGATGAACTCGTGATAGAGGTCGTTGCCTTCACGGGTGCGCTCGCCGACGCCGGCGAACACCGAGAAGCCGCCATGCGCCTTGGCGACGTTGTTGATCAGTTCCTGGATCAGCACGGTCTTGCCGACGCCGGCGCCGCCGAACAAGCCGATCTTGCCGCCGCGGGCGTAAGGCGCCAGCAGGTCGAGGACCTTGATGCCGGTGACCAGGATCTGCGCTTCCGTCGACTGGTCGACATAGGCCGGAGCCGGCTGATGGATGGAGCGCAGTTCGACGCCGTCGACTGGGCCTTCCTCGTCGACCGGCTCGCCGATGACGTTGATGATGCGGCCGAGCATGCCCGGGCCGACCGGGACCGAGATCGGCGCGCCGGTGTCGAAGACGTCCTGGCCCCGGACCAGGCCTTCGGTCGAGTCCATGGCGATGCAGCGCACGGTGTTCTCGCCGAGATGCTGGGCGACCTCAAGCACCAGGCGGTTGCCGACATTGTCGGTTTCAAGCGCGTTCAGAATGGCCGGCAGGTGATCTTCGAACTGCACGTCGACGACGGCGCCGATGACCTGGCGGACCTTGCCGGCGGCGCCGACGCGCTCGGCCGCAAAGGCCGGCGCGTTGGCGGTCGCTGCCGCCTTGGCGGGGGCTGCTGCCTTGGCCGGAGCGGCCGCCTTCTTGGCCGGAGCGGCCTTCGTCGCCGCTTTGGGGACCTCTGCCGCCTTGGCGGCGGTCTTCGGGGTAGCTGCTTTCGCCATCGTCTTTGCCCTTTTCGTCTATCCGTTGTTCACGCCGTCCGCCGGGTGTCCCGCGCGGCGCGCGATTAGAGCGCCTCGGCGCCCGAAATGATCTCGATCAGTTCCTTGGTGATCTGCGCCTGCCGCTGGCGGTTGTAGGTGATCGACAGCCTGTTGATCATGTCGCCGGCGTTGCGCGTCGCATTATCCATCGCGCTCATCTTGGCGCCCATCTCGCCGGCCGCGTTTTCCAAAAGCGCGCGGAAGATCTGCACGGCGATGTTGCGCGGGATGAGGTCGGAGAGGATCTCGCCCGGCTCCGGCTCGTATTCGTAGACAGCGGTGGCGCCGTTGCCCGTTTCGGCGACGGCCGAAGCCTGTGCCGCCGGGATGATCTGCTGCGCCGTCGGGATCTGGCTGATCACCGATTTGAACTGCGAATAGAACAGCGTGCAGATGTCGAAGCCGCCCTCGTTGAAGAGGTGGATGATCTTGCGCGCGATCGCATCGGCATTGACGAAGCCGAGTGTCTTGACCTCGCGCAGGTCGACGCGTTCGAGGATCATCGAAGCGTAATCGCGCCGCAGGATGTCATAGCCCTTTTTGCCGACGCAGATGATCTTCACCTGCTTGCCGTCGGCGAGAAGCCGGCGGATGTGGTCGCGGGCGAGGCGCGCGATCTGCGAGTTGAAGCCGCCGCACAGGCCGCGCTCGGCCGTGCAGACGATGAGCAGATGCACATCGTCCCTGCCGGTGCCGGTCATCAGCGCCGGGGCATCGCCGCCGCCGCCGATCGCCTGGGTGATGTTGGCCAGAACCGCGCCCATGCGCTCGGAATAGGGGCGCGCCGCTTCCGCCGCTTCCTGCGCGCGACGCAGCTTCGCCGCGGCGACCATCTGCATCGCCTTGGTGATCTTCTGCGTCGCCTTGACCGAGGCGATACGGTTACGAAGGTCTTTTAATGAAGGCATGCTTCAAACCTGATCCCGTGCGTCCGGCTTGTTGTTAGGCGAAGGTCTTGGCGAAGGCGTCGATCTCGGCCTTGAGCTTGGCGCGCAAATCGTCCGACAGCGCCTTCTCCTTGCGGATAGCGTCGAGCACGTCCTTGCCGGCCGAGCGCATGTGGCTGAGCAGGCCATGCTCGAACTTGCCGACCTGGTTCAGCGGCAGCTTGTCGAGATAGCCGTTGACGCCGGCGAAGATCACCGCGACCTGTTCCTCGACCTTGAGCGGCGAGAACTGCGGCTGCTTGAGCAACTCGGTCAGGCGCGAACCGCGATTGAGCAGACGCTGCGTCGCCGCGTCGAGGTCGGAGCCGAACTGCGCGAAGGCAGCCATTTCGCGATACTGCGCGAGCTCGCCCTTGATGGAGCCGGCGACCTGCTTCATCGCCTTGATCTGCGCCGAGGAGCCGACGCGCGACACCGACAGGCCGACGTTCACCGCCGGGCGGATGCCCTGGAAGAACAGGTTGGTCTCGAGGAAGATCTGGCCGTCGGTGATCGAGATCACGTTGGTCGGGATGTAGGCCGACACGTCGTTGGCCTGCGTCTCGATGATCGGCAGCGCGGTCAGCGAACCGTTGCCGTTGTCGTCATTGAGCTTGGCGGCGCGCTCGAGCAGGCGCGAATGCAGGTAGAAGACGTCGCCCGGATAGGCTTCGCGGCCCGGCGGGCGGCGCAGCAGGAGCGACATCTGGCGGTAGGCGACGGCCTGCTTCGACAGATCATCGTAGCTGATCAGCGCATGCATGCCGTTGTCGCGGAAATATTCGCCCATGGTGCAGGCGGTGAACGGCGCCAGGAACTGCATCGGCGCCGGATCGGACGCGGTGGCGGCGACGATGATCGAATATTCGAGCGCGCCGCGCTCTTCCAGCACCTTGACGAACTGCGCGACGGTCGAGCGCTTCTGGCCGACGGCGACGTAGACGCAGTAGAGCTTTTCCTTTTCGGGGCCGTTGTCGTGCACCGACTTCTGGTTCAGCATCGTGTCGAGGATGATGGCGGTCTTGCCGGTCTGGCGGTCGCCGATGACCAGCTCGCGCTGGCCGCGGCCGACAGGGATCAGCGCGTCGATGGCCTTGAGGCCGGTCGACATCGGCTCATGCACCGACTTGCGCGGGATGATGCCGGGCGCCTTGACGTCGACACGCTTGCGTTCGGTTGCCTTGATCGGGCCCTTGCCGTCGATCGGATTGCCAAGCGCGTCGACGACGCGGCCGAGCAGGCCCATGCCGACAGGCGCGTCGACGATGGCGCCGGTGCGCTTGACGGTGTCGCCTTCCTTGATGTCGCGGTCGGCACCGAAGATGACGACGCCGACATTGTCGGCTTCGAGGTTCAGCGCCATGCCGCGGATGCCGCCCGGGAACTCGACCATCTCGCCGGCCTGGACGTTGTCGAGGCCGTAGACGCGGGCGATGCCGTCACCGACGGACAGAACCTGACCGACTTCGGAGACCTCGGCCTCCTTGCCGAAATTCTTGATCTGGTCTTTCAGAATTGCGGAAATTTCCGCGGCGCGGATGTCCATCAGCCGACCTCTTTCAGTGCAAGCTTGAGCGAATTGAGTTTGGTTTTGAGCGACGTATCGATCTGGCGCGAGCCCATCTTGACGATCAGCCCGCCGAGCAGCGACGGGTCGACGGTCATGGCGATGGCCACGTCCTTGCCGGCGATGCCTTTCAGCGCCGCCTTGAGTTCATCCTGCTGCGCGGTCGTCAGCGCATGCGCCGAGGTGACCTCGGCGGACGTCTCGCCGCGATGGTCGGCGGCGATCCGGCGGAACGCCTTGATCATGCCGGGCACCGCGAACAGGCGGCGGTTCTTGGCCACGACGCGCAGGAAATTGCCGACCAGGCCGGTGATCTTGGCCTTGTCGGCGATGGCGGCAATGGCCTTTGCCTGGTCCTCGCTGGAAAACACCGGGCTGTTGATCAGCCGCGAGAGATCGTCGCTGTCATTGAGCATTGCCTCGAAGCCGCCGAGGTCGGCCTCGACCTTGGCGACTGAATTGTCCTGCAGCGCGAGCTCGAACAGCGAGCCTGCGTAGCGTTCGGCGACAGCTGAGATTGGCGATGACGATTGGGCCACGGACCGTCTTTTCTCTTGTCTGACAGGCCGCAGATTGTTGGCGCGAGCGAAAACTCTGGCTAAATCTTTGACCTTACTGCATTTTTCCAAGCACGGAGGCGCGGCTTCCGCTATCCCCGGTCGAAAGTCGATTGCCGTCTAGCACAGGCTTTTTAAGACCGCAATGCATCGTCCGGCATGGTTTTCAGGCACTTTTGTCGCATCAGGCGGCGAAGGCCAAGCTCAAGCGTCGAATTCACGGAACGAAGCCGAAGGCAAAGGCCAGCGGCAGCGCCGCCAATGCCAATTCAACCACGATCGAAACCCAGTTGAAAGGGGTGTTGGCGCCGTCCGACATCATCGACAAGAGCCTGCCGAAGGCGGTGAACAGCCAGGAGAAGCCCAGCGCCATGTAAAGCAGCGGCTGCGCCAGGAGGATGCAGCACAGGCTGACGCCGAGATAGAAGCCCGACATGCGGCCGCGTCCTTCGGCGATCGCCGCCGCTTTCTCAGGCCTTGGCTGCAGGCGCAGCGCGCGAAAGGCAAGCCCCGGCGCCAGGAACAGGAACAGGCCGAGGGCCAGGGTCACGACGGCGCTCGACCAGGCCAGCCATTCACCCTGGCTCGCGGGCCACGGAAACGCGAAGTCCATAAAATCCCCCTCGTATTTCTTGTTCTGAAACACCGGCATTCTAGCGAGGGAATGAAACCGCGCCAGAGGATGGCGGGCACATTAGGTACAGCGCATCAAGCGAGCGCGAAATCGACTGCGGCCTCGGCATGGATCCGCGTCGTGTCGAACACCGGAACGTCGAAATCGCCCTGGCCGATCAGCATGGTGATCTCGGTGCAGCCCATGATGACGCCGTCCACGTCGTCGGTGCGCCGCATCCGGCCGACTTCGTCGAGATAGGCGGATTTCGATTCGCCTTTGACGACGCCCTGGCAAAGCTCGTCATAGATCACCCGGTGCACCATGTCGCGGCCGGCCTGGTCCGGCACCACCGGCTGGAGGCCGTATTTGTCGGCAAGCCGACCCTTGTAGAAATCCTGCTCCATGGTGAAGCGCGTCGCGAGCAGCGCCGGCCGCCTCACGCTGGCATCGACGACGGCATGCGCCGTGGCGTCGGCGATATGGATAAGCGGGATCGATATGGCCGCCTGCACCGCGTCGGCGAGCTTGTGCATGGTGTTGGTGCAGATCAGCAGGCCCTCGGCGCCGCCCGCCTCCAGCCTGCGCGCGGCTTCAACGAGAAGGACGCCGGCGCCTTCCCAGTCACCGACATGCTGCCGTTCGGCGATCTCGGCGAAATCGAACGACCACAGGAGCAGCTTCGCCGCGCGCAGGCCGCCGAGCCGTTCACGCACGATCTCGTTGAGCAGGCGGTAATAGATCGCGGTCGATTCCCAGCTCATGCCACCGATGAGGCCGAGGGTTTTCATGATAGCGCTGTCCTTTCCTCAGCAATTCCTATATTATGACTACATGAGACCACAAGGAGGTTGCTGTGAAAACAATGCAAGTTCGGGAAGCCAAGGCAGGGTTCTCGGCGCTCGTCGAGGCCGCGGAGGGCGGCGAGCCCACCATCATCACAAAGCATGGTAAGCCAGCAGCCGCCATCGTTTCGGTCGAAGACTTGCAAAAGCTTTATCCGGTCGAGCGTCGAAATTTCGGGGAATTCCTTCTGACCTATCCGGGAGGAATCGAGTTTGAAAGGAATGAGTCGCCGTCGCGGGATATCGACCTTTGAGCGGCTATCTCGTGGATACTTCCATCTTATCGGCATTCGCGCCTGGAAGGCCGCCGCTTGCAAAAGACGTCGCCACCTGGATCGTGACCCAAGGTGCAAAGCAGGCACTCTTCATACCGGTTATAGCGATCACTGAAATCGAGAAAGGCATATGCAAGCTGGCCCGCGCCGGGGCCACAAAACGCGCCGAGGGTCTCACTGCCTGGCTCAATGAAACCATTGAAGACTTCGCTGATCAGATTCTAGAGGTCAATGCCGATATAGCGCGAAGGGCGGGTCAAATGGAGGAGGCAGCCTCTGCACAAGGGAAGAATCCCGGTCTAGCAGACATATTGATCGCGGCCACGGCGGCAACCAACGAGCTCACCGTGATAACTGCAAACATCAGGCATTTTGAGGCGCTTGGTGTTTGGTGTTGGAATATACTGCAAGACCCGCCGAGCGACGATTAGTCACCCCATTCTTACAAAAAGCTCTGCGGGTCGATGTCGACCTGCACCCTGACCGAGCCGCGCGGCTTCGGCCCGTCGGCCAGCATGGCGCGGATGAAGCCTTGCATGTCGGCGCGCCGCTCGCCCTGAATCAGCAGGCGGAAACGGTGACGCCCGCCGATCAGCGACAACGGCGCTTCGGCCGGCCCGAGCACGAAGAGGTCGGAAGCCTGCGGCGCCGCGCGCCTTAACCCCCGCGCATGGCTCTCCGCCTCGCCCCGTGTCGCGGCGCTGACGATGATGCCGGCGAGCCGTCCGAAGGGCGGCAGCGCCGCCCGTTCGCGCTCGGCGATCTCGCGCTCGTAAAAAGCTTCCGAATCGCCGGAGACGATCGCCCGCATCACCGGATGGTCCGGCTGGTAGGTCTGTAAGAGGCCGAGGCTCTTCTTGCCGGTGCGGCCGGCGCGCCCCGTCACCTGGCTGAGCAGCTGGAAAGTGCGCTCGGCGGCGCGCGGATCGCCATTGGCGAGCCCGAGATCGGCGTCGACCACCCCGACCAGCGTCATGCCGGGGAAATTGTGACCCTTGGCGACGAGTTGCGTGCCGATGACGATCTCGGCCTCGCCATTGGCGACGGCCTCGAGTTCGAGCCGCAGACGGCGCACGCCGCCCAGAAGGTCGGACGAAAGCACGATGGTGCGGGCTTCGGGGAAATGCGCCACCACCTCCTCGGCGATGCGCTCGACGCCGGGGCCGCAGGCCACCAGATGGTCGAGCGTGCCGCATTCGGGGCATGCCTCGGGCCGCCGCTCATTATGGCCGCAATGATGGCAGACGAGTTGGCCGCGAAACCGGTGCTCGACGAGCCAGGCCGAGCAGACCGGGCAGCCGAAGCGATGGCCGCAGACCCGGCAGAGCGTCAGCGGCGCATAGCCGCGCCGGTTGAGGAAGAGCAGCGACTGCTCCTTCCTCTCCAGCGTGCGCTGCATCTGCTCCAGCAAGACCGGCGACAGGAAACCGCCGCGCGCCGGCGGCGAGCGCCGCATGTCGATCGACTTCAGGTCGGGGAGCGCCGCCTCGGCGAAGCGCGACGACAGCACCGCCCGGCCGTAGCGGCCCTGGCCGGCGTTGACCCGGCTTTCCACCGACGGCGTCGCCGAGGCGAGCACGACCGGGAAAGCACCGATATGGCCGCGCACCACCGCCATGTCGCGCGCATTGTAGAAGACGCGGTCCTCCTGCTTGTAGGCGGGATCGTGCTCCTCGTCGACGACGATCAGGCCGAGTTCCTTGAACGGCAGGAACAGCGCCGAGCGCGCCCCGGCGACGACGCGCACGCCGCCCTCCGCAACCTGCCGCCAGACGCGTTCGCGCATCCGGGGCGGCAGGTCGGAGTGCCACTCGGCCGGCTTGGCGCCGAAGCGATCCTGGAAGCGTTCCAGGAAGGCGTGGGTAAGCGCGATTTCCGGCAAAAGGATCAGCACCTGCCTGCCCTTGTCGAGCGCAGCCGCCACCGCCTCGAAATAGACTTCCGTCTTGCCCGACCCGGTGACGCCGTCGAGAAGGGTGACATTGAAAGTATCGGCCGCGATTGCCGCGCGCAGCTTCTCCGCCGCAACATTTTGGTCCGGCATCAGCTCCGGCACGGCATGGCTGGTATCAGGCGCCGCCACCACCGGACGCGGCGGGATCATCACCGTCTCGAACACGCCCTGTGCCCGCAACCCGTCGATGACGGTCGAGGACACGCCCGCGGCATGCGCCAGCCCCGAGCGCGTCCAGGCAAGTCCGCCCTCGGCCGTCTCCAGCACGCGCCGGCGCGCATCCGTCAACCGGTCCGGTTCGGCCAGCGTGCGCTGCAGCCCTTCGATCCACTGCTCCGGGTCGAAAGCCTCGGGGGCCCTGAGCAGCATGCGCGCCACCATGCCGGGAGCCGACAGCGTGTATTGCGCGATCCAGTCGACGAAGCGGCGCATCGCCCTATCGATCGGCGGGCAGTCGAACACCTCCTCGATCGGCCGCAGTTTCTTCGCATCGACGGTTTCGACGGCGCCATCCCAGACGATGCCCGCGACTTGGCGCGGCCCGAGCGGCACGCGCACGATCGAGCCCGGCACCACGCGCATGCCCGGCGGCACGGCATAGGTGTAGGGCCGTTCGGCCGGCATCGGCACCAGCACGGGCGCGGCTGCGACAAAGGGCGAATCTTCCATCATCAGGCGTGACCTTGCCCTGACTTTGGTCTAGATCAAAGGGGACCCTCGCATCTGCCTGGCTGGCGCCCGGCAATCCCCAAGGAGACCGCCATGAAATTTTTTGTCGACACCGCTGACATCAAGGAAATCAAGGAGCTCAACGATCTTGGGCTGCTCGACGGCGTCACCACCAACCCGTCGCTGATCCTGAAATCGGGTGGCAAGATCATCGACGTCACCAAGCAGATCTGCGACATCGTCGAGGGTCCGGTTTCGGCCGAGGTCGTGGCGACCGAGTACGAGGACATGATGGCGGAAGCCAAGGTGCTGGCCAAGATCGCGCCGAATATCGCCATCAAGGTGCCGCTGACGCTGGACGGGCTGAAGGCTTGCAAGACCATCCGCACCGAGATGAACCGCATGGTCAACGTGACGCTCTGCTTCTCGGCCAACCAGGCGTTGCTGGCCGCCAAGGCCGGCGCCTCCTTCATCTCGCCCTTCGTCGGCCGCATCGACGACACCGGCTCGGACGGCATGGAGCTGATCTCGGAAATCCGCACCATCTACGACAATTACGATTTCAAGACCGAGATCCTGACCGCCTCGGTGCGCACGGTGAACCACGTCAAGCAGGCCGCCCTGATCGGCGCCGATATCGTCACCGCGCCGCCGGCGACGCTGAAGGCGTTGGTCAATCACCCGCTGACCGACAAGGGCCTCGCCGCCTTCCTCGCCGACTGGGCCAAGACCGGCCAGAAGATCGGCTGAGGCCGGAACAGTTCCAGGAAAAGTATGTAACGATTTTCCGTCTGGGAATTGCGCAAGGCAAAAAGTAGCGAAGAAGGCCGGCAACCGGCCTTTTTCGTGGCAAAGTGTCTATGCCTTGGCAAGTCACATGCCTTGGCGATTGGCCGGGACGCCTATCGCGATCGTCATCCACGGGCGGAGCAAGGAGCGAAGCGACGCGCGCAGGCCCGAGGATCCATTCCGTGACATACTAGCGTCGCAACGGTGCAGAAATTCTGCTCCGCTGCACCTTCGGGCCGAGGTAACGGAATGGATCCTCGGGTCTACGCGACGCCGCTTCGCGGCTGCTCCGCCCTAGGATGACGAAGTTCGGAAGGCTTCAGCCAATCCCCGGCGAGGAACTAGGCCCTTTTGCCGTGCTTGGCCAGGTCCTGCGCGATCGACAGCCGCAGAAGGTCGGCCAATTCGCGCGCGGCGCGGTTCTCCGCGTCGATCTGCGCGCGGTAGGCTGCGAATTCCTGGCGCGGCCGGTCGAAGGACGACGGGATAGAGCGCTTGCCGACGGCAATCACCGTGTTGGTCGCGGTGTCCCGCAGCACGTAATTGGCGGTCAGCGTGACCGTGCCCGCCGTCGGCTCGTCTTCCTGGGTCTGCACCTGCACGATGGCCGCCGATTCGACGAGCTCGGTGACGCCGAGATCGAGCGTGTAGGCCGGCGAGGCCGGCTCGCCCGAGCCTTGCCCGAAGGCGAAGATCAGATTGTTGCGCACCTGCTGCGCGTAGCGGGTATTGACCGGCTTGATCGAGATCGAGCCGAGCTCGGCGGACGCGCTGAGCCGCGATCCGGGCGACAGCGGCTGGTTGGAATAGAGCGGCCGCACGGTGCAGGCCGAGACCAGCGCGAGCGCGGCGACCATGCCGCAGACCGCCAAGCGGCCGCGCAGGCGGGCCGCTTCTGACTTCACCGGATCAGGCAACGACATTGACGATTCTCTGCGGCACGATGATCACCTTGCGCGGGGCCTTACCTTCCAGTGCTTTTTGCACGAAGTCGAGGGCCAGCACCGCTTTTTCGACGGCACCTTGATCCGCGTCGCGCGCAATTGTCAAATCCCCCCGCTTCTTGCCGTTGACCTGTACCGGCAGCACGATCTCGTTGTCGACGACCAGAGCAGGATCGTAGACCGGCCAGGGCCGTTCGGCGACCATCTCGCCGCCGCCGAGTTCCTGCCAGCACTCTTCCGCCAGATGCGGCATGACGGGCGCGATAATATGCACCAGGATCTCCACCGCCTCGCGGCAGGCGCCTTTCAGCGGGGCATCGGCCTTGCCCTCGGCAACGTCGGCAAGCGGCGTCGCCAGCGCGTTGGCCAGCTCGTAGATACGCGCGATCGCCCGGTTGAAGCCGAGCTTCTCGATATCGTCGCCGACCGCCTTCAGGATCTTGTGCGCGGCCTTGGACACGGCGCCCGCCTCGCCATCCGTCGCCGCCGCCGGTTTCACACCGGCAAGCTGCTCGGCCGCGATCTGCACCAGGCGCCAGACGCGCTGCACGAAGCGGTGCGCGCCCGCCGCACCGTCGTCGGTCCATTCGACGTCGCGCTCCGGCGGCGAGTCCGACAGCATGAACCAGCGCGCGGTGTCGGCGCCGTAGCCGTCGGTGATCTCTTCGGGGCTCACCGTGTTCTTCTTCGACTTCGACATCTTCTCCAGCGCGCCGACCGTCGCCTCCTCGCCGGTGGCGATCTCGACGGCGCGGCGCTTGCCGCCCACGTCCTCGAGCCTGACCTCGCTTGGCGACAGCCAGCGTCCGTTGTTGGACGGGCCGCCGACGCGGTAGGTCTCGTGCACGACCATGCCTTGCGTGAACAGGCCCTTGAACGGCTCGGCCAGATCGAGGTGACCGGTCTCGCGCATGGCGCGGGTGAAGAAGCGCGAATAGAGCAGATGCAGGATCGCGTGCTCGATGCCGCCGATATACTGGTCGACCGCCAGCCATTCGTCAGCCGCTTTCGGCTCGGTCGGCTCGTTCGCCCAGGGCGCGGTGAAGCGCGCGAAATACCAGGACGAATCGACGAAGGTGTCCATCGTGTCGGTCTCGCGCCGCGCATCGCGGCCGCATTGCGGACATTTCACATGCCGCCAGGTCGGGTGCCGGTCGAGCGGATTGCCCGGACGGTCGAACTCGATGTCGTCGGGCAGCTTCACCGGCAGGTCGGCCTTCGGCACCGGCACGACGCCGCAATGCTCGCAATGGATCATCGGGATCGGGCAGCCCCAGTAGCGCTGGCGCGATATGCCCCAGTCGCGCAGGCGGAAATTCACCTTGCGTTCCGCCATCGGCCGGCCGCCGATCGTCTTTTCTTCCAACAGCTTCGCGACTTCGTTGAAAGCCTTCTGCGGCTTCATGCCGTCGAGGAAGCGCGAATTGATCATCACGCCATCGTCGACATAGGCCTCCTCGATGATCTGGAAGGTCTTTGCGTCGGCGTCTTCCGGCATCACCACCGGGATCACCGGCAGGCCGTATTTGTTGGCGAAGTCGAGGTCGCGCTGGTCGCCCGACGGGCAGCCGAAAATGGCGCCGGTGCCGTATTCCATCAGCACGAAATTGGCGACATAGACCGGCAGCGTCCAGTTCTCGTCGAACGGATGGACGACGCGTATGCCGGTGTCGAAGCCCTTCTTCTCGGCCGTCTCCAGCGCTGCCACCGAGGTGCCCATGTGGCGGACCTCGTCGATGAACTTGGCCAGCTCGACATTGGTCTCGGCGGCTTTTCTCGCCAGCGGATGGTCGGCGGCGACCGCCATGAAGGAGGCGCCGAAGATGGTGTCGGGCCGGGTCGTGTATACTTCCAGTTCGTTCATGTCGCCGACCGGCGCCGCCAGCGGCCACCGGATCAGCAGCCCTTCCGAGCGGCCGATCCAGTTGTGCTGCATCAGCTTGACCTTTTCCGGCCACTCTTCGAGCCCGTTGAGCGAGTCCAGCAGGTCCTGCGCGAAGTCGGTGATCTTGAAGAACCACTGCGTCAGCTCGCGCTGCTCGACCAGCGCGCCCGAGCGCCAGCCGCGGCCGTCGATGACCTGCTCGTTGGCGAGCACCGTCATGTCCTCCGGATCCCAGTTGACCTTGGAGGATTTGCGCGTCACCAGCCCCTTCTCGACGAAGTCGAGGAACAGCATCTGCTGGCGATGGTAATAGCCGACGTCGCAGGTTGCGAACTCGCGCGCCCAGTCGAGCGACAGGCCCATCATCTTGAGCTGCTCGCGCATGACCGCGATGTTTTCATAGGTCCAGTCCTTGGGGTGGACCTTGTTTTGCATGGCGGCGTTTTCGGCCGGCATGCCGAACGCATCCCAGCCCATTGGGTGCAGCACGTTGAAACCCTTGGCGCGCTTGTAGCGCGCCACCACGTCGCCCATCGTGTAGTTGCGGGTGTGGCCGATATGGATCTTGCCCGACGGATAGGGGAACATCTCGAGCACGTAATATTTCGGCTTCGGGTCGTCGTTGCGGGCCTCGAACAGCTTCTTTTCGGCCCAGGCCTTCTGCCATTTGGGCTCTGAGGTGCGCGGATTGTATCGTTCGGTTGCCATCGGATGTTTTTCACTTAAAAGCAGGTGCGCGGTGCTGGATTAAGGCGTGTTGATATTCAGGTCAGGCCGAGCCGAAAATGGCGGGTTCCGAGAACCGGAGCGGAGCGTACTTAAAGTACGTGAGCACCGGAAGCGCAGGAAACCGGCATTTGCAGGCCGGCATCACCTGAATATCGACACGCCTAGGCCGGCAGCCGAGACTATGTCGTCGCGGTGTTCACCATGGATTGCCGGACCCGTCAACTGCGGCGAGCCGGCGCGAGCTTTAAAACTATGGGCAGGATAGTGGCATGACGAGCGCCGTAGAGCAGCTTCACGCGGTCAAGGCGAGGATCGCGAGCGCCGAACGCGAGGCGAAGCGCCCGGCCGGCGCCGTCACGCTCGTGGCGGTGTCGAAGACCTTCGCGGCCGAGGACATCCGCCCCGTCATCGAGGCAGGCCACCGGGTCTTCGGCGAGAACCGCGTGCAGGAAGCGCAGGGAAAATGGCCGGCGCTGAGAGAGGCATTTGCCGATCTGGAGCTGCATCTGATCGGCCCGCTGCAGTCCAACAAGGCCAAGGAAGCCGTCGCTCTCTTCGACGTCATCGAGACCGTCGATCGCGAGAAGATCGCCGCGGAGCTTGCCAAGGAGATCGCCAGGCAAGGCCGCGCGCCGAAGCTGTACGTCCAGGTCAATACCGGCTCCGAGCCACAAAAGGCCGGCATCGAGCCGCGCGACGCGGTCGCCTTCGTCAAGCGCTGCCGCGACGTGCACGGCCTCGCCATCGAAGGCCTGATGTGTATCCCGCCGGCCGATGAGAATCCTGGCCCGCATTTCGCGTTGCTGGAGAAGCTCGCTCGCGAAGCGGCTGTCGCGAGGCGTTCGATGGGCATGTCCGGCGACTACGAAACAGCCGTCGCCTTCGGCGCGACCAGCGTCAGGGTCGGCTCGGCGATCTTCGGCAGCCGGTAGCAAGGAGCGCCTCAAGGAAGCGTAGGCCTTTCCTTGGGCCGACCGCGTCACACCACCGCATTGTCGCCTAGAATCCTGGCGCTAGCTCCGTGCACAGGAAGCAAGTGGCTCCTTTCATAGCAAAGGAGGTCCCTATGACCGCCACACGCCACAGCCAGCACACCATGCAAAACCGGCAAGTCTCCCGCGGACTGCACCGCTGGGTCTATTTCGCCATGATTGGACTTGCGGCCTGCTATGCGTTGTCGGCCTGGATCGGCTTCGCGGGCAGCGGCGCCGACGACTATTTGCTGTTCGTCGTAACTGGATTCATCGTCATGTCGGTCGTGCTGCCGGCGATCGCCGGCCGTGTCTGGCGCCATCACCGGATCAGCGCTGCCGGCAGACCCACGACGCTCGCCGACTGGATGGCAGGCGAGTTCGACACTGGCGATCATCCCGTGAAGGCCAGCACGGCGACGATCGAAATACTGCTGCCCCTTGCCGCCGTCGCATTCGGCATGACTGCCTTCGCGATCCTCGCTTTGGTGGAAAGCTGAGCGCCCTGGCAATCGTCACGATCTCGTTACCGACCCGCCAACCGGACGATATTCTTTGCGCCCGCGCTTGAAACGAAACGGTCCGTTCCTATTTCCCCGATGTCATTCAATCCTTTTCTTGGGGAAAGCTCACCATGCGCTATAACCAGCTTGGCAACACCGGCCTGTTCGTTTCCGAACTCTGCCTCGGCACAATGACCTTCGGCGCCGCCGGCCAGAATGCCCAATGGGGCCTGATCGCCAGCCTCGACCAGAAGGGCGTCAATGAAATTGTCGGCCGCTCGATCGCCGCCGGCGTCAATTTCTTCGACACAGCCGACGTCTATTCCTTCGGCCAGTCCGAGCAGCTGCTGGGACAGTCGCTCAAGGACATCGGCGTCAAGCGTTCGGACGTCATCATCGCCACCAAGGTGCATGGCGCCATGGGCAACGGGCCCAACGAGCGCGGCTCCTCGCGCGGCCACATCATGGATTCGGTCGACCGCAGCCTGGAGCGGCTGCAAACCGATCATATCGACCTCTACCAGCTGCATGGCACCGACACCGTGACGCCGATCGACGAGACGCTGCGCGCGCTCGACGATCTCGTCGCCAGCGGCAAGGTCCGCTATGTCGGCGTCTCCAACTGGCAGGCCTGGCGCATCGCCAAGGCGCTGGGCATTGCCGAGCGCAAGGGCTTTGCCCGCTTCGAGACGATCCAATCCTATTACTCGATCGCCGGCCGCGATCTCGAACGCGAGATCGTGCCGCTCATCAACGAAGAGAAGCTCGGCCTGATGGTCTGGTCGCCGATGGCCGGCGGGCTGCTCTCCGGCAAATACGGTCCCGGCGCGCCGGGCAACGGCGAGGGCCGCCGCGCTTCGTTCAATTTCCCGCCGGTCAACGAGGACCGCGCCTGGGCGGCGGTCGCCGGCATGCGCGAGGTTGCCAAAAAACACGATGTCGGCGTCGCCACCGTGGCGCTTGGCTATGTCCTGGCAAAGCCTTTCGTGATGAGCGTCATCATTGGCGCCAGCCGCATGGACCAACTCGAGCAAAATCTTGCCGCGACCGGTTTGAAGCTCGACGCCGACGACCTCGCCAGGCTCGATGAGGTGAGCGCGCTGCCTGCCGAATATCCCGGCTGGATGCTGGAGCGGCAAGGCGCCGGCCGGCGTCCGGCGCCGTTCGTGCCGAAGGCGTAATTCCGTTGGAGCAGACAGGTCAGAGCCGCGTGCCATTGGCGCGCGCCTCTTTCCTCATTCAGAGACGAACGGTCTCCGCGAGAAAGTCGAGGAAGGCTCGGACGCGGGCAGGCAGATGCTTGCCGTGACCGACATAGACGGCATGCGTCGGCTCCTCGTCGCCAGGATTGAACTCCTCGAGCAACGGCACGAGCAGTCCGGCGGCAATGTCGGGCTCGACATGCCAGCGCGCCAGCCGCGCTATGCCGGCTCCTGCCAGCGTCGTTCGCCGCATCGCTTCGCCGTCGGTGAGCGACATGTTTCCGACAATCGGCATGATGATCGATTTGCCTGTCGCATCGACAAAGGGCCAGCCCTCGATATGCCTGGCGAAGCCGAAGGCCAGCATGTTGTGGCGAGCGAGGTCGGACAATGCGCGTGGCGTGCCGCGTGCTTCAAGATACGCAGGCGACGCAACCAGGACCATCGGGCTCTGGCCGAGCTTGCGCGCAACCAGGCGTGACTCGCGTAGCGGCCCGGCGCGGATAGCGACATCGGCGCGCTCTTCCAGAAGATCGATCACACTGTCGGTCAGCACGGCTTCGACGAAAATCTCGGGATAATTCTCCAGGAAGCGCGGCAACAACGGCATCAGCCGGTGCTGGCCGAACGGCACATAGGAATTGACCCTGAGCCGGCCTCGCGGCGCTGCACCCGCCGCCGCTTCGCGCTCGGCCGAGTCGAGATCGGCGAGGATGCGCAGGCCGTTGTCATGGAAGGCAGCCCCTTCCGGCGTCAGCTGCAGCTTGCGTGTCGAGCGGCTGATGAGCCGTGCGCCAAGCCGCGCCTCAAGCCGCGCGATCAGCTTGCTCACCGCCGACGGCGTCATCCGCAGCGCCCGCGCCGCGGCCGAGAAGCTGCCCGCCTCGACGACGCGGACGAACACCTCGATCTCGCCGGAGCGGTTGATGTCGGGTCTCGCCATTCGTGAATCTATTTCACAGAAAATATGCCGGACGCAAGGCTGGTTCACAGCTTGGCGGATCACGATCTTCCGCCCGGGGCGCGGGACTTTGGGCGTCCCTTCCTGATCAACCGGACCGCAGCCATGCCTCTCGCTCTTTATGCCCTCACCGCCGGCGCCTTCGGCATCGGCGTCACCGAATTCGTCATCATGGGCCTGCTGCTCGATGTCAGCGCCGATCTCGGCGTCTCGATCTCGGCCGCGGGCCTGCTCATTTCCGGCTATGCGCTGGGCGTCGTCGTCGGCGCGCCGCTGCTTGGCGCCTTGACCGGCCGTCTGCCGCGCAAGACCCTGCTGCTTGCCCTGATGGTTGTCTTCACCGTCGGCAATCTCGCCTGTGCGCTGGCGCCCGACTACTGGACGCTGATGGCGGCGCGTGTGCTTACCGCCTTCGCCCACGCTTCCTTCTTCGGCGTCGGCTCGGTCGTCGCGACCAGCCTCGTCGCGCCCAACAGGAAGGCTTCGGCCATCGCGCTGATGTTCACCGGCCTCACCGTCGCCAACATCCTCGGCGTGCCGTTTGGCACCTGGCTCGGCCAGGCCTATGGCTGGCGCTCCGCCTTCCTCGCCGTCACGCTGGTCGGCGTCGTCGCCTTCGCCGTGATCGCATTGCTGGTGCCGCGCGACGAACCGGCCGCCACGGACGAGGCGGAAAGCGCCGAAGGCACGCTTGCCGTGCTCGGCCGCCGGCCGGTGCTGCTTGGCCTTTTGACCACGGTGCTGAGCTGGGTCGGCGTCTTTGCCGCCTTCACCTATCTGGCGCCGATCCTCACCCGCGTCACCGGCTTTTCCGAGGGAGCCGTGTCGCCGATCCTGCTGGTCTTCGGCGGCGGACTGGTCGCCGGCAACCTGCTCGGTGGACGCCTCGCCGACCGGCATTTGGTGCCGACGGTTATTGGCACTCTGGTCGCGCTGTCGGCGGTGCTGTTCCTCATGGCCGCGGCGATCCATCAGCCGGTCGCGGCGGTCGTCGCCGTCGGCCTGCTGGGCGCCGCCGCCTTCGCCACCGTCGCGCCGCTGCAGATGTGGGTGCTGGAGAAGGCCAAGGGCGCCGGCCAGGGCCTTGCGTCTTCCTTCAACATCGCCGCCTTCAATCTCGGCAACGCCATCGGCGCCTGGCTCGGCGGCTTCGTCATCGATCACGGCCCCGGCCTCGGCGCCGTCCCTCTCGTTGCCGGCCTGGTGCCGCTCGCCGCGCTCGGCGTGGTGCTCGTGGCGCTGCGCCTCGAACGCGGCCGCGCCATCGGCAAGCCGGTCACGGCGCAGGGCTGAGCGGCCGAATTCCGCCTTCGACATCCCAAGGAGAAAAATCATGGACTATCGACCTCTCGGCGCCTCCGGCCTGAAAGTGCCGGCGCTTTCCTTCGGCGCCGGTACCTTCGGCGGCTCCGGCCCGCTCTTCGGCCACTGGGGCAACAGCGACGCCAAGGAGGCGCGCCGGCTGGTCGACATCTGCCTGGAGGCGGGCGTCAATCTCTTCGACACGGCCGATGTCTATTCGAACGGCGCCTCGGAAGAGGTGCTTGGCGAGGCCATCAAGGGTCGCCGCGACGCGGTGCTGATCTCGACCAAGACGTCCCTGCCGATGGGCGACGGCCCGGCCGACTGGGGCTCGTCGCGGTCGCGCCTGATCCGCTCCGTCGACGTGGCGCTGAAGCGCCTCGGCACCGACTATATCGACCTCTTGCAGCTCCATGCCTTCGACGCCTCGACACCGGTCGAGGAGGTGCTGTCGACGCTGGACGACCTCGTGCGCCAAGGTAAGCTGCGCTATGTCGGCGTCTCAAACTTCTCCGGCTGGCAGGCAGGGGAATCGCATATGGCGTTTTTTGGGGTTGAGTTTAGGCTGAGAAAGGATTCTTTGGAGAGGCAGTTGAGCGAAGGAGCGACTGCCATTTCCTGTCTTGAGAGCTACTTTGGCGCGGTGCCTGATCCCCGCGCGCCCAACGCCACGCACCGGCTTGGCGACCTGATCGTGAT